>NZ_ML974128.1:377076-745088 GCF_004765815.2 Halorussus salinus | reverse complement strand
ATGGCTAAATCGGACTCCGATAGCAATGGCCTCCGGCAGGATCAACCGGAATGGTTGCCGAGCGCGTAGTGGCTCGGTGGGTTTCTGGCGGAGACACATGTATCGTGTCTATCTTCTAATGGTCCGTTAGTTCAACGACACCGGTCGTAACCGACCGAGTGTCACCGAACTACCAGGGCTAACATCAGATTCCATCGTATACGGCGGACCGCAGGGGTGGAATCCTCATTTCCTTCGGACCCGAACGTTGAGTTCGATTGGTCTTAAACCCATCGAACCTCGCTCAGTCCGAGACTGCGAAACGAATCGAACGTTTCGCAAATCACGTCGTGTCTTTCGCTGCATTACGGTTCAATGTGCCCGTATCATTTAAGGGCGTCGAACCGTGTGCGTCCTTCGGTGGGAAGACCCCCGAAGGTTCGTCACATCCAATCCGAGTACCCTCTTACACTTAAGGGCATCGGATTGAGTGTCTCGCGAGCGTCGGTAATCGCAGGACGCCGCGTCTACTCAGTCCAAGTCCCCCAGTACAGTTAAGGGCTACGGATTGGTGTCGATTGCGAGAATCGGCGTAGACGCCGTAAAAAGGCGTCGTTTTTCGCCGATTCCCGGAGGCCCAAACCACCGGACCTCGTTCGCATTCCAACGAATGGCCGGGTTACATTTAAGACCGTCGAATCAGAGCGTCAGTGGGTAACGTTTTCACGAGGAGGGAGAACGTCTTCCACACCAGTAATCGAAACGTGTCGATAAAACGAGTGAACCCCAAATCAGTGCCGACGGGATACGCCGGATTACGACGCTCCACACCTGCGCGTGAAGAACCGAGGAGAACCGCCCGAAACACTCCGGAAGAGCATCGAAAGAAACGACCGGCGGCTTACCACGTCAGACCTTCGTAGGTCAGACCGTCGCGTCGCGAGACGACGTGACGGCCGTCCACGACGACGGGACGGGCCATCGCGTCGAACTCCGAGTCGAGCGTCGCGAACTCGTCCCAGTCGGTGACCACGAGCGCGCCGTGTGCGTCCCGAAGTGCATCGGCCGCGCTATCGGCGTAGGTCACGTCGGGGAAGCGTTCGCGCATGGTCTCGACTGCGACCGGGTCGTACGCCGCGACCTCTGCCCCGAGGTCGTCGAGTCGTTCGATGACCGGGATGGCGCGCGAGTTCCGAATATCGCCGGTACCGGGCTTGAACGACAGTCCGAGGACCGCGACTCGCTGTCCCTCGATGTCCACGTGGTCGGTGAGTAACTCGACCATCCGGCTCGGTTGCTCGTCGTTGACGGAGACGACGGCGTCCAGCAGTTCCGGTTCGTACCCCGACTCGCGCGCGGTGTCGATGAGCGCGGCGGTGTCCTTCGGGAAGCACGACCCGCCCCAGCCGACCCCCGACCGGAGGAATCGCTCGCCGATGCGGTCGTCCATCCCGATAGCGTCGGCCACTTCGTAGGCGTCGATGCCGAACTCCTTGCAGACGTTGCCGAGTTCGTTGATGAGGCTGATCTTCGACGCGAGGAAGACGTTGTTGGCGTACTTGACCATCATCGCCGTCTCGGGGTCCGTCTCGACCACGTTCGCGTCGCTGTCGGCGACGAGCGGCGCGTACACCGCCCGGAGTCGGTCGGTCGCCCAGTCGGAGTCGGTGCCGAAGACGATCTTCTGGGGGTCGAGGAAGTCCTCGACGGCGGACCCCTCGCGCTGGAACTCGGGGTTCGCGGCCATCTCGACGTGGTCGCGCGCACTGCCCGCCCCGTCGAGAACCGCGTTCCGTAACTCCTCGACGTTCGGCGGCGTGACGGTACTCTTGACGACGACGAGGTGACGGTCCGTGGTATCGCGAAGCGCCTCGCCGGTCATCTCGGCCGCGCTCAGGAGCGGTCCCGTGTCGATGCTCCCGTCCGACTGGGAGGGCGTCTGGACGGCGAGGAACGTCACGTCCGCCTCGGCGAGGTCGTCGTAGGAAGTCGTCGCGGAGAGGTTCTCCCCGACGTGTTCCGCCAACAGGTCGTCCAGTCCGGGTTCGTGTATCGGCGACTCGCCCGTGTTGATGGCGGCGACGACCTCCTCGTCGATGTCGATGGTCGTCACCTCGTGACCGAGGTCCGCGAGACAGGCCCCCACCGTCGTCCCGACGTAGCCGCTACCGATGATGTTGATTTGCACGTTTGACAGCACCTCGGCGCGTCACATCAGGGTTACGGGTGAGAGGAGACCGTCGCCGAGAGAACGGATTCAGTAGTCGCCGAGGACGCCGAGTCGTCGCGCGCGCCGGGTGGCGTACTCGAAGACGGCGTAGCCGAGCGCCACGTAGCCGACCGCGGTGGCGACCAGAACCCCGAGGTCCGCGAGCGGGAACTCCCAGAGCCGAACACCGTCGACCATCGCGCGCTGGAGCATCGAACTCCCGAGCGCGAGCGGGAGGAACTTGGTCCACCCGAGTCCGAACGCCGGAGCCGAGATGAGAATGATAAACCCGAACTGGAGGAGGTTGAGCCAACTCCCGATGCGCTTGTAGAGGACCGTGACGCCCCCGGCCGCGAAGCCCAGTCCCAGTACCGAGGCGACGCTCAGGACCGCGACCGGGACGATGGTCAGCACGTCGATGGTGAGCGTCGTCCCGGTCACGAGCAACATGGCGATGAGGATAACCGACGAGGTGACGAACGTCCGGACGAGTTTGGCGACCCCCTTCAGGAACGCGACCGGCGCGAACCCGAACGGCGTCATGACGTGGCGTTCGAGCGTCCCCCACTGGACTTCGCTCCCGATGTCGTTGGAGATGGCCGAGTAGGCTCCGACCGAGAGCGTCCAGAGGAAGTAGCCGACGACGATGCCCTCGATGGAGTCGGTTATCGCTTGCCCCGCGAGCATCCGGCCGCCGTAGAACAGCAGGCCGAAGAAGAACAGCGAGACGACGATGCCGCCGATGGCGTTGGCGGGGTAACGCACGAACAGGAGATACTCCCGGTAGAGGACCATCTTCGCGAGTTGCAGGTAGCCCGCGGGTCGCGGTGCAGTCACTTCGCTCGCGTCGCCCGTCTCGCCCGGAGCATCGCGTCGCAGGTCCGTCATCGCTCGTCGCCTCCCGTCAACTCCACGAACACGTCTTCGAGGTCCCAATCGACGGTCTCGACCCTGTCGAGGGTCACGTCGCGGCTCCGCAGGAACGCCGTCAGCGCGTAGAACCCATCGCTGTCGGTCGCCACCTCGACGCGGGTCCGGTCGCCCATCTCCTCGACGCCAGCCACCTCGAATCGGTCCCGCAGGTCGGCCACTACCGTCTCGTCGAAGTCGGGACTCGTGACGCGGTAGCCCCGCGCGTCGAAGCCGCGGAGCAGGTTCCCCACGCTGTCGTCGGCGATGACCCGGCCCTCGTTCATGATGACCACGCGGTCGCAGATGTCCTCGATAACGTCCATGTCGTGACTGCTCACGACCACGGTGAGGTTGCGCTCGGCGACGATGCGCCGGAGTTCCCGCCGGAGCGTCAGCGAACTCTCCACGTCCAGCCCGAGGGTCGGCTCGTCCAAGAACACCACGTCGGCCTCGCTGGCGAGGACGCTGGCCAGCGACACCTTCTGTTTCATCCCGCGCGAGAGGCTTCGGACCGGTTGGTCGGCCGCGTCCGCGAGGTCCAACTTTGCCAGCAGTCGCTCGTGACGGTCGGCTATCGAGTCGGGGTCTACCCCGCCGATGGTCGAGAAGTACCGCAGATTTTCGCGGACGGTAAGCCGCCAGTAGTCGTTTCGTGCGCCCTCTAACATTGCATCAACGTGCGCGTACGCGCGACGAGGCTGGTCGTACACGTCGATGCCGTGAATCCGGACCGACCCCTCGTCGGGAAGCACCATCCCCAGAATCGACTTGATGGTCGTCGTCTTCCCCGCGCCGTTGGGGCCGAGCAACCCGACGACAGACCCGCGCTCGACCGTGAACGAGACCTCATCGACCGCGGTCACCGCCTCCGGACCGCTCCCGAACCGCTTGCGGAGTCCCTCGACGGCGATAGCTGGCGACGCCCCGGCGTCCGGAGGAGTCCCCTCCACGGCGGACTGCTCGCCCCCGAACTGCGCTCCCCCGGACTCCTCGGGACGCTCCCGATTCTCCTGTATCGTCATTATCAGTCGTAGGGGTCTGACGAGTAAAAGCACAGTCACCGCTCGACGGTGACGAAGTACCGAAATGTCGCCCGGAACACTAACCTCCAGCGTCATCCCGTGGCGGCGTGCCGAGTCTGCTGGCAAACCCTCGTGCCGGGCGTGCTGTTCGGGGTGCAACCCGCTATGTCGCGTACCCGGGTTCTCCGCGCTGTCATCGCTCCCGAGTGGGACTGCTCGGGCGGGGACTTGAGGTACGCACACGTCGGTAGACGCTCGGGGGATTAAGGGGTTCCGACGGCGTTCGACGGACCCGACAGCGTGCGTTCCGCGGCGACCCGACGACCTCAGGACCCGACTCGACCGGCGGGTCGGAGTCGAGCGTCGGCCGCTCGAACCGCGCCAAGACCCGACTACCTAATCCTTTAGGTACCGTGCTTTTTGCCCCGGAGTTTGCAGTAGCACTTGCATGATGGATACGGATGCTCCGGACGTGACCGACGGCCACGCTGGGGGGAACCGTGGCATCTCTCCCGCACTCGACGCCACGCTCGATCTCCTCTCTGACAAGCGGCGTCGGTACGTCCTCTACTCCCTTCGAGAACAGAGCGGCTCGATGTCGGTCGAGGAGTTGGCCGAACAGGTCGCATCGTGGGAGGAGGGCGAGGTGGACACCCAGCTCGTTCTCGCCGACCTCTACCACAGCCAGCTCCCGCGCTTGGACGAAGCGGGAGCGGTCGCCTTCGACGCCGACGAGGGGTACGTGACGCTCACCGAGAACAACGGGATGCCGCTCGCGACGTACCTCGACCTCGCCGCCGCCGAGGAGAACGTCGCTTGAGCGACGACCGACGACCGCCCGCACCACCGACTGCCCGACACCGCCGTCCGAACTCGCGCCCGACGCCCTCTCCGCCGCGAGACTCACCCCGAGACGGTCGTAGCCTCCTCGACCGCTCGGTGGGACCCCGCCGAACTGTCCGGTCGGACTTCCACCGGACTGCCCGGTCAGACCCCGTCGAACCGTCCGGCAACGCACTCGCCCCGCTCGCCGAGACTCCGAACGACCCCGCCAGAGTCGGTCCCCGCCGACGCACTCGGCCCTCCGAATCGACGCTTGCTCCTCTCGCATCCGCGGTCTCTCGATTCGCTCGTTTGCTCTCGTCTCAGTTGACCGCTCTTCGCGCAGTTGACGACCCTCCTCTCAGTTCTCGGTCACCTCGCCGACGCTCTCGGTGATGTCCTCGTCGACTCGCCAGAGGTAGAGGCTCGCGTAGCTCCGGTACGGTGCCCACCGCTCGGCGGTCTCGACCATCTCGGCGCGGGTCATCTCGGCGTCGAACAGGCGCTCGACTCCCTTCCGGATGCCGAGGTCGCCGACCGGGAACACGTCGGGTCGCCCGAGCGAGAACATCAACTGCATGTTGGCGGTCCACGTCCCGACGCCCTTGATGGACGTGAGTTCCGCCAGCACCTCGTCGTCGGGGACGCCAGCGAAGTACTCCCGCGAGTACCCCTCTTCGAGGAACGCCTCGGCGACGTTCCGGACGTACTCGGTCTTCTGGCGCGAGAGTCCGGCCTCCCGAAGGAGTTCGGGGTCGGCCGCCAGCATCTCCTCGGGAGTCGGTTCCACCCGGTCGAACAGTCGCTCGCGCGTGGCCGCGGCGGAGGCCATCGACACCTGCTGGCGGAGGATGGAGACGACGAACCGCTCGTAGAAGTTCTCGGCCGGTTCGATGGTCATCGGTCCGTACTCGGCGACCAGCGGTCCGAGGTGGTCGTCGCCCCGGAGCGCGGCGATTGCTTCGTCGGTCATTCGGCGACTCGTAGGGACCGGAGCAAGATGAGCGTGTGGCCTTCCGGTCAGGTCGAGTTCGGAAGCGGGGTGGACTCACTCCATCACGACTGCGTGGAACGATTCGGCGACGCGGGGAAACAGCGCGGCCGCGAGCGCACCGACGAGGAGCGCGAACCCGACCGTCGCCAGCGAGGGCCACGGCGACCCGGTCACCGAGGAGGCGACCGAAACCCCGAGCGCACGCCCGCCGTAGGCCGCTAGCGCGAGCGCGGCGTTGTAGTAGAGTACCCGGAGGACGACCAGCCACGGCGTCACGGCCACCCACCCCGGCGCGTCCGTCGCCAGCGGCGTGACCCACCCGCCGCGAATCACCGCCCCGACCCCGACCGTCGTCAGCCACGCGACCAGCGCCGCGGTCTTGAGTCCGACCCACTCGTTGCCCCCGGAGACGAGGACGACCGCGAGGAGGGGCAGACCGAACACGGACACGTCCGCGAAGACGTAGGTCACGTCGTCTAGGAACACCCCGACGCCGTCCTTCTCGTCGACGCTCCCCTCGCCCCACCCGGACCACGACTGGCGGCGGCGACTCGTCGCGGCGCGGGTCTGTCTGGCGGGTCGGTCGGTCATGACGGTGAGAACACGACGGCTACGGCCAAAAATTTGGGGTTAATCCTTCGGATGCGGAACCGACGTTTTGTCGTCGGTGAACTCGAATTTGAGGACGACCACGAACGCGAAGAAGGCAAAGAGCAGACCCGAGACGAGACCTGCGGTACGAAGTGCCGAGCGGACGGTCACCACGTCGAGTGTCACGGGAGCGTTGAGAACGGTCGCCGACGGAGCGAACAGATGGCCGAGGAGGTACGCGCAAATCCAGCACAGTCCACCGAAGACGGAGAACAGGAAGGCCTTCCAGACGGCGAGTTTGTAGTACTGTCGCCGATAGACGTACAGGCCCCAGCTTCGGATGTACTTCAGTGGCAGATCGACTTCGTCCACCGTCCGGATTCCCGGCTGTCGGTCCTTGAGCGGTTCGATGAACTGGATGCGAATCTTCCGTTTGATGTCCTCTTCCAAGTCCGAGAGCCACGAATTGACGCGGCTACCGTATCGAACGAAAAACTGGACGCCGAGTGCCGTCACCGTCAGCGCGGGGACGAACCCCTGAACGAACAGACGGACGAGTTCGCTGTCAGTCACGCTGGGGCACCTCCGGCGCTCGGACCTGCGAGACCAGCACGTAGCCGAGGAGCGCACCCGCGAGGACGCCGTCGGGTCCCGACATCACGAATCCGATACCGGCCCCGCAGGAGAGACCGACGACCGTCAGAGCGACCCGTTCGCTACGGGACGGCACGGACGGTTCGAGCGTTTCGAGTTCGGCTTCGACCGACGAGTCCGTCGGTAGGTCGAGCAGTTCGAGGAACGCGCCCAACTGTTCGTCTATCGCCTCGACACGGGTGTCGTCGCCGCTCTCGACCGCTCGCTCACGGAGTTCAGAGAGGCGTCGTACGTCGGCCGCGGTCAGCGCCGACGCGGGCGTCTGCATCAACCGGTCGTACTCGCCCGCTCGCGGACCGGACGGCGCGGGGTCGCGTACGCTACTGCCGGGCGTG
The DNA here is from genome assembly GCF_004765815.2 of Halorussus salinus. NCBI lineage: Archaea > Methanobacteriati > Methanobacteriota > Halobacteria > Halobacteriales > Haladaptataceae > Halorussus > Halorussus salinus. Next base: position 737,570 of record NZ_ML974128.1, on the reverse strand, counting down.
TCAGGACCGTGTTCGCCTCCCGACGCACGCTCGGTGTCGATGTGAGCACCCGTGCTTCTCATCGAAAACATATTATAATAGAGAGAAGTATAATATTTACTCTGCTAGGTGTTACCAATAGACGCTGCGGGAAGACGGACGACGAAGCAGACGACGGTTACTCCTCTTCTTCGGTCTCCTCCTCGGAGTTCACGCGCTTCTGGACGTTGACCTGATAGTGTTTCAGGATGTCACGACCTAGCAGGACCGGGTACTCCATGTGGCCGCGGTCCTCGATGCTCGCGGTCACGGTGTGTCGGTTGCCGCCGACGCCGACTACCACGTCCACGACCGGCCGGGAGCGACTCGACTTGCTGGACCCCGACTTGACCTTGGCGATGGACTTGATGGGTCCGGCACCGATTTGAGCCGCGAGTTTGGTGTCGATGCTGGTCCGAGTCGCGCCCGTGTCGGACTTGGCGAGGACCGTCTCCGAGCCGCTGGTCCCGCTGAGGATGACCTCCTCGGTGTAGCCGATGACGATGGGTTCGCCCGACCCCGTCTCCTTGGGCATCGGTTTACAGGCGGGCACCGAGTCGTCCAGCGTGGCCGACAGGTCCCGCACTTTGCCTTCGTCTACCGTGCCGCCAGCGCGCTCGATGGCGAGTTGGGCGATGTAGGGCGCGGCGCTCTTGCCGGTCGCTTTGTAGAGTCCCTTGAAGCCCGCAGTCGGGTTGACTTCGAGGACGTACCAGCCGTCGTGGCCCTCGATGAGGTCCACGCCCGCGTAGTCGAGGCCGATGACTTCCGAGGCCTCGCGGGCGATGTCCGCCACCTCGCGCGGGAGGTTGTCGGATGCGTCCTCCACGTCGCCGCCCAACGCCACGTTCGTCCGCCAGTCGTTCTCGGGCGCGTAGCGGTTCATCGCGCCGACGATGCGGTCGCCGACCACGTACACGCGCAGGTCGCGGTGGCGGGTGTCGTCGCGCTCGATGAGTTCCTGCAGGAAGGCTTGGCGGTCGCCGACCCGAGGGTTGACGAGTTCGTCCGGCCCGACCTTCCACGTCCCGCCGCCGTGGGTCCCGATCGCGGTCTTGTAGACGGCCTCGTCGCCGAAGTCGTCCCGGCCGTCGTTGAGGCGGTCGTTCGACAGCGCCATCAGCGCGTCGGGGACCGGAATCCCCGCGTCGGCCAGTGCAGTCGCGGTAGAGAATTTGTGGATGGCGGTCATCACCGAACTCGGGTCGTTGAGAACGGGCAACACCGAGTCGTATATCTTCGCGAGACCGACGGCCTCCGAGGGCTGTTCGGTGTTCGAGAGCAACAGCCGATTCGCCACCGCGTCCACGTCGGGTTCGAGTTCGACCGACCCGTCTTCGAGTTTGATGGCCGTGTTCTCCTCGCGAAGCCAGAACGGTTCGTGACCGAGGTCCTCGATAGCGTTCAGAATCGCCTTGGTTTCTTTGCTGTTGTGAAGACTGAGTACACCGACCCGCACACCTGAACCGTCAGCAGTCATTTGTAGTAACGTATTGAACCCGGCGACTTAAAAAGGCGAACATCGGTCGCCGACGTACCGACTGCCGCGCCTTTATATAGGCCGGGGACCGAGTGAGGGGCATGACCGGTTCGGAGGCTGACCCGGATGCGTTTACGTACAACGGCGGAATCGTCGAGCCGGGTGAGACCCAGAACGTGCGGTACGGCATCAGCGAGACGTATCTGGGCGACCCGGTTCGCATCCCCGTCACCATCGTCAACGGGGCCGAACCGGGACCGACGGTGTTCCTCTCGGCCGCGGCCCACGGCGACGAACTCAACGGCATCGAAGTGGTCCGAGAGGTCGCTCACGGCTGGAACCACGACGACCTCTGTGGCACGCTGGTCTGTATGCCCGTCCTGAACGTCCCCGGCTTTCTCGCACAGGAGCGTTACCTCCCTATCTACGACCGGGACCTCAACCGGTCGTTCCCCGGTCGGCAGGGTTCGACCAGCGCGAAGCGGATGGCCCACCAGATATTCCGGAACTTCGTCGCGCCCTGCGACATCGGGTTGGATTTTCATACGTCCACGCGCGGGCGCACGAACATGTTGCACGTCCGCGCGGACACGGCCGACCCCGAGGTCGCCAGACTCGCCAAGGCGTTCGGCTCGAACGTCATCATCTCGTCGGAGGGACCCTCGGGCACCCTCCGCCGCGAGGCGACCGACTACGGCATCCCGACCATCACCATCGAGATGGGCGAGGCCCACCGGTTCCAGCGGGAGTTCATCGACCGCGGACTCGAAGGCGTCGAGAGCGTCCTCTCGGAGTACGGTGCCCACCGTACCGAGTCGGTGAAGTGGCCGGGCTGGCGGACCGTCATCGACGACGCCAAGGAGAAGACGTGGATTCGGGCCGACGCGGGCGGTCTGGTCGATATGCACCACGACCGCGGGTCGCTGGTCTACGAGGGTGACACCATCTGCACCATCACCAACCCGTTCAAGACCGACCGAGAGCCGGTCGAAGCGCCGTTCACCGGCTTGCTGGTCGGCGTCTTGGAGAACCCGGTCGTCTATCCGGGCAACCCGCTCTGTCACATGGTCGAACTCTCGGCGAAGACCCGCAAGGCGCTCAAGCGCGAGCGCGCCCGGAGCGAGTCCGTCGAGAACACGCCGACGCCAGCGAGTCCGAGTCGGCGGTGAATCTCTGATTTTGTAGTCGCACCGCCGGGATAGGATAAAATCCACGGCGAGAAAAAGACAGAACGAACCGAGTTGATTAGTTCCGTACGAAAACCCAGCGATTCGCTCCAACACGTATATTTCCGACCGAATAGACGTGTCGCTCTGGTGGAAACCGTGTGTTCGAGTCACAAGCAGAAGTCACTGGGAGACGTACTCGACCGCCGAGGAGACCTCCTGAATCGACTGGTCGAGGAGCCAACGAACAAGCGCGAACTGGTCGAGCGCCTCGACTGCTCGCGCTCGACGGTCGATAGGAGCGTCCGAGAACTCGAATCGTACGACCTCGTGGCCTACGACGAGGGCCAGTATCGAGCGACGACCTTCGGCCGACTCGCCGCGGCGGAGTACCGGCGCTTCGAGCGGCGACTTACCACGATACATCGGCTCAAACCCGCGCTGGAGTGGCTTCCCGTCGAGGAGTTCGACCTCGACCTCGGCTGTCTCGCCGACGCGACGGTGGTGGTCTCGACGCCCGAAGACCCCTACGCGCCCGCCAACTACCACGCCGACGCGGTGGCCGAATCCGACCGGTTCCGGGGTCTCCTCCCCGCGGTCGGACTCAACCAGATGGAGACGGCGACCGAGGCGGTCGGCGACGGCCAGCGCCAGACGCTCGTGGTCGAGCGCGAGGTCGCCGAAAAGCTCCGTGAGAAACCCCACTACGCCGAGAAAGTCGAGGAGTTGCTGGCGTCCGGCGACGTGGGGCTGTTCGTCTACGACGGCCCGATTCCGTACTTTCTGGGCATCTACGACGAGGTCGTTCACGTCGGGGTCGAGGACGACGACGGGATTCCCCGCGCATTGGTCGAGTCCGACGCGCCCGAACTGCGCGAGTGGGCCGAATCGACCTACGCCGACTACCGGCGGACGGCCCGCGAGTTCGACCGCGTGCGGTCGGCCTGATAGGGATTATCGTAGCAAGTCATAGAGTCTCGCTACAGATTTCAGCGTAATCGAGCGACAACACCTGCATTCTGGCTGATGAATCTCCGCAGTTCTACGATAATCCCTATGAGCTCCGGACATGTTCGCCGGGAAATCGAGCGCCGAGGCCCCGAGACTGGCGGCAGGTAGAAACTTCTATTTGCCCACAGTCCAACCTCCCGAACGGACAAGTATGAGTCAATCGTACAATCGAGGCCTCGTCGAAGACTTCGGCCGGTGGCGGGAGTTCACGGCCGGGATGTGGGCCTGGATATTCCACAAGTTCACCGGGTGGGTACTCGTCGGCTACCTGTTCACGCACATCGCCGTGCTGAGTACCGCAACTGCCGGTGCGAGCGCGTACACGGACACGCTTCAGGGGCTCGAAAGCCTGCTCGTGGTCCGGGTTCTGGAGGTCGGCCTGCTGGCGGTGGCCGTCTTCCACATCCTCAACGGGGTCCGCCTGCTGTTCGTGGACCTCGGACTCGGACTCGAATCGCAGGACAAGAGCTTCTACGCATCACTCGTCGTCACGGGCGTCATCGTACTGGCGAGTATCCCGACGTTCTTGGAGGGAGCGTTCTAATGGCCGAACGCTACTCGTCGTTCCAAAGCGGGAGCGCGTCGTGGCTCCTCCAGCGAGTCACGGCCGCGTTCCTCGTCGTAGTGTTGGCGTTCCACTTCTTCCTCCTGCACTTCCTGAACCACGCCTCGGAGGTAACGTTCGCCCAGACGACCGCCCGCATGGACCAGTGGGGCTATCTCGTCACGATGGTCCTATTCCTGTGGACCGGGACGTTCCACGGCGTCAACGGCGTCTACGCCGCACTGCTGAATCAGGGCCTGACGGGCACCAAGAAGACCGCAGTCAAGGGCCTCCTCGTCGTCGCCGGTCTCGCGCTGGCGGCGCAAGGGACCTACCTCGCGCTCGTCATGAACGGAATGGTGTAATCATGAGCACGCAAGTACCAGAAGAGAAAGAACAGACCGAGACCGAACAGGAGGTCAACGCCGAGACCGAGGCCGAGATTACCGAGAGCGCTTCGTACGGCGACCAACGCCGCGCCGACCGGGACGCCCAACGCCAGCAGTCGGTGTCGGGCGCGCCCGCCGACATCGAGGGCGAGTCGTTCCAGCTGAAGGTGTTCCGCTACGACCCCGAGGTCGAAGGGAAGATGGAACCGCGCTTCGACGACTTCGCCATCCCGAAGGAGAAGGGGATGACGGTCCTCGACGCGCTCATCTACGCCCGCGACCGCTACGACACCACGCTGACGTTCCGACACTCCTGTCGGCAGGCGGTCTGTGGTTCCGACGCGCTGTTCATCAACGGTCGCCAGCGCCTCGGCTGCCAGACCCAGATTTCGGACCTCGAAGCGCCGGTCCGGGTCGAGCCGTTGCCCCACCAAGACGTGGTGAAGGACCTCGTCGTGGACATGGAACACTTCTACGACCAGATGCACGCGGTCGAGCCGTTCTTCCAGCCCGAGGAGGACCCGGATGGCGACCTCGAAGAGTACCGACAGACGCGGGAGAACCGCGAGAAGATCAAGATGTCCACTCGGTGTATCTGGTGCGGTGCCTGCATGTCGTCGTGTAACGTCGCGGCCGGGGACAACCAGTATCTCGGTCCGGCGGCCATCAACAAGGCCTACCGCTTCGCGATGGACGAGCGGGAGGGCGAGAACATGAAGGAACACCGGCTGAACGTGATGGACCAAGAACACGGCGTCTGGCGGTGCCAGACCCAGTTCTCCTGCACGAACGTCTGTCCGAAAGACATCCCGCTGACCGAGCATATCCAAGAACTCAAGCGAGAGGCGGTCAAGCAGAACCTCAAGTTCTGGTAGCTCGAACACTACATTACAAACTATGCACGAACACGACGTTCTGGTAATCGGCGGCGGCGGTGCCGGGCTTCGAGCGGCCATCGCGGCCCACGAGGAGGGCGCGGACGTGGCTATCGTCACCAAGCTCCACCCCGTGCGGAGCCACACCGGCGCGGCCGAAGGCGGTATCAACGCGGCGATTCGCGAGGGCGACGACTGGGAACTCCACGCCTACGACACGATGAAGGGGTCGGACTACCTCGGCGACGCCCCGGCAATCGAGACCCTCGCGCAGGACAGCCCCGAGGAGACGGTCCAACTCGAACACTGGGGGATGCCGTTCTCCCGCGAGGACGACGGCCGCGTCTCCCAGCGACCGTTCGGCGGACTCTCCTTCCCGCGGACGACCTACGCCGGTGCCGAGACCGGCCACCACCTGCTCCACGTCATGTACGAGCAGGTCGTCAAGCGCGGGATTCAGGTGTACGACGAGTGGTACGTCTCGAACCTCGCGGTCACGGACCACGACGACCCCGACGAGCGGGAGTGTCACGGCGTCGTCGCCTACGACATCAAGACCGGCGCGGTCGAGGGCTTCAAGGCCCGAAACGGCGTCATCCTCGCCACCGGCGGCACCGGACAGGTGTACGACCACACGACCAACGCGGTCGCCAACACCGGCGACGGCGCGGCGATGGCCTACCGAGCGGGCGTCCCGCTCGAAGACATGGAGTTCGTCCAGTTCCACCCGACCACGCTCCCCTCGACGGGGGTCCTTATCTCCGAGGGCGTCCGGGGAGAGGGCGGCATCCTCTACAATTCGGAGGGCGAGCGGTTCATGTTCGAGTACGGCTACGCCAACAACGCCGGGGAACTGGCCTCCCGCGACGTGGTGTCGCGCGCGGAACTCACCGAGGTCAACTCCGGCCGCGGCGTCGAGGACGAGTACGTCTATCTCGACATGCGCCACCTCGGCGAGGAGCGCATCACCGACCGACTGGAGAACATCCTCCACCTCGCGCGGGACTTCGAGGGCGTGGACGGCCTCGAAGAGCCGATGCCGGTCAAGCCCGGCCAGCACTACGAGATGGGCGGCATCGAGACCGACGAGAACGGCGAGACGCTCATCGACGGTCTCTACGCCGCGGGCGAGTGTGCCTGCGTCTCGGTCCACGGGTCGAACCGACTCGGCGGTAACGCCCTGCCGGAACTCATCGTCTTCGGCGCGCGCGCCGGTCGCCACGCCGCGGGCGCGGACCTCGGCGAGGCCGAGATTACGAAGGGCAAGACCGCGGAAATCGAGGAGGAAGACGGTCTGGACACGCCCGTCGAACCGGGCGCGGTGCCCTCCGGCGACGACGAGGCCGTGGCCGACGGCGGCGACGACGTGGCCGCTGACGGCGGCGCGGCGGTCGTAGAACCCGACGAGACGGTCCGCCGCGCCGTCGAGCGCGAGCGCACTCGCATCGAGGAGCTGATGGAGAAAGACGAGGGCGTCAAGCACTCGGACCTCCGGGCGGACCTCCAGCAGTCGATGACCGAGAACGTCAACGTCTTCCGGAACGAGGAGGGCCTGAAGCAGGCGCTCGAAGACATCCGAGAGGTCCGGGAGGCCTACCAAGACGTGTACGTCAACGACCCCTCGCGCACGTTCAACACCGACCTCATCCACACCATCGAGACGCGCAACCTCATCGACCTCGCGGAGGCCATCACGCTCGGCGCGCTGGCCCGCGACGAGTTCCGCGGTGCCCACTGGCGACAGGAGCATCAGGAGCGCAAGGACGACGAGTGGCTCAAGCACACGATGCTGTCGTGGAACGACGGCACGCCGGAACTGTGGTACAAACCGGTCATCCTCGACGGCGAGGACAAGACCTACGAGCCGAAAGAACGCTCGTACTGAGCGACTTTTTCGTTTCTCCCGGCTTCGTTCTCCGATAGCTCGGAGTAGCGACTCTCCGACCCGGCGTGCGGTGGTGGTGCCGTGCAATGCGGTGTTGTGTGGTGGCGGTGCCGTGCAGTGTGGTGGCGGTGCCGTGCAGTGTGGTGGCGATACCGTGCGGTGGCGGTGCCGTGCAGTGTGGTGGCGATACCGTGCGGTGGCGGTGCCGTGTGGGAGACGCCTCGGTGTCGGCAGTCGCTCGGGTGCCGTGCGGTCGCTTTCCGCCGTCTTCGACCGATTTCCAGCGGACCCGACCGACGGGACGACCGTCGGCGAAGACGGCGGAGACGCGGCCCAGACGTAGCACAGCCCTCTCGGGGTAGTCGGACTGGCGGTCCCGCGGCGCGCCCTCGCCCGGAACCGCGCGAAACGTCCGGTCGAGGGTCGTCCCGGCATCGTATTTCAAATCTCGGCCGGGGTACCGAACGCCGAGAGAGAAAGTCCGCCTGTTGTGCTTATCCCGCCAATCCGAGCGCCGCGAGGAGGTCGATGCCCGCGTCGAGGTACTCGACCGCCTTGTAGCCGAGATAGACGCCGACGATGCCGACCAGACCGGGGAGTTCGGGCGGCGCGGGGAGCGGAATACCGAGGAAGGTGAACAGCGCGCCCGTCAGAAAGCCCGTCAACAGCGCGAGGAGCGTGAGTGTCAGGTTCATCGGTCGCGTCGTTGGGAGAGGACCGAGAAGGCAGTTCTGATTCGGGGCGAGACTCGTCCGGTCGAGACACGTCCCGTGGCGCGTCGCCGAGCGGTCGCTGGCGCTCGACGCGCGGCGGAACACGGCTACGCGGTCGAAAGCGGTTACGCGACCGGATTAGAAGGAGGGCGGTCGGCGCATTAGCGCCACTGCGAGAGCGTGCGGGACTCCTCGAAGGGCATCGCCAGATACGCCTCGTCGTTCGACACGTCGGCGATGACCGACGTGCGCTCGTCGTCGGTGTCGTCCACGGCGAACATGACTTCGCCGTCTTCGAACGATTCGTCCAGTTCTGCGGTGGGGAGTGTCCAACTCAGGGTAAATCACCGAAGTTTCGTCTTCGTGGTTCTATTTTAGACGCGAGAGGGTCTTTAGTATACACGACCATCCCACCCGTAACGGGAGGTTACGCGCTCCGTACCGGCGCAAAACGGAACGAAACGAAAAGTTACTGCTGGCTAACGACTCGTCTCAGCCGCGGCGTCGGACCGCGACCAGCGCGGCGGCCACGAGTGCCACCAGCGTCACGGCCACGCCGAATCCGGGCACGCCGCCGTCGGCGTCGGTCGTCGTCGTCTCGGTCGCCCGCTGGCTCTGGGCGGCGACCTCGACCTGCACGTCTCTCGTCACCGTCGCGCCGTACTCGTCTTCCACGACGACGGTGACCGTCTGCGTTCCGGGCGACCCGAAGCTGTGTTCGACCGACGTGCCGGTCACTTCGCCGTCGCCGAACTGCCACGTCACTGTCACGTCGCCCACGTCGTCGGAGACGGTCGCGGCAAAGCTTCCGGCCTCGCCGACCGTCACGGCGTCGGGCGTCCGGACCTCGACTTCGGGCCGGTCGTTGACGACCAGCGTCTTCGTCGCGGTGTCACGGAGTCCGTGGTCGTCCGTGACCGTCAGGTTCACCGTGCGCTCGCCCGGCGAGTCGAACGCGAGCGTCGCGGTCTCGCCGGTCGCGGACTGCCCGCCGACCGACCACTCGTAGGCCGCCACGCTCCCGTTCTCGGCGGTCGAACCGCTCGCGGAGAGTTCGACCGACTCGCCGACCGGCACCGCGGTCTTCGCGTCGATGGTCGCCGAGGGCGCGGGCACGCTCGTCACCGCCAGCGTGCCGGTGCCCATCACGTCCGCCGCGAGGAGGGCGGTGCCGTTCTCGTCGGCGACGACGCTGGTCGCCAGTAGCGACCACCCCTCCGCGGTCTTCTTGGCGACGCGCACGTCCGAGAGTTCTGCCTCGACTGCGCTCTTCTGGACCGCGAATTCGACCGTGGCGGAGCCGTTAGCCAGCGCCGTGGGACCGTCCATCTCGACCGCGTAGAGGGCGTCGCCCGGCGGCACGAGGTCGGTCGCGTCGGTGCGTTCCGCGACCGCGAGGACGCCGGAGACGTTCGAGTCGGCGAGCGTGACCGCCCGCACGGGCGACTCGTCGAAGGTCACGGTCGTCCCGGTCTCGTTCGCGTCGGCGTCCTCGATGGCGGCCACCGCGGGGCCGCCGATGCGGACGACCCACCCATCGCGGCTCTCGCCGTAGCTGGTCGATTCGCCGACCGCGAGGTAGCCGCCGTCGTGGCCCTCGACGACCGGCCAGAACTTGTCCCAGTAGCTGTCGCCGTAGGTCCGCGCCCAGTCGCGCTTCCCGTCGGCGTCGGTCTTGAGAACCCACCCGTCAGCGCCCGCGTCGCCGAGGACGTGCTTGGCCCCCGAGAGGACGTAGCCGCCGTCGGGGTCGTTGTGGATGCCGTAGAAGGCGTCGCCGCGGTCGGTGCCGAAGGTTCGGTCCCACGCCATCTCGCCCTCGCCGTCTATCTTGAGCATCCAGCCGTCCTGTTCGCCCGCGCCGTCGCTCGCGGTCCGGCCCGCGAGGAGGTAGCCGCCGTCGGAGGCGACCGTCGCGTCGTGAACCCGGTCGTAGCCCGCGCCGCCGTAGGTCTCGCTCCACTCGCGGTCGCCGTCGCCGTTCACTTTCAGCACCCACGCGTCGGCGGGGTCGGTCCGGTCGCTCGTCGTGGTTCCGGTCATCAGGAGGTCGCCGCCGTCGGTCACGAAGATGGAGTTGACGTACTCGTCGGTGTTCGAGCGCGGCGTGTCGTAGGTCTCGCTCCAGACCGTCTCGCCGCCCTCGGTCAGTTCCATCGTCCACGCCTCCGCGTCGCCCCACCGTTCACTGAAGCCCGAGACGTAGATTCTGTCGCCGGACTTCGCCAGCGACCAGAACTCGTCGGGACCCTCCTCGCCGTAGGTCTTCGACCACCGTTTCTGGCCGTCGGGGCCGACCTTCAGTAGCCAGCCGTCCCACGCGTCGCCCGAGTCCTCTGCAGACATCCCGGCCAGTAGATAGCCGTCCTCGACTCGCTCCACGTCGAAGATGCGGTCCACGCCGGAGTCGCCGTAGCTTCGCTCCCACTTCGTCCCGCCCGCGCGGTCGAGCATCGCGACGTAGCCGTCGTGGGGCCCGTCGGTCGAACTGTTCGACCAGCCGACGACGAGGTAGCCGCCGTCCACTTTCAGGCCGGTCGCCAGTTTGTCGTCGTCGCCGCCGCCGACCGTCTGTGACCATCGCTCGGACGGACCGGGGGCGTTCCCGGCCCCGTCGGGCGCGATGGCACTCGCGTCCGTTGTTGCCGTGTCCGCGAGTTCCGCGTCCGCGGCTCCGACCGAACCGACCGCCGGTGCCGCCACGAGGAGCGCGGCGAAGACCGCGGCGAACACTGTTCGTTTCACGACTCGTTCCCCGTCGAGAATCGTTGTTTCGCGTTTCGAGAGCATAGTATCGGACCGTCGTCCCGGTATCCGGGATTATCGCTGTCCGCTCCGGATAGAGAGCGCCGAAGCGAACGTTACTCCACATATATTCGCGTTCGGGTCTTTGTTATGCGCGAGCTGAGACGTTCGCAAGGGCGACCTGCGCCGATTCCGCCGAACCGACCGAACCGGAAACAGAGAGCGCGAAACCGCTATTCGGAAATCGAACGTCGAAGTAATCGCGGCTTACCGTCTGACACTCGGGAGATAACAAAGTGCCAATCCGACATTGGAGTCGGGTAATGAGTCGTCGAACCAGCTTCGAGTATCCCCGACCCGACGAGGAGGCCGCGTCGGTCGAACGATGAGTCACGAAACCCCCGCCGACAGGTGGCGAAATCGACTCGCGCGTCCCGCGCCCGCGGCGGACTTGCTGGCGGTCGTCGGGTACGTCGCGCTCGCGGTGGTCGTCCTCTCCCAACCCGGCGTCTACGGGACGGCGCTGGCGGCCGCCGTGGGACTGCCGCTGTTGTTCTTCGCGCCGGGCTACGCGCTGGTCTCGGCGCTGTTCCCCGGCGCGACGCCCGACGACGCCCGGACCGACCCGACGCTCGCCGAGGTGCGCCAGCACGGCCTCTCTGGCGGCGAACGCCTCGCGCTCGGCTTCGGCGTCAGCCTCGCGCTCCTCCCGCTTTTCGCGGTGGCGCTCGCGGTCTCGCCGTGGTCCATCGCGCCCGCGAGCGTCCTCCTCTCGGTCGCGGTCGCGACCGTCGTCTTCGCGGTCGTCGGCGGGGTGCGGCGACTCCGCCGCCCCGCGGACCGCCGGTTCTCGCTCCCGGTTCGGGCGTGGCTCGGCGACGCCAAGCGGTCGGTCTCGACCGGCCCGGCGTCGGACCGCGCCCTGAACGTCGGCCTCGCGCTCGGCGTCCTGCTGGCGGTCGGGGCGATGGGCTACGCCGTCGCCGCGCCCGGACCCGGCCAGCAGTACACCGGCGTCGCGCTCCTCTCGCAGAACGAGACGGGCCAACTCGTCGCGGACGACTACCCGAGTAACTTCACTCGCGGCGAGAGCAGGCCGCTGGTCGTGGAACTGACCAACCACGAGGGCGAGCGGACCGACTACTCGGTGGTGGTCGAACTCCAGCGCGTCCGGGGTAGCGACGGTAGCGCGCCGAAGGTGGTCCAAGACCAGCAGGTGGCGACGTTCACGCCGACCGTGAGCGCGGGCCAGTCGTGGCGGACCACCCACGAGGTCACGCCGACGATGACCGGCGAGAACCTGCGACTGACCTATCTCGTCTACGAGGGCGACCCGCCCCAGAACCCGACGACCGAGAACGCCTACCGCCACGTCCACGTCTGGGTGAACGTCAGCGCGTGACCGGGGTATCCGAGCATCGCTGCGTGACCGGAGTGTCCGAGTATCACCGCCTGACCGGGGCGTCCGAGCATCGCCGCGTGACCGAGGAGGGCCGGGGGTAAGCGACGATGTGGCCGTGGGAACACCTCGCGGTCGGCTATCTGGGCTACTCGCTGGCGCTCCGACTCGCGGGCCGAGGAGCGCCCCGACCGTGGCCCGTCGTCGCGCTCGCGGTCGGGACGCAGTTCCCCGACCTCGTGGACAAGCCGCTCTCGTGGACGCTCGGCGTCCTGCCCTCGGGCCACTCGCTGGCTCACTCGCTGTTCGCCGCGCTCCCGCTGGCGGCGCTGGCAGTGACGGTGGGCGTCGCGCTCGACCGGTGGCGGGACGGGACGACCCCCGACCGGCGGCGCGACGGAGACGCGCTCGACGGGGGTCGAACCGGCGCGGCGTTCGCGTTCGGCTACCTCTCCCACCTGCCGGGCGACGCGTTCTACCCGCTCCTCGTGGGCGGCCCGCCGAACTACGACTTCCTGTTCTGGCCGGTCGTGGCGGTCCCGTCGGCCGAGACCGGCGTCGGGTTCGCCGAGATGGTCCGGACGCTGTTCGCCCGGTACGTCGAGCGACTGGCCCGCGGAGAGGTGTCGCCGTATCTGGCGGTCGAACTCGGCTTGCTCGCGTCGGTAGTCGCGCTGTGGGTCGCCGACGGCCTGCCGCCGCTCCGGTGGCTCTGGTCGCGGATTCGCGTCGGGCGGCCCGCCGAGGAGTCCCGGTGACGCCGACGCAAACCCGGAAAGCGGGACCTGCCTTCGTCGTAGGTCGAACATAACAATACTCCGAAACGACGGAGGAGGTGACGTGACCGACGACGAGCGTTCGGCGACGAGACGCGCGTACCTCCGGACCGCCGGGACCGTCGCGGCGGTCGGCGCGCTCGCGGGGTGTGGCGGGCGCGACCGCGGGCCGACGACGCGCACCTCGACCGACACGACCGACGTGACGCCGGGCGACGGGACCGCGACCAGCGACGGTACCCCGACCGGTGACGGGACCGCGACCGGCGACGGGACCGACACGCCGACGCCGAGCGAACTGGTCGAGCGCCGCGGCTACGAGACGGTCGTGAACGTCGCGGACGCGAGCGTGAACGCCGACGACGCCGAGGAGATGGAGGCGTTCGTCGAGGAGCGCGCGGGCGACGACACCCTGTTGTACTTCCCGCCGGGGCGCTACCGGCTCGCGGAGTGGCGCGCGACGGAGTACCGAAACCTCGGGATAGTCGGCGACGACGCGGTTCTGGAAGCGCCCAGAGACGTGAACTACTGGCTGAAGTGGGCCGGGTTGGACGACCTCCTCTTCGAGGGGTTCACCATCGACTGCCGGGCCGACGGCGTCGCGCCCATCGCCCGCGTCGGCGTCGCGGGCGGGACCAGCGCGGTCCGGGACGTGACGGTTCGCGGGCACCGCCACGCTCCTCGGAACGGGTTCGAGATAGAAGTCACCGACCCCGACGGCGAGTTGACGTTCGAGAACGTCGCGCTCCCCGACGGCTCGACCACCGGCCACGCGATGTACGTCTTTCCCGCGAGCGCCGGGACGCTGACCTTCCGGAACTGCCGCATCGAGGACTGGCACGAGGGGCTGTACGCCGCGTACCACCGCGGCCCGCTCCGACTCCTCGGCGGCTACTACGCCAACAACGGCATCGAGCAGGTCCGGGTCGGCGGCGGGACCAGCGGCGCGCTCGTTCGCGGTGTGACCGTTCGCGTGGACGACCCCAAGCGACCCAAACACAAGCCGAACATGCGCGGCATCTGGGCCGAGGAGGGCGCGAGCGCCCGCATCGTGGACTGCGACGTGGCCATCACCGACCTGACCGGAACCTACAGTTCGGGCGGCATCGTCGTCGGAACCCAGTTCGGCGAGGTGACCGTAGAGAACACCGAGGTCCGAATCGACACCGACACTTACGCCCTCAGCCTCCGGAACCCCATCGACAGCATGTCGGGCCAGACCATCCCGAGCATGGACCGCCTCCCGAAGCGCACGCGCGTCACCGCCCGGAACGTCCGCATCTCGGGCGAGGCGACGACCGGCACCGCGGTCCGGGCGGTCCGGCGCGACGACTGTCGCTTCGAGCGGGTCTGCATCCAGCACGGCGGCTCGCGCGACGGCATCGCGGTCGAGAACGCGGACGGGTGTGCGGTCCGGAACTCGACCATCGACGTGGGCGGCGAGGCCATCCGGAGCGAGGAGGCCAGCGTGACCACGCGGGGCGTCCGCACCAGCGGGTCGTGTCGAGCGCGGACGACTCGAAACTAACTTCGTCTTTCTTTGCTACGGCTCGACAGTCGGGAGACATTGGCGAGTATTGCTCTCCGGGGTAGGCTTTTGCGCCCGCGCACCGAGGAGGCCGTATGCCCCGCGTCGCACTCATCGCTCACGACGACGAGAAGCCCGAGATGATCGACCTCGCCACCGAGTACGAGTCGTTGCTCGCGACGTTCGACCTCGTGGCGACCGGCACGACCGGCCAGCGCATCGCCGACGAGACCGGCCTCGAAGTCGAACGCAAGAAGTCGGGTCGCATCGGCGGCGACACGCAAATCGGCGCGGAGGTCGTCGAGGACCGCATCGACGGCATCGTCTTCCTGCGGGACCCGCTGACCGCCCAGCCTCACGAACCGGACATCGCCGCGCTGTTGCGGCTCTGTGACGTTCACGACGTGGCGATGGCGACGACGCGCTCGTCGGCGGAATACCTCCTCGACGGTCTCGCGGCCGAGGTCGGTGAAACGGTCTAGTTTTTCGGAGCCGCTGGAGAGTCGGGGTCCGGTCTTTCGGAGTCACCGGGAAGTCGGGGTCTGGTCTTTCGGAGTCACTGGGGAGTCGGACTTGAGAACAATCGCTGGAACCGGCTCGTGACTGGCGGCTCTCTGACCGGAGATTCGACGGCACTGCATTCACAGCACGCGGCCGCACTGCACTTACAGCACCGCGACCGCAGTGCTTCGAGACCGTACCGGGACCGTAACCACAACTGCGCCGCTAACTGATGCCGACTCGAAGGAGTCTTCTGCACGGCACCGCCCAGCACCGCCCCACAACAGCCTCAGACCGCCCCAACCGCCTGCGTTGTCTGCGAACGACGTTCGCAGATCGGCGAGGCGCGTCACGTCTCGCAAGCCTCGGTCGCTTCGCTCCACTGCGCTACTCAGCCCTCGCGCGTGTGGGCGCGGCCTCACCGGGTGAGGCCGCGCCAGCACGCGCCGGGTGGAAAAGTGTGCTGAGTCGAAAAGTGTGCCGGGTCGAAAAGTACACCGACTCTGGCAAGTCACTGGCCGAACCCGCGACAAACCGGCGTTCTCGTCCGAAATCCGGCGCGTCAGATGTAGCCGAGGTCTTCGAGTCGCCGCTCGACCGACCCGTCGGCGGGGTCGCCGTCGTCCGAGTCGCCGTCGCCCCGGTTGCTCCCGAACGGAACGTCGCCGTAGTCGCGGCGGGAAGCGGAGTCGGCAAGCAAGCCGTCGGGGACCTCGCCGGTCATCCGCGCGGGCACGTCGAGACCGGCGGCGGCCATCGCGACGGGAGCCACGTCGGTCAGCGAGAGCGCGCCGGGGCGCGAGTCGTCGGCGAACGCCGGGCCGTCGGCGAGAAACACGCCGTCGCGCTTGTGGTCGTGGGCCTGCGTCGGGACGAACCGCTGGCCGATGAGGTTCGTGCTGAGCGTGTGGTTCATCTCGGTCGGCATGAAGAGTACGTCGCAGGCGTCCTCGGTGTACGGGCCGTCGTAGACCTCCTCGCGCCGGGCGACCCACTCGAACACCGGGTCGCCGTCGGGCGTCCGCAGGTCCGAGAGGAGGTCGATCAGTTCGTCGCGGACCTCCTCGTACTCGTCGGGCGCGACGACGCCGGAGGGTTCCCGGCCCGCCAGATTCACCCGGACGCCGAGTTCGACGCTCCGGGTGTAGGCCGTCGAGTTCGCCCAATCGACGCCCTCGCTGGCGGCCGACACCGCCTCGTATGGCAGGGCGCTGGTCAGCGCGTCCCCGACGCCGAGTCTGGTCGCCAGCGAGTAGGCGTCGCCCGGCGTGACCCCGACCGCGCCGAGCGCCGTCGTCGCGGCCGAGACGGCCCGTCCCGTGACGGAAAGGCCGTTCGCGCCGCCCGACCCCGCACTCGCACCGGTTCCGTCGCCTACCGGGTCGCCCGACCCGTCGTCCGCCGCGCCGGTCAGCGTCGCTTTCTCGGTCATCAGGCTCGGCCCCGACGAGTCGGTGGTCGCCTCCACGAACCCGGCGTCCCGGAGGATTTCGTTGAGATAGACCGTGTAGCCGTCCACCTCGCCCATCCCGTGGTCCGAGCAGACGACGACGTTGGCGTCGCCCGCGACTTCGCGCACTCTGCCGAGGACTTCGTCGGCGCGCTCGTAAGCCCGTCGGAACGTCTCGCGGTCGTCGAAGTTGTGAAACACGGTGTCGGTCTTCTGGACCTGCACGACCGCGATTCGCCAGTCGTACTCGGTCAGGAGGTACTCGGCGGCCTCGCCGCGCATCCGAATCAGGTCGAGGTAGCTCTCTCGCTTGCGGTCGTGGTCGTCGCTCGTCTCGGCGTCAGCGTAGATGCGGTACTCGCCGTCGATGGCCGCCGAGAGTTCGCTCCGGATTCCCTCGGGGTAGCCCGCGTCCTCCTCGTGGGCGAGGTATCCCGGCACGAGGAGGCCCGCGACCGGTTCGGCCGGATGGGTCACGGGCACGTTCAGGACCACGGCAGGTTCGTCCAGCGCGGTCAGATAGTTCCACAGCGCGGGCTGGCGGACGCGGTTGCGCGTGACGAGTTCGTCCTCGTCGGGGTAGCCCTCCGTGTGGTCGAAGAAGCCGTAGGTGCCGTGGTGGCTCGGGTCGGTGCCGGTGTACATCGAGGGCCACGCGCTCCCGGTCCACGGCGGGAACGTCGATTCGAGGGGTGCCTCGACGCCCTCGCTCCGCAACCGCTCGAAGTTCGGGAGCGACGACTCGAACTCGTCGAGGTATCTGAAGTCCAGCGCGTCGAAGCCGACGACGACGGTGTTGTGTTTGCTCGACATCGTGTCTCACGGCCGATTCGCTCGACCGACTCGCCAGTCGCTACGTCCTCGCCCGGTATTGTTCCCGGCCGCTTAGTCGCGGGCCACAGAGCCGCTAACGGCCCCCACGACTCGTTAAAATCCGGAGCGACAGGCGGTGCTTGTGGCTAACTCGGCGGAGCGACGCGCTCTCGGTGCGAGAACTAACCGACCGAACGCGCTGGCTGACGTGCGACGAGGAGCGTTACGCCCGACCTGTGTGATTCCGCAGGTCGAGGCTATCGTCGGGCGCTCCGCCTCGGGGAGAAAGGAGACGACCGCTTACCGGAACTTCTTGTAGACGCTCGACAGCGCGTTGGTGACGGCCGTCCCGGTCTCCAGCGCGTAGTACGATCGGAGTTCGGGCGCGAACTTCGCCTTGTAACCACAGAGGCGCTCCTCGTTGGCACCTACGAGGTCGTAGTTCTCGACGCCGCGGTCCATCGCGTCGGTCATGATGGCCCAGTCCACGAGGTCGTTGACCGGCAGGTCGCGGTCGTGTTTCGCGCCGCCCTGCCACCGGTAGACGGTGTCGCCCGCCTCCAGCGCGACCATCCCGCCCGCGAACTCCCCGGCTATCTCGCAGGCGTAGGGCCGGACCGTCCCCTCGGGCAGTCGCTCGTAGAGGTCGGCGACGAATCGCGGCGTCACGCCGTAGCTCTCGTCCTGCTCGTCGTGGCGCGCCCGGACCTGCGAGACGATGGCTCGAATCTCGTCGGTGCCGCCCTCGTAGACCCGATAGTCGCCCTCGGTCCGGATGTTGTTCCGGGCGTCGCTGGAGAAGGACATGAGTACGTCCTCCTCGCCCGGCGTCAGGTCCACCGAGTAGGTGTGGCGCACGTCCACGTCGAAGTCGTTCCACTCGAAGGGCCGCACGTCCCGGAAGCGCGGACCGGACCGGACCTGCGTGTACTTCGGGCGCACTTCGCTCTCTATCCAGTCGAGACAGCCCTGCACGAATCGCTTGGTCCGGCGCTCGCGCTTGCGGCGCTTGAGCTTCCGGTGGTTCAGGAGCGCGGGACCGAGATACGAGACCCACAGCCCCGGCGCTGGCGAGAACGCCATCGACATCCCGCCCTTGCGCTTCTCGAAGACCGGGAAGAGACCGACCGCCTCGTGGCCCTTGTAGCCGACGAGGAGGTGGAGGTCCGCGTCCGCGTGGGTCGCTTGCACCGCGAGCGAGTCCCGATAGTGGAACGGCGTGGTCTGGGGCGACCGCGCTACGAGGTCGTCCCAATCGTGGTGGTCGAAGTCCGCGATACGTCCGATACTGAGTCCTTCCTGCTCGATTGTCACGCTCATATTATTCGAGATAGCCTAAGTCCGCGAGTCGCGCTTCGACGGCCCCGTCGTCGGTCGCTTCCTGCTCGCCAGCGTCGAACGCGGGGTACGATTCGGTGCCGACCGACCCCACCGCCGGGAGGACCGACCCGTCCATCCGGTCGGCCGCCGGAACCCCCATCGTCGCCAGAATCGTCGGTGCCACGTCGAAGAGGTGCGCGCCCGAGAGGTCGGCGCTCGGCGTCGCTCCCTCGCCCGAAATCGCCACGATACCGTCTCGCTTGTGGTTGTAGGGTTCGCTCGGCGGGCCGAACTGGCCGTCGCCGACCCGCGTCGAGAGGAACTCGTCGTACTCGCGCGGAACCGTGATTACGTCGGGAGCCTCCTCGACGTAGGGGCCGGAGAACACCTCCTCGCGCCGGGCGACCTCCTCGAAGACGGGTTTCCCGTCGGGCGTGGTCACGTCCGACAGCACCTCCACGAGGTCGTCGCAGAGCCGGTCGTACTCGTGGTCGGGGACGACGCCCTCGGGTTCGCGGCCCGCCAGATTCACCCGGACGCCCAGTTCGATGCGGTCTCGCATGTACGCTTTCGACTCGGGGAAATCGACCTGCTCGGAGCCAGCGCGGGCCACGTCGGTCGGGACGTGGCGGGCCGCCAACTCCGCGAGACCAACCGCGCCGAGCGCGTTGTAGACTCGCTGGCTGGTGACGCCGACGCTGGCGAGGCCCGTCACCGCTCGCTCGGCGATGCTCGGCGAGTCGTCGGCCTCGTCGCCCGCCTTCCCCGCCGTGCCGTCTTGGAGTTGGTTGTCCGCGATGGTGGACCACGTGGGCATCCCCTCGCCCTCGGTCGTCCTCTCGACCAGTCCCTCGTCGCGGAGGTACTCGTTGGGCCGGAACTCGTGGCCGGTGTACTCGCCCATCCCGTGGTCGCTGGCGACAATGACGGTGTCCGGGTCGCAGGTCTCCAGAATCTCGCCGACCTGCTCGTCCACCGCCTCGTAGACGGTTCGGACTTTCCCGTCGTCGCCGGGGAACTCGTGGAACACGGTGTCGGTCTGCTGGAACTGCACGAAGCCGAACTCGGGGTCGAACCTGTCGGCGAGGTAGCGAAACGCCTCGCCGCGCATCTCGACCAGTCGCTCGTACCACTCGACTTTCGCTCGCTCCTCGGCGTCTCGGGGGGCGTACACGCGGTACTCGCCGATCTCGTCTCGAACCTCGTCCAGCAGTCCCTCGGGGTGACAGTCGGGCTCCTCCGGGGCGGTGTAGCCCGGCACTATCGCGCCGTCGATTTCGCTCGGTGGATGCGTGACCGGGGCGTTCACCACGACGCTCGACTTGCCGTGGTAGTCCAGCAACTCCCAGAGCGTTCGCTCTCGGACGTGGGTCGCGTTCACCACGTCCCAGTCGTAGCCGTCGAAGGTCAGGAACCCGAACACGCCGTGCTTGCCGGGGTTGACGCCGGTGTACAGCGAGGGCCACGCGCTCGGGGTCCACGGCGGAATCTGGGACTCCAGCGGCCCGGCCGCCCCCGACTCGAACACCGACGCCAGATTGGGGAGCGCGCCGGACTCGAACAGCGGGTCGAGGACCGGCCGACACCCCGCGTCCACTCCGACGAGGAGCGTCTCCACGTTCGCCTGCGGGCGGTCAGCCATGTACCGAATCCCAGCGCGCGTTCGGCCTTTGTTATGCGCCGTCTGTCACCCCGAAAACACGTCCTACACCGCGACCGCCCGGTTAAGCTCCCGTTACTACACGGAAATCGAGCGTTTCCGGAATTTCGGACCGTTCCGTTCCGACCGTTTCGCGACCGGCCATAACACTTAAATCATTAATGTCGCATTGAACCGAAGTCGATAGCTTTATGAATGACTGGTTTCGCATTGAGAAATACATGGCACGCGACGATACGGCACGCGACCGCAGTTCGGACGAATCGCTACTCGACCGCCGCTCGTACCTGAAGATGGCCGGAGCGGCAGCGGCAACAGTCGGGGCGGCAGGCGTCTCCGCGAACGCCGCCCAAGGCGCGGAGTACGACACCATCAAGGTCCCCGCGAACAGCCGGAAGGTCATCAAGGTCCGGGCGGGCGAGACGTTCGAGAACAAACTCATCGACATCACGGCCGACGGCGCGCACGTGAAGCTCCTGACCTACGGTAGCGGTTGGACGGTCCGGAACGTCGGCGTCAAGGGCGAGAACAACGACCGGAACGGAACCTACGGCACGTTCTACCTCCGTTGCACCGACGACGGCGAGGCGCTGGCCGAGAACATCTACATGGGCGACGGCGCGGCCGACCGGTGTGGCCACGCGGCGATGTCCGACTGGGACAACCACGGGACGGTGACGATTCGCAACGTCAACATCAGCGGCTGGTCGGCAGACGGGATGTACATGTCCCACTCGGGCGTCTCTCAGAGTCACGGCATGGGCGCGACGCAGGTGGAGAACGCCTACCTGAAGAACAACAACATCGAGAACTGTCGGCTCGGCGCGCCCGGTTGTTACATCAAGGACAGCGTCATCCACGTCGAGAGTCAGGACGCCGTCTCGTCCAACCAGTCCGGACAGGTCAACGCCCGCGGTCTCTGGTTCAAAGAACAGTCCGGAATCAAAGCTATCAACTGCGACATCTCGGTTCAGGGTTCACACGCCGTCTTCGCCAGTGACGGCGGTTCGGGCACGCTAGAGAACTGCCGGGTCGAAGGTCCCATCACCGGACCTGTCGAGGAGGTCAACGTTTCGGGCGACCCGGACCTCACCCCGCCCGCGAGCGTCCCGATGTCGGCCGAGGAGGCCGCCTCGGGCGAAATCGACTCGTCGCAGAACACCTCGTCGCCCGCGAACGAGACGACCACGGGCGACGAGACGACCACGGACGGCGAGACCACGACCGACGACCAATCCGACGACGGGTCCGCGGCCCAACCCGCAGGCACGCTCTTCGAGTTGGTCCCCGCCGACGACGCCTCCAGCGTCAAGTACGAGTTCACCGTCGAGGGAAGCGTCCGCGGTCGCGCGACCGCCCCCGACGGCGGCCACACCGCGGAAGCGGCCGACAGCGTGACCGACAACGGCGACGGCACGGTGACGGTCTCCGGCGTGGCGGGCAACGGCTACGGCGACGCCTTCTACGTGGATGGCGCGATCACCGCGGTGAGTCTGGACGAGAGCGTCTGGACGCTCCGCCTCGGCGGCGACGAAGTCGCGGTGGACGACCTGACGCTCCCGAACAAGCTGGTCATCGACGGAGCCAACCGCCCGCGGCAGGCGGCCGACTACACCTTCGAGGTCAGCGGCGCGGCCCGCAAGAGTACCGAACTCGGCTCCATCCAGAAGAACGACAGCGTTTCGAGCGGCGAGATTACCGGGTCGGTGTTCGGCGGCAAGGACGGCTACCGCTTCTCGGGCGAGATCACCGGCTTCAGCCTCGACGGCCCCGCCAGCGTCCGGGTCGAGGACGGGTCCTGACCCGGCTCGGCCGACGCTCCCCCGATTTCCGACTCGGGACCCTCGCGGTCCCACGTACGGTCCCCGCCGGTCCCACCCCTCCATCGTGGTCCCCGCCACGACTCCCCCGACGACTCCCTCGCAGTTCCCCCGGCTCGTCGCCCTCCCTCGTCCCCTCGTCACGGACCGCGCTCCTCTCCGCGGTTCGCGACTCGTCTCGCTCGTCAGACCCCTCGGTTCGGTCTCCTCGATTTCTCCCCGGTTCGCTCTTTTCGGATTCGCCTCGCTCCTCGGTTCGACCGTTCCGTTCCGTTTCACCGACTGGCCGAGGAGGAAAGCTCGAATTACGCGCCGTCTTCGGCGGGGAGGAACTTATATCGGATGCCAGCGTGGGGTCGAACGGCGGCGAGTGGCCGAGAACCGGCGAGTCCGACCGTTCGGCCATTATACTTAAATTGGCAAGCTAGCATTGAATGTAAGTCGGTACCTTTTTCAAGTGGTAATCATGCATTGAACACTGCATGGCACGCGACGTTACGGCACGCGACTCGACGACCGAAACGGCCCTCCTCGACCGCCGCTCGGCCCGCTGGCACGCCGGACCGACTGCGACGGTCACCGAGCGCGGGACTGCAGTTCCGTCCGGACCGACCTCCGCTGGCGCGACGCTCCCCGCTGGCACGACGCCCTCCACTGGCGGACTACCGTTCTCTACTCCCGGCGCGTCCGGTCCGGAGGTGCAGGATGGCTCCTAAGAACGCCCACTCCGAAACCGACGGGTGGCAGGAAGTCCCCCGCGACCCCGAACCCGACGACCTCGGCTACGAACTGGACGACTGGGAAGTTATCCGCGCGAAGAAAAACGACCGCGGTCACCTAATGTTTCTCCCCGAAGAAGAGGAGATGCTCCGTGACGAAGCCTTCATCGTCGCGGACGCTCACTCGGTCTGCGACGTGGTGGACCGGATTTAACTCCGACGACTCGCCCGCTCGGATTCTCCCTCGACGCTGGCACGTTCGACCGCGCGAATCCCCTCCTCGACGGCGGTTTCGGCTTTTGTGAACAACTGTTCGGTTCGCTCTTCGCTTCTGGCCTCGGCAGTCACCCGAATCAGCGATTGGGTCCCGCTCGCGCGCACGAGGAGCCACCCGTCGTCGGTCCCGACCCGCACACCGTCTAGGGTGGTCACGTCGTCGTACTCGCCGAGAAGTCGGTCCCGAACGCGCTCCATCGCGGCCGCCTTCCGGTCGGTCTCGACGCTGCCGCGTTCGAGCGGATACGTCTCGATTTCGCCGACGAGTCGGTCGAGCGACCCGCGACGGGCGACCAGTCCCGCGAGCCGACACGCCGCGAGTGGGCCGTCGGGACACAGCGTCTCGTCGGGCCATATCCACGCGCCGCTGGGTTCGCCGCCGAAGGCAACGCCGGAGTCGGTCGCGCGCTCGGCGACGTACACGTCTCCCACGCGCGTGCGCGTGACGATGGCTCCCTGTGCTTCCAGCGTGTCGGCGACGGTGAGACTCGTATCCACGGGAACCGCCACCTCGTCGCCGGGCGTCGCGGCCTCGCGGGCGAACACCGCCAGCAGGAGGTCGCCCGCAACGAACTCGCCCGACGCGGTGACCGCGCGCATCCGGTCGGCGTCGCCGTCGTGGGCGATGCCGAGGTCGGCGTCGGTCGCGGCGACGAACGCCGAGAGACCCCGGCAGTTCTCGGCGGTCGGCTCGCTCGGGCGCGCGGGAAACGTCCCGTCCGGCCGGTCGTTGAGCGTCCGCACGTCGTGGCCGAGTCGTCGGAGCGCCTCGGCGGTGACCCCTCCGACGCCGTTGCCCGCGTCCACGACTATCGAGCAGTCGCCGGGCGCGGCCGCGCTCGTGACCGCCTGCGCGTGGCGCTCGCGGGCGGCGTCCCACGCGGTCTCCTCGCCGAGGTCGTCCCACGCCCGGAGGTCGTAGTTTTCTTCGCGCACGCGAGCCGCGATGGCCTCCCGTTGGCGCTCGTCGAAGGCCTGTCCCGAGGGGTTCCAGAGCTTCAGCCCGTTGTCCGGGGCCGGGTTGTGGCTGGCGGTCACCATCAGGCCCGCGTCGGCGTCGCGCCAGCCGACGCTCCGGGCGACCGTGGGAGTGGCTTGTTCGCCGAGCCGAATCGCGTCCGCGCCACATTCCCGGAGGCCCGAGACCGCGGCGTCGGCCAGCATCCGTCCGCTCTCGCGGGCGTCTCTGCCGACTACTACGCTCCCGTAGCCCTCGCTGGCGAGCGCGCGCCCGACCGCCAGCGCGAGGTCGCAAGTCACTTCGTCGCCGATTCGTCCGCGGATGCCGCTGGTTCCGAACATCTAATTTTCCTGTCCATTGACGCGATGTATTTCGGGCGGCGTGCCGACGTTACCGCCGCGTCTGTACTTGAAGTAGTGGACGAGCGCCGAGACGCCGAACACCACGAGGATAAGCGTCGCCAGCACGAGACCGGGAATCATCCCGAAGGGAGGGAGATTCAGCCAGACCGCCGCGACCAGCAGGGAACTCGCGCCCACGAGTCCAAGGTAGTACCGGTCCCACGGGAACTCCTCGCGGGATACGTCGCCCAGATAGATGTCGAGGTCCGAGGCTCGGTCGCCGAGTCGGACGATACCCTCGTCGCGGTCGTACTCCACGATGTTCGCCTCGTCGAGTTTCGGGAGGTGGGTCTGGTAGAGGGAGATGTACACGCGCTTGCGCTGTTCGGTCGAGAGCGCCGCGGGAGTCGTCTCGTTCTCCCACGCCGCGACCTGTTCGGTCAGGTCCGACAGTTCGGTTTCGCCGCCCTCCCGCCGGAGGTAGTACAGCGCGTACCGACGCCGGGGGCTCTTCAGAACCTCGAAGACCTCGTCCTGAGAGAGCTCGTCAGCGCGAGACATGCTCCCCCGGATGTCGGCAGGTCGTCGGAGGCGATACGCGCTCGGAGCCACCGGGTCGGGAGGATGTCCGCAGGTGAGACCGCCGCATACCCTCGATATTACCGCGTTGGCACTTTGTTACCCACGTACTGTCGGGGGGTAGTCCGACGATACGTCACGGGAGGACGACGATACGGGTACGATAACGTCCCCGGACCGGTCGGGAAACTGGGAAATCCCTTCGCGGACGCTACTCCCGGAAAACCCGGTCGAAAACGCCGATAAGACCGGTCTACCCGACTTCAAGGCTCCGTATAACAAAGGCGGATACAGGTCATTGACTCGATAACGCCCGGCGCGCCGTCCGGCGATACGACCGGGCAATCGACTGATTGACATATGATTCCGTTACTGACTCCGAACGATACGTTGGACTCGCGCTCCGCGAAGGGGGTGAGCCAGCGTGGCTAAGGCCGACGCTCGGGACGAGTGCGAGGAGCGACTCGTTCCCGAGTTGGGCGAGGAGTGTACCGTCTCGCCGAACGCCACGGTCGGCCACCGCCACCGCGAGGAGGCCGACCCACCGCGCATCGGCGACCGGGCGACGATTCGCTCGGGGAGCATCGTCTACGCCGACGTGGTAATCGGCGACGACTTCACCACCGGCCACGGCGTGCTGGTGCGCGAGGAGACCGCCGTCGGCGACGACGTGGTGGTCGGCACGAACACCGTCATCGACGGGACCACGACCGTCGGGTCGCACGTCAGTCTCCAGACGGGCGTCTACGTGCCGACGAACACGACCATCGGCGACGAGGTGTTCGTCGGACCGAACGCGGTGTTGACCAACGACGCCTACCCCATCCGCGAGGAGTACGACCTCGACGGCCCGACGCTGGAAGACCACGTGTCGGTCGGCGCGAACGCGACCCTGTTGCCCGGCGTCACCGTCGGCGAAGGCTCGTTCGTCGCGGCCGGAGCGGTCGTGACCGAGGACGTGCCCCCGGAGACGCTGGCGGTGGGCGCGCCCGCCCAGTTCCGGGACCTGCCCGATGAGTTGCGAGGGGGCAACGAGATAGCATGAGCGTCCCCATCGCCGACCCCGAGATGGGCGAGCGCGAGATAGAACGCGTCCGGGAGGTCATGGAGTCGGGCCACATCGCCGACGGGCCGGAGGTCCGGGCCTTCGAAGACGAGTTCGCGGCGATGTGCGAGGCCGACCACGGCGTCGCCACGAGCAACGGGACGACCGCGCTCCACACCGCCTTCGAGGCGCTGGGCGTCGGAGAGGGCGACGCGGTGGTGACGACGCCGTTCTCGTTCGTCGCCAGCGCGAACGCGATTCGACTCGCCGGGGCCGAACCGGTCTTCGCCGACATCGACCCCGAGACGTACAACCTCGACCCGGTGGCGGTCGAGGAGGTCGTCCGCGAGCGCGACGACGTGGCCGCGATTCTCCCGGTCCACCTCTACGGGCTTCCAGCCGAGATGGACGCCCTGCTGGACATCGCCGACGACTACGACCTCGCGATAATCGAGGACGCCGCGCAGGCTCACGGCGCGGAGTACCACGGGCTGAAGGTGGGGTCGCTCGGCGACGCGGCCTGCTTCTCGCTGTACCCGACGAAGAACATGACCACCGGCGAGGGCGGGATGGTCACGACCCGACGCGACGACGTGGCCGAACGAGCCGCGAGTTTCGTCAACCACGGTCGCCCGCCCGAGGGCGGGTACCGCCACGTCCGAGTCGGACACAACTTCCGGCTGACCTCCATCGCGGCCGCCATCGGTCGGGTCCAGTTGGACCGGCTGTCGGACTACAACGAGGCCCGGCGGTCGAACGCCGCCTACCTCACCGACTCACTGGCCGACGCCGACGTGGCGACGCCCACCGAACCCGACGGCCGAACCCACGTCTACCACCAGTACACGATTCGGACCGACGACCGCGAGGGACTGGCCGACTATTTGGACGAGGTGGGCGTCGGCACCGGCGTCTACTACCCGACGCCCATCCACGAACAACCGGCCTACGAGGCCGTGAGCCACGACGCGCCGGTCGCCGAGCGCGCCGCCGCCGAGGCGCTGTCGCTCCCGGTGCATCCGAACGTCTCCGAACAGGACCTCCGAACCATCGTCTCCGCGATTCAAGAGTATGAACGCTGACCCTCCCGACGACCACGACGAACCGAGTACCGCGACCGACGCCGCCAGCGACGCGGCCGACGCGACGAGTGACGTGACCGACACGACAAGTAGTATGACCGACACCGCGACCGACGTGCCCGACGACGTGACGAACGCCGCGGTAATCGGCGTCGGGAGCATGGGTCGCCACCACGCTCGCGTGTACAGCGAACTGCCGACCGTGAACCTCGTCGGCGTCTTCGACGTTGACGACGAGCAGGCCCGCGAGGTCGCCGCCGACCACGGGGCGACGGCGTTGGAACTGGACGCCCTCCTCGACGCGGCCGACGTGGCCTCCGTCGCGGTGCCGACCCAGTTCCACGCCGAGATGGCCCGCGACTGCATCGACCGCGGCGTGGACGTGCTGGTCGAGAAGCCCTTCGTGGACGACCCCGAGGTCGGCCGGGAACTCATCGACCGCGCGGCCGACGCGGGCGTGACGATTCAGGTCGGCCACGTCGAGCGGTTCAACCCCGCGATTCGGGCGCTGGCCGACATCGTTGCCGACTTGGACGTAATCGCGGTGGACGCCCAGCGACTCGGCCCGCCGCCGGAAGGCCGAGAGGTGGACGAGAGCGCGGTGCTGGACCTGATGATTCACGACATCGACGTGGTGCTGGCGATGCTCGGCGAGTCGCCCGAGAGCGTCACCGCCCACGGCGCGAGGAACAACCAGTACGCGACAGCGGACCTGACGTTCGCCGACGGGACCGTCGCCTCGCTGACCGCGAGCAGAGTCACCCAACAGCGCGTCCGGAAGCTGGCCATCACGGCCGAGAGCTGTCGGGTCAACGTCGATTACATCGACCGGTCGGTCGAGATTCACCGCCACTCGCTCCCGGAGTACATCGAGGACAACGGCGACGTGCGCTACCGCCACGAGAGCATCGTGGAGCGACCGACCGTCCAGACCGGCGAACCGCTCAAAAACGAGTTGGAGGCGTTCGTCGCGGCCGCGACCGGCGACGGCGACCCGGTGGTCTCGGGCGAGGACGGCCTGCGGGTCCTCGAAGTCGCGCGCGAGATTCACGAGGCGGCCGCGACCACCGCCGACGACCGCTCCGAGCCGGAGGTGAGCGCCCGGTGAGCCTGCACGAAGTCACGAAACTGTACGGCACCGACGCCCCGGAGACCGACCAGCGCGAGGAGTTCCTCGCCGGAAACGTCCCGGTCGCGGTGTACGGCCTCGGCAAGATGGGCCTGCCGCTGGCGGCGGTGTACGCCGACACCTGCGGGAACGTCGTCGGCGCGGACGTGGACCCGGAGGTCGTCGAGACGATAAACGCCGGGAAGTGTCCCGTCAAGCGCGAACCCGGCCTGCCGGAACTCGTCGCCGAGACGGTCGAGCGCGGCGCGTTCGAGGCGACCGACGACCCCGCCGAGGCCGCGGCCGACGCCGCGGTCCACGTCGTCATCGTGCCGACGCCCATCACCGACGAGAAGGAGGCCGACCTCTCCATCCTGCGGTCGGTCGCCGAGGAGATAGCGACGGGGCTGGACCCCGGCGACCTCGTGGTCGTGGAGTGTACGGTCCCGCCCCGGACCTGCGAGGACCTGCTCGAACCGCTCCTCGAAGACGCCGCCGGACACGACGAGTTCGGACTGGCGTTCTGCCCCGAGCGGACCTCCAGCGGGCGGGCGCTCGAAGACATCCGCGGCGCGTACCCGAAGGTCGTCGGCGGCACCGACGACGAGGCCACCCGAGCCGCCGAACTCGTCTACGGCGAAATCACCCAACACGACGTACTCGCCGTCTCGGACGCGACCACCGCGGAGGCAGTGAAGGTCTTCGAGGGTCTCTACCGCGACGTGAACATCGCCTTAGCCAACGAACTCGCCACGCTCACCGACGAGTTGGGCATCGACGTGAACGAGGCCATCGAGACGGCGAACACCCAGCCGTTCTGTGAGATTCACGCGCCCGGTCCGGGCGTGGGCGGCCACTGCATCCCCTACTACCCGTACTTCGTCATCAACGGCTTCGAGACCGACTCGCCGCTGCTCGAAACCGCCCGCGAGGTCAACGACTCGATGCCGGAGTTCACCGTCGAGACGCTGGCCCGCGAACTCGACGCCGAGGGGAAGTCCCCCGACGAGACCACCGTGGCGCTCCTCGGGCTGACCTACCGGCCGGGCGTCGAGGAGACCCGCGCGACGCCCGCCGAACCAATCGCGGAACGACTCTCGAACCTCGGCGCGACGGTGCTGGGCGTGGACCCGATGCTGGACGACGCCGAGGAGTTCGACCTCGAAAAGATATCGCAAGATGCGCTTTACGAGCGCGACCTCGACGCGATAGTGCTGGTGACGCCGCATAGCGAGTTCGACGCAATCGAGTGGGAGCGGTTCGACCCGCTCGCGGTCGTGGACGGCCGCCAGAGCCTCGACCTCGCGGAGACCGACCACCGCGTCTACACCATCGGGAGCGGGTAGCGATGCGGGGAGACTCGGACCGCGCGACGAGACGACGCACCGGCTCACGACCACGGAGAAACATCGAGGTGTTCTAAAACATCATGGATATTGCTAAAACAGGTTTAACGCTTTCCGGAAGCGACCGACCGACCGGCCACCCTCACGCGACGACGCCGTTCGAACGACTCTCCCGGACGCTCACCGCGGCCCTCGACGCCGCAGAGAGCGAACCGATTCGCGTCGCGGACCCCGACGAGGAGGACCCGACATGAAGGTCCTCACCGTCGTCGGCGCGCGGCCCCAGTTCGTCAAGGCCGCCGCCGTCTCGCGGGAACTCCGGCGTCGCCACGACGAGGTGCTGATTCACACCGGACAGCACTACGACGAGGAGATGTCCGACGTGTTCTTCGACGAGTTGGGCATCCCTGAACCGGACGACAACTTGGGCGTCGGCTCCTCGAACCACAGCGACCAGACCGCCGAGATGCTGGCCGGGTTGGGCGAGAAGATAGAAGCCGAAGAACCGGACGCGGTGCTGGTCTACGGCGACACCAACTCCACGCTCGCGGCGGCCATCGCCGCCTCGAAGGCCGACACCCGACTCGCGCACGTCGAGGCCGGACTTCGGAGCTACAACCGCGAGATGCCCGAGGAGATAAACCGTGTGCTGACCGACCACGCCGCGGACCTCCTCTTTGCGCCCTCTCGGCGCGCAGTGGCGAACCTCCGCGAGGAGTCGGTCCCCGGTGCGGTCCACGACACGGGCGACGTGATGTACGACGCCGTGCTGTGGGCGCGCGAGCGCGCCGCGGACCACTCCGAGATTCTGTCGGAGTTCGGCGTCGAATCGGGCGAGTACGTGCTGGCGACGGTCCACCGCGCCGCGAACACCGACGACCCCGACAGACTGGCGGCCCTCCTCGACGCGCTCGCGGGCGACCCCCGCGAGGTCGTCTTCCCCGCCCATCCGCGGACGATAAACCGTATGCAGGAATACGAAATGTACGACGAGGCCCGCGAGCGACTGACGCTGGTCGAGCCGGTGGGCTACCTCGATTTCGTGCGACTACAGGACTGTGCGGACGTGGTGGCGACCGACTCGGGGGGCGTCCAGAAGGAGGCGTTCTTCCTCGACACGCCCTGCGTGACGATGCGCGAGGAGACCGAGTGGCGCGAGACCGTCGAGGCCGGATACAACGAGTTGGTCGGCGCGAACGAGACGGCCATCCGCCGGGCGCTGGACGACGCCGACCCGCCGAGCGAGAAGCCCCGGCCGTACGGCGACGGCGACGCCGCGGCCAGAATCACCGACCTGTTGGACGATGCCTGACGACGGCGACTCGGCGACCGGGCGGAACGAGGACCGCGACGGCGGCGCGTCGGCCGACCCACGCGTGACGGGCGACCCCGAGGCGGTCGCAGACAGCGAGTTCGCGCTCCTGCTGACCCACGACGTAGACCGGCCCTACAAGACGATTCAGTCGGCGTACCACGCAATCGAGCATCGGGACCCCCGGCAGTTGCTGGACCTCCTGCCCGGCCGGAACCCATGGTGGCAGTTCGAAGACATGATGGCGTTGGAGGAGTCGCTCGGAGTCAGGTCGGCGTTCTACTTCCTACGGGAGAAACACCTCTTGGAGCGGCCGCCGGGCGATTGGCTCGACCCCTTCTACTGGATAGAGCAGTTCGGGCGCTACGAACTGGAGACTCCCGAGATGCTGGACCTGCTGGACCGACTCCGCGAGGGCGGGTGGGAGGTCGGCCTCCACGGCTCGTACGACTCCTACGACGACCCCGACCGCCTCCGGATGGAGAAGGCGACGCTCGAATCGGCCCTCGGCGAGGAGGTCGTGGGCGGTCGCCAACACCACCTGAACCGCGCGCCAGAGACGTGGAGCCACCACCGCGACATCGGCCTGTGCTACGACGCCAGTCCGGGGTCGAGCGAGACGACCGGCTTCGACCGCGGCTACCTGCCGTCGCGTCCCTTCGGCGACGAGTTCGTCGTCTTCCCGCTGACCGTGATGGAGGCCGCGCTCCCCGACCCCGGCGACGACTTCGGGGCGGCGTGGGCCGAGTGCGAGTCCCTGCTGGCGGAGGCCGCGGAGAACGGCGCGGTGATGTCGGCGCTCTGGCACCCGCGGCTGTTCACCGAGCGCGATTTTCCCGGCTACCGACGACTCTACCGGCGACTGGTCGAACGCGCGCTGGAGATGGGCGCGTGGGTCGGGCCGCCGCAGGAGTACTACGAGATGATGGCCCACCCCGACGGCGAACGCGCGAGCGATAGCGAAGTCGGCGGCGAGGACGAGAACCGCCACAGGGCGGCCCTACAGTCCCCGCAGGCGGAGGATAACAAAGTGAAAACGAGGTCCAAGACGGAGTAACAGGATGAGAGTCGAGCAACTCGAACTGTCGGAGTGGGAGTCGGCACTACCGAGCGACGGATTCGAAGTGTTCCACCGCCCGGAGGCACTGGAGGTGGTCGATAGGCACACGGACGCCGAGATGAAGCTGTTCGGCGGGTTCAAGGGCCAACAGCCCATCGCGCTGTTGCCCGTCTTCGTCCAGCAGAAGTCCGTGGGCACCGCGGTCACGTCGCCGCCGCCGAGCATGGGGATTCCCCGTCTCGGGCCGATTTTGATGCCGACCAGCCCCAAGCGACGCAAACAGGAGAAAGTCAACAACGAGTTCACCGAGGAGGTCCTTCAGCAGGTCGGCACCGACCTCGACTTGGACCGGCGACTCGCCGACGCGGGCGTCGAGTCACCCGCCGCCGAGCGCGTGCTGGACACCCTCGACGTGGACTCGCGGTTGACCCTCTTCCGGATGGAGTGCAACACCGCCTACGGCGACCCCCGGCCGTATGCGTGGGGCAACCTTCAGGTCGAACCCAACTTCACGTACTTCCTCGACCTCGAAGACCGCGGGACCGACGAGGTCCGCAAGTCCTTCTCGAAGAGCCTCCGGCGCGAAATCGGCGACGCCGAGGAGCTAGACGTGACCGTCGAGTGTGAGGGCGTCTCGGGTGCCCGCGACATCTACCGGGCGACGAAGGCGCGCTTCGCCGAGCAGGACGAACCGTTCGGGCTGACGTGGGCCTACGTCCGGGACCTCTTCGAGGCGCTGAGCGAGGAGAACCGCGCGCGGGCCTACGTCGCCCGCGACGGCGACGGCGAGTACCTCTCGGGCATCACCGCGCTCTACTCCAACGACCACGCCTACTTCTGGCAGGGCGGCGCGAAGGCCATCTACGAGGGTACCGCGGTCAATAGCCTCATCCACTGGCGACTCGTCGAGGATATCGTCGAGGAGCCGCCGGTCGAGTCGGTCACGCAGTACGACCTGATGGGCGCGAACACCGAGCGGCTCTGTCGGTACAAGGCGAAGTTCGGCGCGGACCTCCAGCCGTACTACGTCGTGGAGTCGGGCGGCGCGGCGATGAACGTCGCCAAGCGCGCGTACAAACTGGTGCAGTAGACGGCGTTGCCGCCTTTTCTGGGAAGAATCAGACCATCTCTTCGACGGCGACCGCCGCGTCGGACTTCATCCACGCCGCGTTGTTCGTCGTGTCGTAGACGACGACTTCGCCAGCGCCGTCGCTGAAGGCGGCGTATCGGTCGGTCTCCCGGTCGTCGTCGCGGTCGTTCGCGCTGTCGTATTTTTCGGTCATTGGTGTGGTCGCCCACTTCCGCTCCGTTAGTGGGTTTCTATCAGTTACTCGGTGTCGTACGGTGATAAGGGTTAGCAAACCTTCCAGTAACCCGGTGGACCGAAAGGAACCGGGCAGTCGGCCGGGGCGCGGATTCTCGTGAACGCCGGGCCGTCCGCGGGTTTTCGTCGCCTACGACCCCACAGGCGGCCCATAACAAAGCCCAAACGCGGGGAGTGTGGAGTAACGACGCGTCCGTCTGGGCGCGGCCTGATTACACATGGCTTCGGACACGAATTCGTCTCAGCGATGGGCAAGAGGCGCGCTTCTGGTCGGGTTCGTCGCGCTCGCGGCGGCGATACTCGCCGCGCACAGCTCCCCGCCCGAGGCGTACGAACTCTCGATATACGCTGGCACCCCGCTGGCGTTCTGGCTCGGAACCGCCGCGGCGCTCGTCGTCGCGGTGTTCGTCGGACTGCGAGCGACCGGCATGCCCCGGCGACTGGGGTTACTCCTCGGTGGTATTGGGATGCTCGCGGTGGCGTCGCTCCCGGTCCTGCGGTCGTACTACTTCTTCGGCGCGGGCGACTCGCTGACCCACCTCGGGTGGGCCAAGGATATCTCCTCGGGCGAGTTGCCGGTCGTGGACCTGCTGTACCCCGCGACCCACTCCGTCACGGTCCTGCTGGCCGACGCGACCGGGATGGAACTCGCCCGCGCGATGCTCGTCATGGTGATGGCGTTCACCGCTACCTTCCTCCTCTTCCTCCCGCTGGCGACGTGGGCCATCACGCACGACCGGCGCGCGACCGCGCTCGCGGCGCTGTCGGGACTGCTGTTCATGCCGGTGAACAACATCAGCGTCTTCGACATGCCCCACCCGACCACGCAGGCCATCATGTTCCTGCCGCTGGTCCTCTATCTGGTGGCGCGCTACCTGACGCGGGCCGACCGCGACGAGCAGTTGGTCGGGACCCCGACCGGCGCGCTACTGGCGGTGGCCTCGACGGCGGTCGTGCTGGTCCACCCCCAGCAGGCCGCGAACGTCCTCGTGGTCTTCGTCGCCATC
This sequence comes from Halorussus salinus, assembly GCF_004765815.2. Classification (NCBI taxonomy): domain Archaea; kingdom Methanobacteriati; phylum Methanobacteriota; class Halobacteria; order Halobacteriales; family Haladaptataceae; genus Halorussus; species Halorussus salinus. Next base: position 703,317 of record NZ_ML974128.1, on the reverse strand, counting down.
GTCGGGTTCCAACTGGTCGCTCGCTTCGCGGGGTCCGCCGAGACCGGCCACCGGACGTTCGCGCTCCAAGCGGTCCTCCTCGCGGGCGTGTTCGCGGTGTGGACTCCTCGCCACGAGCGCGCGTCGGGAGCCAGTTCCGCGCTGGTGACCATGCTGTCCAGCGGCCTCCAGTTGGGGACCGAGACCACGCAGGCCGCCGGGTCGGTCGCCTCGGTCGGCGGCTCAATCGAGGTGCTGTTCCTGAAACTGTTCTCGGTCAGCGTGGTGTTCTGCGCGCTCGCGGGTCTGCTGGTCCTCGGTGGCTTCCTCGGGCGCGTCGAGGAGTCGAACCTGATGGCGTTCTCGCGGTACTTTGGATTGGCACTGATTCCGCTGTTCGGACTGTTCACGGCCTACTTCGTCGTCAGCTACGAGAAGCTTCACTTCCGGCAGTTGGGCTTCATCATGGTGTTGGTGACGATTCTCGGGGCGGTCGCGCTGGCCCGCGGACTCGACCTGCTCTCGACGCGGACCTCGCTGTCGTCGGGGAGCGCCCTGACGCTGGTCGGGGTCGCCTTCGTCCTCATGCTCGCGGCGTCGGTGCCGACGGTGTACCAGTCGCCGTACATGTACCAGAGTTCGAGCCACGTCAGCGAGGCCCAGATGACCGGCTACGAGACCGCGGTCGAGCATCGCGGGTCGTCGCCGTTCGTCGGCATCAGAGGCGCAGGCGAGCGTTGGACCGACGGGATACTCGGCTACGACGAGAGTCGCAGGCGGTCGCTCGGCGCGGGAAGTCTCTACGCCTCCGAGACCCACCCCGCGACCGGCGAGAACTTCACGGGGAGTTACGTCGCGCGCCACTACGGCGACCGGTATCTGGCGTTCACCGACCGGGCGCGCCAACAGGAGGTTCGGGTGTACGACCAGTTGCGCTTCGACCGGGCCGGATTCCGGTCGCTCGACGCCGCGCCCGGACTGAACCGCGTGCAGGCCAACGGCGGCTTCCAAATGTACCAGATAAACGAGACGAGATAACATGAACCTCGAACGCATCTCTCGCGGGCTGAAGGCGACGTTCGGCGCGCGACTGCTCCACATGGTCGCCAGCGGCCTGCTGATGGTCGTCCTCGTGCGCTACCTGCTGTCGAGTCGCCAGTACGGCATGCTCGGGTCGGCGGTGGCGGTCCTCGGCGTCGCGCAACTGCTCGGCGACCTCGGCATCGGGAAGGCAGCCGCGCGCTACGTCACGGAGTACCGCGAGAACGACCCCGGCCAAGTGCCCTACGTCGTCCGGGCCGCGCTCGTCTACCGCGTCGCGGCGGCCGCGCTGGTCGCCGGAGGGTTCGCACTCTTCGGCGGACTGGTCGCCGACCTCATCGGCCAACCGGACATCGCGCCGCTCCTCGTGGTCGGCGCGGGCTACGTCGTGGTCCACTCGCTTTTCACGTTCAGCCAGATACTCTTCCAAGGGTTCAACCGCGTGACCTACAGCAGTGCCATCCGGACGGTCGGCACCGTCTCGCGGCTCGGGCTGACGGTCCTGTTCGTCGTCGTCTTCGGCGGCGCGATGGGGGCGCTGACCGGCTACATCGTCGGCTACGGCATCGGTGCCGCGCTCGGCCTCGGCCTCCTCTACGTCGTGGCGCTCCGCGACGCCGAGCGCGCCGAGGCCCCGGAAGACGGACTGGCGCGGAAGGTCCTTCGCTACAGCGTCCCGCTGACCGTGACTCGGGGCGCGAACGTCATCGACAAGCGCGTCGATACGATTCTCGTGGGCTACTTCATCGGCCCGGTCGCGGTCGGTTACTACTACCTCGCCAAGCAGATCGTCGGGTTCGTCCAGACGCCCGCGGCGTCGCTGGGGTTCACCCTCTCGCCGACCTACGGCGAACACAAGGCCGACGGCGACGCCGAGAGCGCGGCCCGCATCTACGAGACGACCTTGAAGTACACCCTCCTGCTCTACGTGCCCGCCGCGGCCGGAATCGTCCTCGTCGCCGAGCCGACCATCACCCTCATCTTCGGCTCCGACATGGGACCGGCCGCGCCGGTCTTGCAGGTGTTCTCGGGGTACGTCGTCCTGCAGGCCATCGCGTTCGTCACCAGCGACGCGCTGGACTACCTCGGCCGCGCCCGGTCTCGGGCCTACGCCAAGGGCGCGACCTCCATCGGGAACTTCCTGCTCAACCTCGTGATGATTCCGCGGTTCGGCGTCGTCGGGGCCGCGGCCGCCACCGTCGTCACCTTCGGCGGCTACACCGTGGTCAACGTGGCCGTCATCCACTCGGAACTCTCGCTGTCGGTCCGCCGACTCGCCCGCCACCTCGCGGCGGTCGGCGCGGTCGCGGGAGCCATGTCGGTCGCGGTCTACGCCGCGCTGAACGCGACCTCCGGCGTCGTCGCGGTGGCCGGGTCGGTCCTCGTCGGTATCGCAGTGTGGGCCGCCCTCTCGGTCGCGGGCGGCCTCCTCGACCCCAAGCGAGTCGTCTCGGTACTCTCGTGAGAGTGCGATTTCGCTCGGTTTCCGACGGCGTCCGTAACGTCGAACGCGCCGCCTACACCCGCACAGACGCCTCGTAATCGCGGGCAGACGGGGTATAACAAAGGCCGTTCCGGGCCTGCGAACCACCACGAAGCGGGCGAGACCCGCACCTACAAATTATGTCGGCGAAATCAACAGACCCGGACAAGGCGTTCGTTCTCGGACTCGACGGCGTACCGTGGTATCTCCTCGAAGACTGGATAGAAGCGGGCGAGCTACCGAACTTCGCTCGCCTCGTCGAGGAGGGAGCGGCCGGGCCGCTCGAAAGCACGAAGCCCCCGACGACCGCGCTGGCGTGGCCGACCATCGCCACGGGGACGTGGCCCGACAAACACGGCGTCTACGCCTTCCACGAGGTGCAGTCGGACTACACCAACGAGATGAACACCAGCCACGACCTCGCGCGGCCGGAACTCTGGGACGTTCTCTCCCCGGCGGTCGTCGGCAACGTCCCGATGACCTACCCCGCCGACGACATCGACGGCCAGATGGTCACGGGGATGATGACGCCCGGATTCGACGGCGGCTTCACCTCCCCACCGGAACTCGCCGACGAGATTTTAGACGAGATGCCGGACTACCAGATCGGCCTCCCGTGGGACGAGTACCACGACGACCGTGAGGGGTTCCTCGAAGACTTCGAGACGCTGGTCGCCAGCCAGCGCGGACTCCTCGAAAAGCAGATGACGGTCGAAGACTGGCGACTCTTCTTCTTCGTCTTCACCGCGCCCGACCGCATCCAGCACCTCGTCTGGGACCGAGACGTTCTCCTCGACCACTACCGAGAGTTGGACGACGCGTTGGGCGACGTGCTGGACTACGTCGAGCGCCACGGCGCGAACCTCTTCGTCGTCTCGGACCACGGGTTCGGTCCCATCGACACCTACGTCCACACGAACACGCTCCTCGAACGCGAGGGGTATCTCACCCGGAAGACCGGGTCGGGCCGCGGCGCGCTCGAACGCCTCGGCCTGACGAAAGAGCGCGTCGAGACGCTCCTCGGGACGGCGGGAATCACCATCGAGGACCTCTACCAGCGCCTTCCCGAATCGGTTATCGAGTCCGTCGCGTCGCAAGTTCCCGGCAGTCACGCGCTCTACGACGTGGACTTCACCGAGACGGTCGCGTTCACCCACGGCGAGGGGAGCCTCTACGTCAACGACGCCGAGCGGTTCGAGCAGGGCATCGTCGCGCCCGACCAAATCCCCGCGGTCAAAGCCGAGGTTCGGGACGCGCTCGAAGGACTCGAAGACCCCGAGACCGGCCAGCGCGTCCTGAACGTCTACGACGGCGACGAGGTGTTCGAGACCGACGACGACTCGCCCGACCTCGTGGTCCGCGGCCGGGTGAAAGAGGGGTACCTGAACGGGAACTCCCTGTCGGGGTCGGTGTTCACCGACAGCGACATGAACGCGACCCACCGCTCGGAGGGCATCTTCCTCGCGTGGGGTCCGTCCGTCGAGGCCGGGAGCGCGCCCGAGGAGGCGACGGTCGCCGATGTCGCGCCGACCCTCCTTCACAGCGTGGGCGAGGCCGTCCCCGAAGCCGCCGACGGCCGGGTCCTCTCGGAGGTGTTCGACCCCGACGCCGACGCCGCGCGCCGCGACGTGGTCGAGCGCGCGCTCGACGAACGGGACTCCTCGGCGGCCCACGACGCCGACTACGACGAAGTCGAGTCCCGTCTCAAGGGACTGGGCTACATGGATTAGGGTGGTCGAGACGTGACTCGACCGACGAGAGCGACCGAAACCCCGGATATTTCCCGTACCGCGTCGAGGGTTCGAGCATGAACGACGGTTCGACTTTCGAGTCGTCCCTGAGCGACGCCGAAGTATCGGCCGACCTGACGGACCGGACGGTGCTGATAACCGGCGGCGCTGGCTTCGTCGGGAGCCACCTCGCGGAGGCGCTGGTCGCGGACAACGAGGTCCGCATCCTCGATAATCTCTCGGGCGGCACGCGCGAACACGTCCCCGCGGGCGCGGACCTCGTGGAGGGCGACATCTGCGACGAGGAGACCCTCACCGACGCGATGGACGGCGCGGACCTCGTGTTCCACGAGGCCGCGCTGGTGTCGGTCGAGGAGTCCGTCGCGAACCCGCCCGAGAGCAACCGGGTCAACGCCGCGGCGACCGTGGCCCTCCTCGAACAGGCTCGCGACGAGGACGCTCGTGTCGTCCTCGCGTCGTCTGCCGCCGTCTACGGCCACCCCGACTCGGTGCCGGTCGAGGAGGGCGACCCGAAGGAGCCGACCTCGCCGTACGGTATCGACAAGCTCTCGCTCGACCACTACGCGCGTCGGTACCACGACCTCTACGGGTTGGAGACGGTGCCTCTGCGCTACTTCAACGTCTACGGCCCGCGCCAGAACCCCGAGTACAGCGCGGTGGTCAACGTCTTCTTCCAGCAGGCCGCCGACGGCGGCCCCCTCACCGTCGAGGGCGACGGCGAGCAGACCCGCGACTTCGTCCACGTCCGCGACGTGGTTCGGGCGAACCTGCTGGCGGCGACGACCGACCGCGTGGGCGAACCGTTCAACGTCGGCACGGGCGGTAGCGTCACGGTCAACGAACTCGCCGAGACGGTGGTCGAGGTGACGAACTCCGACGCCGAGATTACGCACGTCGAGCCGCGACCGGGCGACATCCGCCACAGCGAGGCCGACATCTCGAAGGCGCGTGAGGAGTTGGGCTACGAACCGACGGTTCCGCTGGACGAGGGACTTCGAGCGTTGGCCGAGACGAGGGGGCTTCGGTAATCGGTACTCTTCGACCAGTCTGTATGCATGAGATGTAGTAAGTAATTGCTCGCGTAAGTTAGTACGGATAACGTTTAATATCCCCAACCGAGAAACACTACACGGTTCCAAGCGTCTTGCGGGTGGTGCGACTTCTCCACCCGTTTCGAGATACACCGAGAGACATCGTTGGCTCGATTCACATCAACAATTACTTATATGTAGTCTTTATAGTCAATAACGGTGTCATCCAGACACCACCCGCAAAATGCTTGGAACCATCACTGCGGGTTGCATCAGCGGAAAGACGGTGCTGTGGGCGGTGACAATCGTCCTTCGCCTCACGGCTATCGTCGTAGCGCTGATGCGACTTGAGCGAGAGTAGACCGTAAGGTCACTCTCTACGGCAAAACCGGAGGCGGTGACGAACCGCCTCTGGGAAAGATGGGACGTTCAGGGCGATTCAGTTTCGCTCCCTCGTTTTGCGGGGTCTTTCGTGTCAGTATGTATGGGTGAGTCGGTGTGGAGAATGCCAATTTTCGAATCCGATTTACAGAAAACAGCACCGCGAACGCCCGCCCTTTCCCCGTCCGTAGCGTCACTTCTCGTTGATGGACTCGCTGGCGATGTTGCGCCCGCGAGTCTTCAAGCTCACTTCGCGCCGTTTGCGGACCTCCTCCAGCACGTCCACCTCGACGAGTCGCTCGAAGATGCGCTCGACTTCGTCCACGTCCATCCCGAGGAAGTCCGGAATCTCGAACGACGAGACCCCCGAGTACAGCGCCATCAGGACCTCCTTCTCGGTCTCGTCCAACTCGACGCCGCCCTCGTTCTTGCGCTCGCCCTTCTTCAGGAGCGACTCCAGCAGGCTACACCGCCGGGTCTGGCCCGAGATGTACGTCTGGACGCTGGTGTCGCCCTGCGTGTGTTCGACTTCGAGGACGGTCCGCTGTTCGCCCTTGACGGTCCGAGTCGCCCTATCGACCCCGCCGATGTCGTCGAGTTCGATGCCGACGAACGTGCCCGAGGCGATGGCGACGTTGACCATCTCCTCGGTTATCTTGATGCGGGCCTTCTCCCAGCCGGTGTCTTGGACCACGCCCCCTTCGACCGCGGGGTGCTTGGTCAGAATCATCTTCTGGTTGAGCAAGGCCCCGTACACGTCGGTCTCGAACTCGTCGATGTCGATGCTCGTGCCGAGCAACAGGACGTTGTTGTCGAACTCGACGCTGAGGTAGTCCGAGACCGACGCGACGGCTTGGTTCACGTCGTACCGACCCTTCAGGCCGTCCACCTTCGAGAGCGGAATCGACCGCTTGCCCTGATTGCCCGCCAACACGATGCGCTTGTTCGACAGCAGAATGCGGCCGCTGGTCCAGTCGGGGTCGTTGAGTTTGCGGCCGTTCTTGACGACCTGCAGGAACTTCCCCTTCGTGTCCGTTATCTTGTGCTCGCCTTCCTTGCTCATGAGTCGTGTCTACGGTCTCGGCGCGGTGGTTCGCGTCGGCGGCGGTCGAGTGCGGTCGCGGCAGGGCGGTTGAATGCGGTCATGGCAGGCCGAAGCGATTACTCGCTTCGCATGTCGTCGACGCGCGCCGACAGTTCGTCGATGGCTTGAGTCTGCTCGCGGGTCGCGGTCACGATGTCGTCGGTCGCGCTCTCGACCTGCCGGGTCTGGTCGCGCACGTCCTCGACGGTCGCCATCACCTGCTCGACGTTGGCGGCCTGCTCGTCGTTGGCCTGCGCCACCTCGGTCACGCCGGTCGCGGCCTCCTCGACCGCGTCGGCGATCTCTTCGAGCGCGACCAACGCGTCCTCTATCTCGTCGCCAGCGTACTTGACCTGCTCGTTGGACTCCTCGACGGCGACGACGGTCTCGTTGGCCTGAGACTGAATCTCCTCGATGCGCTCGGCTATCTCCTCGGTGTGTTCGCGCGTCTCGTTGGCCAGTTCCTTGACCTCGTCGGCGACGACCTCGAACCCGCTTCCGGCCTCGCCCGCGCGGGCGGCCTCGATGTTGGCGTTGAGCGCCAGCAGGTTGGTCTGGTCGGCCACCTCGGCGATGACCTCGACCACGTCCTCTATCTCGTTCATCTGGGATTCGAGTTCGGTCACGGTGTCCACGAGGTCGTCGCTCATCTCGATGACCTCGTCGGTGGCCTCGCGCGCGCCCTGACTGGATTCGAGGCCGCTGTCGGCCGACGCCTTGGCCTCCTCGGCCGCGGAAGCGACCTCGTCGGAACTGGCCGCGACCTCCTCCATGCTGGCCGAGAAGTTCTCCATCTGGGTCGCGACTTCCGAGAGCTGTTCGGTCTGGGCATCGACGCGCTCGTCTATCGTCTGTGCCGACTCGGCGGCCTGTTCGACCGACGTTTCGAGGTCGTCGGCCTTCTCGCCGACGCGCTCGGTCAGCGCCTCGAAGCGCTCGGCCATCGCGTTGACCTGATCGACGACTTCGATGAGCGAGTCGTCCACCACGCCGTACTCGTCCTCGAAGGAGGCGCGGGCAGAGAGGTCGCCCATCTCCATCGCGGTCAGCGTGCCGATGAGTTCTTCGACCAGCGACGTGATACCCTCTTGGCGGTGGATGTCCTCGGTGCGGTCCCGGACCGTCTCGACCACCGCGATGAGGTCGCCGTCGTCGTACAGTGGCATCGCCGAGAACTCTATCTTGCGCTCCTCGCCGTCGCGGGTCACCATCTCACCCTCGTCGGTGTACAGCGTCTGCGTGGTGTCGGCTTTCTCCACGTCGAACTCGGTGTGGGCCGACTCGGGCGACTCGGCCACCTTGTCGGCGAGCGTCTGTACGCGGCGACCGTCGGGGTAGAACGCTTCGCTAGCGTTTTCCAGTCCGAGCGCCTCGTCGGAACCCACACCGGTCAGGTCCTCGAGCGCGGAGTTCCACGCCGCGACCTCGTCGCGTTGAACGTCGAGCATGAACACCGGGACGCCGATGCCGTCCAGCAGGTCGTCGTCGTCCACGTTGAGTTCTTCCTCCTCGTCCTCGCTTTCCCCGCCCGCGGCCCCGACGGATTCGTAGGCATCGAGTCCGGCCTCCATGTCGGCCATCGTCGCCGAGAGCGCCGACTGGAGTTCGTCTTCGGCCCGAGAGAGTTCGTCGGCGACCGCTTCGTTGCCATCGCCGAGTCGGTGTTCGAGTCGCTCGAACGTCTCGCTGACGAGTCGCTCGACGCCGACACCGTAGGTGCCAGCGAACGTTCCCGGAGAGACCGAGGAGTCCGCGTGGCGTCGCCCGAGGTCGGGGGCGTCGCCCGCCGCGGCGGTCGGGTCGTCAAGTACCTGCCCGAGGTGGACCGCGTGGGCCTGTTGGAGGTCGTCGCTCACGTCGGCGTCTCGATACGTGTCGGCGAGGTCCGACCGCGTGACAGTTCCCTCCGACGAGACGGAGACCTCTCGGGTCTGTGTCCCGCCGTCGAACGTCACGTTTCGCTCGTGTTCGCCGCTGTTCTCCGCATTACGTAAACTCGTTAAAATTTTCAACAACCTGTCCCGGACCATCTTATTCCGGAAAGAGACACCAACCGGATATAAAACTTTACTCAAATTTCACGCGCGATAACCTCGCTACGCGAGGCGATTGGCCGCCCGAGGGCGGGCGGAAACCCCCGCGCCTCGACTACCCGCGACCGCCGAGTTTCGACAGCGCGGAGAACGCGCGCTTCCGAACGTCCTCGTCGTCGGTGTCGTCGATTATCTCGTCGAGGCGTCGGCGCGCGCGCTCGTCGCCGACCTTTCCGAGCGTGAACGCCGCTTTCGCCCGCGCGTCGCTACTGGCCTCGGGGTCGTCCAATACGTCCAGTAGGGCCTCCTCGGCGGTCTCGCCGCCGACCTCGGCGATACTGGTCGCGGCGAACTGCGCGGTCATCCCGTCCTTGTCGTCCAATACGGACGCCAGCGCCCGAATCGCCGACTCGCGGTTGTCGTCGCCCGCGACCCGGCCGAGCAACCACGCCGCGTTGCGGCGCTGGTGGGCTTGGGTCCCTTGGTCCAAGATATCGACCAACGAGTCCACGACGCTCCGGTGGTCGGTCGCGCTCAGTTTCTCGACCATCCGCTCGCGGAGTTCGTGGCTCTGCTGGCCCGGTGCGTTCGACAGCAGTTCGATGAGCGAGAACACCGCGGCCCGCCGCACCGTCTCGCTCTCGTCGGAGAGGAGCGACACCAGCGCGTCCAGCGGTTTCGCGCTCCCGAAGTTGCCCAGCGAGGTGGCCGCGATGCGCCGAACCGTCTCGCTGTCGTCGTCCAGTAGACCGAGGAGTGCCGACAGCGCCTCGTCGCCGCCGATGCGACCGAGCGAGTCGGCGGCCTCCCGGCGGACCTCGACGCTCTCGTCGCCCAGTCGCTTCTGGAGTGCGGCGACCGCTCGGGGGTCCTCGATGCGACCGAGCGCGCGACCGGCGCGCGCTCGAACTCGCGGGTCGGGGTCGCCCAACCGCCCGACTAGCGCCTTCGTCCCGGCCTTGTTCCCGATGCGACCCAAGGCGTTGGCCGACGCCATCCGAAGTTCGGGTTGGTCGGCCGACAGCGTCTCGACCAGCGCCTCGGCCCGTGCCCACTCGGCCCCGTCGGTCGGCACCTCCTCGCCGGTCAGCGCGGCGACGAGTCGTTCGACGGCGTGGCGCTGGTCGAGCGCGTCGATGGCCGCCGCGCGCACCGCCTCGCTGTCGTCGTTCTGGACGGCCGTCACCAGCGGGTCGAGGATCTCCTCGTCGGGAGCGTCCACTTCGCCGAGGATATCGGCCGCGCGCCGACGGACTGGCTCGCTGTTGCTCTTGGCCAACAGCGAGGTGAGTTGGTCCACGTCGCCCGTCTTCTCCAGTTCGAACAGCGAAGTCACGACTGACCGATGGAATTGGTCCGAGAAAAAACGTGGTGTTACGCGGTCGAAACCGAGAGGAAGGTCAGTTGGCGAGCGATGCGGCTTAGACCGTGACTGCGCTCTCTTGGGAGAGCGACTGAGGCACGTTCGCGCGGTAGAGCGTCACTGCACCGTACTGGGTGGTGAGCTTGAGCTTAACCTCCTCGCCCTCGCCCAGCGCGCCGCCGATTTCGGTCGCCTTCATCGTAATCTTGAACCGGTCGTCCTGCGTGTTCAGGACCGGTTCGGAGTCGTCGGGGTCCTTGATGGCGCTGACGTTGAACTCGGTTCCGTTGAGTGTCGCGGGTTCTTCGCTGTTGTGAACGAGCGTTCTCGCTTCGTTCGGACCGATCCACTCTATCGTGGCCGCCGAGAGGTTAATGTCTGCGGAACCGGAGCCACGCATGACCGTCAGGTTGATTTGTTCGACCTGTTCATTGGCGACGTTACCGAACGCGCTGACGACCTGCACGCGGTTCGAGACCTGTGCGCTGCTCTCCTGACCAGTCTGTTCGGACTTGGTCTGGAGGAATCCTGCCGTGTTGATCAGCACGCCCGCCGCGATTGCGGCGACCAGCACCATCGCGATGAACACGATGAGCGTACCGATACCGACCTGACCTCTGTCAGTTAACCGCTCTTTGATTTTTTCTTTCATTTTCTCACGTCCTGTCCGAACGTCAATGTGACATTGACTACGGACTCTATGCGAAACGAAACGAAGCTCCGTAATAAATCTACGGCCGCGATTATCAGACCTGATATTGGGTATGCTGAAAGTAACGAAATCAGATATGTGGCGTTTATAGCGGTCGAACGGTCGGAACGGGAGAACGTCACTTCGTTCGGATTATTCGTTTGCGGTGATACTGTAGATGACGAACAGATACCCGACGGTCGTGATGAGATAGTTGACCGACAGCAACATCCGGGTCTGTTCGAAGCGGGTTGCGAACGCACTCACGGTCGTCGCTATCGCGGCCGCGACGATGAGCGTGAATCCGATGGAGAGGTGGAACATCGCCTGACGGGACGTTCGGTTGTACGCCCGGACCGCGAGTCCGACCATCGAGAGACCGGCAGTTGCTAAAGTGACGCTGAACACGACGTACAGCAGTTCTATCGTTTGCATGGTTTTCCTCTACTGAGAGGCCGTCCGCGTCCGCCCGCGAGGAGTGTCCGAATCGGCGGCGAAGTCGGTCGTCGGTCTCCGAGCTGGAGTCGGCTCATTCGGCTTTCAGGTCGCGCCACACGTCCGCCAGCGAGTTGTCCACGTCCGGACGGTCGTCCACGGACACGTCGATGGACTCCTCCTCGAAGGAGAATTCGAGCGCGTCTACGTTGCGTCGATAGACCTTCGTCCGCCGCCCTTCGTCGGAAAACTCCCTGCCCGACAGTTCGAGCAAGTCGGCCTCGGTGAGCTCCTCGATTCGCCGATAACTAGTCGCTATCGGGATTTCGAGTTCGTCGCTCAGTTCCTGCGCCGACATCGGCTCGTTCGTGGCGCGGAGTATCTCGGCGTTGTACTTGTTGCCGAGTACCCGGAGCAGTTCCACGGCCTCCATCAGTTATCGCGTTTGAAAACGTGGGTTAAAAAGGTACCGTAGGCGACCCGTCAACGGGACCGAACTGGTCGGCGTCGGAACAGTAAAGTGGTCGCCGCGGGACCCTCCGAACATGCCAGAGACAGTCGGCGACGTTCAGGTCCTCGAATTCCGGCTGGAGGACCGGAAGTACTGCATCGACATCGCTCACGTGGACGAGATAGTGGACAAGGACGAACTGACACCGCTCCCGAACTCCGAGCCTCGTGTCGAGGGCGTGATGGACCTGCGGGGCATCACGACGACCATCATCAACCCCAAGAAGGTGCTAGAGTTGGACGAGACCGAGACCGGTGAGCGCGTGGTCGTCCTCGAATCCGACGACGACGAGGAGGGAAGCGTCGGGTGGCTCATCGACGCGGTGAATCAGGTCGTCAGCATCGACACCGACGAGGTGGACGAGAGCGTCGAGAGCGGGTCAGTTCGGGGCATCGTTCGCCAAGACGACGACTTCGTGGTCTGGGTCAAGCCCGAGGAGATCAACAACTGACCGCGAGCGGTCCGGTTTGTAGTCTCCCTATCTGTCGCGGGTCACGGTCTCGCCCGGCGGGACGCCGACGCCCGGCGAGAGCTTCGTGCCCGCGTTCAGCGCGACGTTGATTCCGGTTTTCGCCTCGTCGCCGACGACGACGCCGAACTTCCGGCGGTCGGTCGAGACCCGCTCGCCCTTGACCGTGAGTTTCACCGGCCGGTCGTCGTGACGGAGGTTCGCCACCGTCGTCCCCGCGCCGAAGTTCACGCCTCGGCCCAGTACGCTGTCGCCGACGTAGCTCAGGTGGCCGACCGTGGCTCCGGCCATCAGGACGCTGTTTTTGACCTCGACGCCGTGACCGACCTTCGCGTCCTCGCCGACGAGGGTCGCCCCGCGGACGTACGCGTTCGGACCCACGCTCGCGCCAGAGCGCACCAGCGCGGGACCCTCGATTACCACGCCCGCGTCCACGGCCGCGCCCTCCTCGACGACGACGTTCCCGCGGAGGTCGGCGTTCTCGTGGACCGACCCCCGGATGTCGCGCTCTCCCTCGGCGAGTTTCCACTCGTTGGCTTCCAGCAGTTCCCACGGCCGACCCACGTCGAGCCAGCGGTCGATTTCGACCGCCGTGACCTCGTGTTCCGCGATAGTTCGAGCCAACACGTCGGTAATCTCGTGTTCGCCGCGCTCACTCGCGGGCACGTCCAGCCACTCGCGGGCCGCCGCGGGGAAGACGTAGGCTCCGGTGTTGGCGAGGTCAGTCGGCGGGTCGGCGGGTTTCTCCACGATGTCGGTCACGGTGTCCCCGTCCGTCGAGAGGACGCCGTAGTTCGTCGGGTCCGCGACGCGGTGCGCGCCGACGCTCGGCCCGGCCGCGAACAACCGCTCGACGCCCGCGGGGTCGTAAAGGTTGTCGCCGTTCAGCACCGCGAACGCGCCGTCGAGATGCTCGCGGGCCGCCCGAACCGCGTCGGCGGTCCCGGCCTGCTCGTTCTGAACCGCGTACTCGACGGGGATACCGGCGTACTCCTCGCCGAAGTACTCGCGGACCGCGTCGGCTTCGTACCCGACGACGAGTATCAGTTCGTCCGCGCCCGCGCGAACCGCGGCGTCGGCGGCGTGGGCCGCGAGTGGTCGGTCGGCGACGGGGAGCATCGGTTTCGGGAGCGACGCCGACAGCGGCCGAATTCGGGTGCCTTCGCCAGCGGCGAGGACGACTGCCTGAATCCTCTCGGCTGTCATTGCCGATACAACTCGGGGCGAAGCCTTTGTTACCACCTGCTTGCGGCGACGTAAGTGTGAGCTATCGGACCGATTTCGCGGCCTGCTGTGGGTTCACGCGCCGCCATAGCGTCCCGCGAACGGCGGTACGCACTGGAAACAGTTCCACCCGTTTCGCGATAAGTTCGGCCTACGGACGGCGTATTTCCTCCTACCGGGCAATCAGCGAGCGTATAACAAAGGGCACCGGACGCAATCTGTCGAACATCACCCGCTTCCCGCACGTCGGGGCGGTCAGGACGGTACAATGCTCGATGGAGTAGCCCGGACGAACGATAGGCGCGGATTATGCGACGGTCAGCACGCCGTCCCGAACGAATTTCGAACGACGACCCTCTAACCATGATAGCTACCAACACGACGACGACCGAGACGACGGGGGTGTACTGCTGATGTGTGGAATCATCGCCCGAATCGGCGGTGACGACGACAGCGCAGTGGACGAACTCCTCACCGGACTCGAAAATCTGGAGTACCGCGGGTACGACTCGGCCGGACTCGCCATCAAGAACGGCGGCGGTCCGGAGGTGTTCAAGCGCCAAGGCGAGATCTCTCACCTGAAAGACGCCCTCGCCGACGAGGTGCCGGACGGCGGTCTCGGTATCGGTCACACGCGCTGGAGTACCCACGGTCCTCCGAGCGACGCGAACGCCCACCCCCACACCGACTGCACCGGCGAGGTCGCGGTCGTCCACAACGGTATCATCGAGAACTACGACGAACTCAAATCCGAGCTACAGGCTCGCGGTCACGTCTTCGAGAGCGACACCGACACCGAGGTCATTCCCCACCTCGTCGAGGAGCGCCTCGCAGACGGCGCGGACCCCGAGACCGCGTTCCGGGAGACCATCGAGAAGCTCTCGGGGAGTTACGCGGTGGCGATGATAACCAAACACGACCACGCGGTGTACGCGACCCGGAGAGGGTCGCCGCTCGTGCTGGGCGTGGACGACGGCGAGTACTTCCTCGCCAGCGACGTGCCCGCGTTCCTCGATTTCACCGACGACGTGATCTATCTGGACGACGGCGACGTGGTAATCGTGAAACCCGACGGCCACACCATCTCGACGACCGACGGCGAGGCGGTCGAGCGGTCGGTCCAGACCGTCGAGTGGGACCCCGAGGACGCGGGGAAGGGCGGCTACGACCACTACATGCTCAAGGAGATTCACGAGCAACCCGCCGCGCTCCGCCAGACGCTCCGGGGCCGGGCCGACCCCACGACGGGCGACATCAATCTCGAAGACTTCCCCGCAGGCACCTTCGAGGAGGTAGAGCGCGTCCAGTTCGTCGCCTGCGGGACCTCCTATCACGCCGGACTGGTGGGCGCGCAGTTTCTCTCCTCGGGCGGCGTGCCCGCCCAAGCGTTCCTCGCCAGCGAGTACGCCACGTCCCAACCGCCGGTGGACGAACAGACGCTCGTAATCGGCGTGACCCAGAGCGGGGAGACCGCGGACACGCTGTCGGCGCTCCGGCGGGCGAACGCCTCGGGCGCGCGGACGCTCGCGGTGACGAACGTCGTCGGTTCGACCGCGGCCCGCGAGTGCGACGACGCGCTGTTCATCCGGGCCGGACCCGAAATCGGCGTCGCGGCGACCAAGACGTTCTCGTCGCAGGTCGTCTCGCTCGGCCTGCTGGCCGAACGAGTGGTCCGGGACGTGACCGGGTCGCGGACCGACGACGCCCGCGCCCGCCTCGAAGCCCTCTCGGACCTGCCGGGCCACGTCCAGCAGATTCTGGACTACACGAGCGCCCGCCGGGTAGCCGAGAGCTATCGGGACAGCGAGGCGTACTTCTTCATCGGTCGCGGCGCGGTCCGGCCGGTCGCGCTGGAGGGCGCGCTCAAGTTCAAGGAGATATCCTACGAACACGCCGAGGGCTTCGCGGCGGGCGAGTTGAAGCACGGCCCGCTCGCGCTCGTCACGCCCGAGACGCCCGTCTTCGCGGTGTTCACCGGACGCAACGACGAGAAGACCCTCGGCAACGTCAAGGAGGCCGAGGCGCGCGGTGCGCCCGTGGTCGCTGTCGCCAGCGACGAGCAGGAGTCGGTCCACCAGTACGCCGACGAGGTGTTGACGATTCCCGAGACCCACCCCGACGTGGCGGGCGTGCTGGCCAACGTCCAACTCCAACTGCTGTCGTACCACGCGGCCGACCTCCTCGACCGCGCCATCGACAAGCCCAGAAACCTCGCCAAGAGCGTGACCGTCGAGTAGAAACCGACGATTACCGTGCAGAACGCTCCTGAACGGTCGGACCGATTTACTCGCCGACCGCCCGATAGCAACGTTACGATGGGTTCTGTCGTACTCTCCCTCGACGCCGAACTCGCGTGGGGGTTCCACGACCACGAGACGATGCCAGAAGACCGGGTTACGGCGGCCCGCGAGTCGTGGCTCCGACTCCTCGACACGTTCGACGACCACGATATTCCGGCGACGTGGGCGGTCGTCGGCCACCTCCTGCTGGACTCCTGTGACGGCGACCACGAGTCTCACCCGACGCCGGACGGGTGGTTCGACCGCGACCCCGGCACGTGGGAGGGCCGGGACGAGCAGTGGTACGGCCAGAAACTCGTAGACGCCATCGAGGAGGCCGACGCCGACCACGAGGTCGCGAGCCACACCTACTCCCACGTCGAGATGGGCCACACCGACCGGGAGGTCGCCTCCGCGGAGATGCGCGAGTGCGTCGAACTCGCCGAGGAGCGCGGCCTCTCGGTCGATTCGGTCGTCTTTCCGCGAAACTACGTCGGCCACCGCGACGTGCTGGCGGCCTACGGCGTGAAGGCCTACCGCGGGACCCAACCCCGGCGGTGGTACGACCGCGGCCCGCTCGGGTCCGCGGCCAAGCTACTGGGGTGGCCCACGGGAACCGTCTCGCCGACGCTGGTCACGCCCGAGGAGGACGAGTACGGGCTGATAAACATCCCGGCCTCGCTCTACTTGTTCTGCTTCGAGGGCCGGGGCCGGAGCGCCGTCGAGCGCGTCACCGACGACCCCGTCGTCAGCATGGCCAAGCGCGGCATCGACCGCGCGAGCGCCGAGGAGGGCGTCTTTCACATGTGGCTCCACCCGAACAACCTGACCGAGGAACGGGACTTCGAGCGAATGGAGGCCATCCTCTCGTACCTCGCGCAGGTCCGGGACACGACGCCGCTCCGCGTCGAGACGATGGAGTCCATCGCCGCCGACATCAAGGACGACGAACCGCTCCCGCGCGAGCCTATCGGCCCGCGCTAATCGGCGTTTTCCGCACTTCTCGGCGTCGTTACTGGCTGATTTTCGACTGGACTGCGCTCGGCGCGACTCCCGCCAGCGTACGCTCGACTTCGACGTTCGGACTGGCGCGTGCTGGCGCGGTCCTCGTGACCGCGCCAAGTCGCGCGAGGGACGAGTAACGCAACGGAGCGAAGCGAAGTGAGTAACGCAGTCGGTTGGGGAGGCCGTGGTGCGGTCGCGGTGCTGTGCGGTCGCAGTAGACTCCTTATTATCGGCAATAGTGCGGTTCGCGGTGCGGTTGCGGCCACGGCGTTGCTTCGCACACCGACAAAATCACGAGGTGGCGAACAGATGAACTGCTCGCCGTCGTGTTCGTCGCAAAAAGCGGAAGGGGCGGGAGTCGAACTCGCCGAGACGGTCCGGGATGCTCACTACGTTGCGCTTCCGGGCGTGCGACTCGTCTGCTCGACTCCGCGCCGTCTACTCGCTCCCGCCGTTGGCTGTTGCTCGGCGATAAACGCCTCGCAGGAAAACGGCGGGAGCGGAAGGGGCGGGAGTCGAACCACGCGAAGCCTGTAAGGCTGCCACCGGGAAGTCCGGTGGCGCTCTACCACTGAGCTACCCTTCCTCGTCAGGCAGTAAGGACGACGACCGTCTTTGTTATGGACCGCCTGTAGGCTACCAGTTCGAGTGTCAGTTCCGAACCCAAATCAACGTTCCGACGACGCGTCGTCGTGGACCGCCACTCGCGAGAACTCGAAACGCGCGCCGGTACACGTCCCGGCGGTCTCCTCGACCGAGTCGCAACTCACAGCCTCGACGTTCCAGCCGTGAGCGTTGGCGATGGACGAGACGATTGCGAGGCCGAACCCGGTTCCCTCCTCGTCGGTCGTGAAGCCGTGGTCGAACACCTTCTCGCACTCGTCTTCGGGGATGCCCGGCCCGTCGTCGGCGACGTAGAAGCCCCGGCCGTCCTCCAGCAGACCGACCTCCACGAGGGTCGCCTCGTCGCCGTGTTCGACGGCGTTCCGGAACAGGTTCTCCAACAGTTCCCGGAATCTGGCTTCGTCGGCCTCGATCACCGCGTCGTCGGCGACGAGGAGCGACGACTCGCCGGTATCGACGGTCTCCCACGCTCCTTCGACCGCGGTCGAGAGCGAGACCGGTTCGGGGTCGGCCACGACCTGTCCCTCTCGGGCGAGCGTGAGGAGGTCCCCGACCAGTCCGTCCATCCGGTCCAACGACCGGCCGATGGGCGCGAGGTGGTCGCTCTCGACCTCGTCGGCCAGTAGGTCGAACCGGCCCAGCGCGACGTTCAGCGGGTTCCGGAGGTCGTGGCTGACGACGCTGGCGAACTCCTCTAACCGCTCGTTCTGGCGGGCGAGTTGGCGCTCGCGCTCTTTCTGCTCGCTGATATCGACGTAGATGGCGAACGCCTCGCTCTCGTCGCCGTTGCCCGCCGGGGCGGTGTGGAGCAGGAAGTCCCGGCCGCCGTCGGCGGTCGTGCGGTGGACCTCCGCACCCTCGATGCGACGGCCGTGGCTCACGCGCTCGTTGAGCGCCTCGCCCTCCTCGCGCTGGCCGTCGGGCAGGATGTAGTCGTCCACGGGGTCGCCGACGATGTCCGCCTCGTGCCAGCCGAACACGTCCTCGAACGCCGGGTTGACCGACCGACACACCGCGTCGGTCCCGTCGATTTCGTACCGGACGACCGCGTTGGGCACGTTCTCGAACAGCGCGGCGAACCGGTCGCGCTCGGTCCGGAGTTCGGTCTCGGTCCGGACGCGGGCCAGCGCCTCCGAGAGGTGGGCCGCCAGCAGTTCGGCGAGTTCTCGGTCGCCGTAGTCGAAGCCGTCCACGTTCTTCGAGACCGCTTGGAACACGGCGAACTCGTCCAACGGAACGGTCAGCGCCGACCGGTACTCGCTCTCGGCGGGCACCGCGTCGGCCTCGTGGAGGTCCTCGACCAGCGAGGTCTCGCCCTCTCGGTAGACGCGGGCCGCGAGGTTGTCCTCCTCGTCCACGGGCGTCCGCTCGTAGTAGCCGTCGGTCGAGACGACCTTCGAGACGGCTCTCGTGACTAACTGGTCGCCCTCCGCGGCGTCCACCGTACAGAGGTCGAACGCCAGAATCTCCTCTGCGGCCTCGATAGCGAGGTCGTAGATGTCCTGCTCGGTCGTACACCTGACCGCGCGGGCGGCAACGTCGTGAAGCGCCTCTATCTTCTGTTTGGTCTCGCGCAGTTCCATCTGGGCGCGTCGGCGCTCGGTCACGTCCCGGAAGTAGACCGACAGGCCGTCCTCGGCGGGGTAGACCCGAACTTCCAGCCAGTTGCCGGGCTGGAACGTCGATTCGGCCTCCAGCGTGACCGGTTCCTGCACTTCGAGGGCCTTCCGGTAGGCCGCCCGGAACTGGTCGCCCATCTCCTCGGAGAACGCCTCGCGGATGTCCTCGCCGAGCAACTCGTCGGCCTGCCGACCGAAAAAGTCGGCCGCGCGCTCGTTGACGTGGGTGAACCGCCACTCGTCGTCCAGCGCGAAGAAGGCGTCCGTGATGCGCTCGAAGATGCGCCGAATCTGCTCGTCGGCCTCCTCGGCCTCCCGCTCGGCGCGGTACTGGGCGACGGCGTTTTCGACGCGGTTGGCCAGCACGGCGTACTGGTCCGACCCGGTCTCCTTCTGGAGGTAGTCGGTGACGCCAGCGGAGATGGCTTCGGAGGCGATCTCCTCGCTACCACGGCCGGTGAACAGGATGAAGGGAAGCGACGAGGCTGTCTCGCGGACCGCGTCCAGTAGTTCGAGGCCGTCCATCTGGGGCATCTCGTAGTCGCTGACCACGCAGTCGACCGCGTCGTCGGTTACGCGGTCGAGTGCGGCCGCCGGACGGGTCTCGACGACCGTCTCGATGCGGTCGCTCGCCCGCTCTAAGTGCGTAGCGGTCAGGTCCGCGATGGCCGGGTCGTCGTCCACCAACAGGACGCGGATGGCGTGGCCCATAGTATGTTGACCATTACCAAACCGCTGTATAAAAATCCACAGGAGTATTACGTATCTCGGTAGTGTGGAAAAAATTATCTGACAGGGTAAATGACAATACGTTCTAAGTGTTCACCGACTCGATGCGGTCGCTGACGAGGAGTTGCCCCTGTGCGGTCAGCGACAGGCCCTTCTGGCCCTCGTCGATGAGTCCCTTCTCCCGGAGGTCGTTCAGCAGCATCGTGACCCGACTCGAATCGACGCCGAGCGTCCCGGCGAGGTCGCCGCTGCGCGCCCCCGAGTAGATGGCGACCAGCGCCTCCATCTCGTCCTCGGAGGTCGTGACCTCCTCGGCCTCTTGGGCGAGTTCGGAGTATTCGAGCCGCAGATAGCGTCCCAACAGGTTGAGTCGCCGGTCGCCCTCGATGGCGAACTCCGAGGTGACCGACTGGCCCTCGTCGGCGTGGCGGACCACGAGGACCGACCCGCCGTCGCGGGCGTCCTTCTGGAAGTGAGTGACGTTCGCGAGGTTCACCGTCACCGTCTCGTCGCCGACGAACCGGACCTCGCCGGGCCGAATCTTGAGCTTCGACGGTCGGAACGACGCGTCGGTCACGCGGCCGCCGACCCGCGCGGGGTGCTTGACTTTCGCCTTCGTACCGTTGAGTTCGGCTTTGAACAGCACGGTCTTGAACCGCGAGACCTCGTCGGTTCCGGCCTCGACGACCACCGACCGACGACGGTCGTTCTCCCGGTAGGCGATGGTGATGGTGTCCTGAAAGAACGATTCGAGTTCGCCGGGGACCTGCCCGACGTTGATGTCGAAGATGGCCGACAGCGGGACCGTCGTCTTCGACCCGTCGCCCGAGGCCAGCACCAGACGCTTCCGGCTGAGGACGATTCGACCCTTAACCGGTTCCGGCGAATCGAACGTGTCGAGGCTGAACCGTGCGACGAAGTCGGCGATGACCTTTTCGGACATAGTAGACGAGACCGAGGACGCTGGCTGTCCGCGCGCCTCTTTGAGACGTAATTCTCAGTCGGGGTAAATATTTTTTCGGTCCTTCGTGACGCTCGGCCAGACCGCCTCGCGCCCCGTGGAAGCCACGAAACCTAACTGTCTCTCGCCCGTTTCGTGGTGTAGATGTCCACCGAAACGTCCGGCGAGGTGTTCGACCGGCGCACGACGGTCAAGGTCGTGGCCGGATTCGTCGTCGCCGGACTCCTGCTGTACTTCTTCGGTCGGGTAATCGGCTGGGGCGAAATCGCGCGGACGTTCGCGGGAGCGAATCTGACGTGGCTCGGACTGGCCTGCCTCTCGACGGTGGTCTCGCTAGTCGTCTGGGCGAAGTCGTGGGACGTGATTCTCTGTACGGTCGGCATCGACGTGCCCTTCCGGAAGATCATCACGACCTACTTCGCGGCCACGTTCGCCGACTACGCGACGCCGTTCGGCAAGGCGGGCGGCGGCCCGTTCATCGCCTACGTGCTGGCGGCCGACACCGAGGCCAACTATCAGGACAGCCTCGCGAGCGTGGTGACCGCCGACCTGCTCAACCTCCTGCCGTTCTTCACGTTCGCGGGACTCGGCACGCTCGCGCTCCTGATACAGGGCGAGGTCCCCAAGCAGGCCGAGATGCTCGTGGCCGGACTCGGCGGGATGGCGGTTCTCCTCCCGCTGGTCATCTACGGCTCCTACCGCCATCAGAACCTCGTGGAACGGTTGGTGATGAAGGTCGTCGGCCCCGTCGCCGAGCGAGTCGAGCGCGTGGACGCCGAGAACGTCCGCGAGCGCATCGAGGAGTTCTACGGGTTGGTGGAGCGAATCGCGACGAGTCGCCGCCAACTCGCCAAGACGCTGGTCTACGCCTACGTGGGGTGGCTCTTCTTCGCCGCGCCGCTCTACTTCGCGGCGCTGACGCTGGGCGTCGGCGACCAACTCACCCCGATACTCGTCCTGTTCGTCGTCCCCGCGAGTTCGCTGGCTGGCATCGTTCCCACGCCGGGCGGCGTCGGCGGCGTCGAGTTCGCGCTGGTGGGGCTAATCGTCGCACTGACGACGCTACAGGCCGACGTGGCCGCCAGCGCCGCGCTGGTCTACCGGGTCGCGAGCTACTGGTTCGCGCTCGCGCTCGGGGGCGTCGCGGCGTTCTTCGTCATCCACCGAAGCTGACGCGAAGCCGAGGGTCGGTCGCTTCGCGGGCGACCGCCGTCTTTTCGACGGGCTGACGCTCGATTTCACGAATTACCGGAAGCCCTGCGAACCGGACCACCGGCGGACGCTCGGCCGCCCGGACTTCGGGTGGGTCTGAAAGGGGCCGGTCGCTGGCGTGTACGTGGTCGTCGCTGCGGGCCAGTATCCGACGCAACTACGTCCGTCGGATATCCCGCAGAGCGACCGCCAGCGACCGGGGGCTTTCGACGCCGTCGTTTCCCGACCCGTCGCGTCGCTCCTCGTGAAACGCACCGAAAACGAGACCCGAACCTCGACTCGACCCTCAGACGTTCAGGAACGACCCGACGACGATTCGGGTGAACACCGCGATGAGGCTGGACGACCACATCAGGAACACGAAGTGCATGTAGGAGTTGACCTTGTGGCCGCCGTCCGCGATGCGAATCATCAGCGACGAGAGGACGGCGTTCAGCAGGGTGATGATGACCAGCAGGTACTCGATGGTCGGGATGTCGTACACGTCGGTGTGGATGATGGTCGTGATGTCGAGTTGGGCGCTGTTCAGGCCGATAGACATCTGCGAGAGGACCTCGACGATTTCGAGGCCGATGAAGAACGCGAACGTCGAGGCGGCGGTGATACCGTATAGGACGCCGATGAGGGTGACCGTCGATTGGGCGCGGCGCTCGCGCAGTTGCAGGACCTCGTTCATGTTCGCGGAGATGAGTTCGCCGAGTTTCTTCGGGTCGCCACCCATCTGTCGGCCGACGAGGAACATCTCGCTGAACTTCTGGATGAGGTAGGACCGCGAGTCGGCGGTGAAGTGTCGCCACGCCATCGACGGTTCGATGCGCATGTTGAGGCGCTTGTAGAGGTCGCTGACGTTCGTGGTCAGCGCGCCGAAGTCCTTGCCCCGCAGACTCTGGAGAACCTTGGTGGTGGTACTCTGCTTGGCGGTCTCGGTCGCGCCGAGCGCCCGGATGAAACTGGTGAACTCCTCGTCGCGCTCCTTTATCTTCTCCTCCTCGCGGCGCGCGACGACGCCGGGAATCAACAGCGGCGTGGTCGGCACCGCCGCGAGGATGGGGAGCGGAATCGAACTCGGGTCGATGCTCGTCCGACCCATCAACACGAGGAGACACGCCGCGATGAGCGCCAGCGTGAGCAGGAGGCCGACTGCGACCGCGATGCGGATGCGCCACTCCGAGTCGGTCGTCTGGTGGTCGGGGTGGTACCACACCGGGTCGTACGGCGCGGTGTTGCGAATCATGATGAGAAAGCCCGTCTGGACGAACGCGAACATGACGACGACGGCGCTGACGGTCATCGTGGGGTTCGTACCGGTCAGAATCGGCAGGACCGTCGCGAACACCAGCGCGAACGTCACGGACAGAACCATCGAGAGGTAGAGGTCCTTCATCACTTCGAGGTTCTGTAGCGACCCCTCGTAGATGGTGACGTAGTTCTGAATCACCACGTCCTGTTCGCTCAGGAGGAAGTCCTGAATCTCCTGCCCGGCGTTGATGGTGTAGGCCAGTCGGTCCAGAAAGTCGGCGAACGGCTTGCTCGGGGACTTGTTCGCCCGGATGCGCAGGGCGTCGTCCAGACTCTGGTTCCACGTGTCCACGAGTTGGGTGATGCGACGCATCTCCTCGGCGAGCGCGCCGTACTCCTCCTCTTCGCCGAGCGTCCGGAACACCTCCACGCGGTCGATGTTCGCGGTCGAGAGGATGGTCATGTGAGTGATGAACAGGTGGAGGCGGTCCTCTATCTCCTTGCGCTTCTGGTCGCGCAGAATCTTCGGGTAGATGACCGCGACGACGATGGAGAGCAGTCCCAACAGCGGAATCGGGACGGAGATGAGCATCGGGAAGTCGGTGACGACGAAGACCACCACGGTCAGCAGGAAGAAGACCGCGGAGGGAGCTACGACCAGCGTGAGATACCGGGAGACCGGCGTCTCCATGTGCTGGTAGGACTCGATAGTCGAGGACATGAACCCCGAGAGGAGGTCTTTCACGTCCTTGGGGGCGTCCCCGGATTGTTCGTTCGTCGCCATGGTGGAACCGTCGGTGTTCGCGGGGTTTACGTTCCACCTTCAATTCTCTTTCCCTCGAAATATTCCTACTGATACTCGACGTGACTCGTCGGACGGAATTCGGTCGGAAAACGACGACGACGAGTCCGGACAACTTCGGAAACGAAATCGACTCCCCCGGTCCCGCCGACCGATTCGACACCTATGGAAACATCAGATTTCTTGCAGACCCTAACCCTCTGGTTCGTCGCCGCCATCTTCCTCCGGACCGGGTCCGGAAGTTCGAATCCGGCGATCGCGGTCGCGGTCGTCGTCGCCCTCCTCGTCACGTACGTCGTGCCGCTGTACCTCCTCGGCGAGTTGCTCCTGCGGTTCGACGACTGGAGTCAGACGCTCACCGCTGGCGTTCGCTTTCGGTCTCCTCGCCCACGAGTTCATCTTGCACTTCGAGGTCCCGCTCGTGGTCCGCGACGGCGTATTCGCGTGTTCGGTCGTCACCGCTCTCGCGGTCCGAGAGTTCGCGCAACCGGTCTTCTTTTCCGTACAGCACGACGACATCGCCCGGTCTAACTTCCGTGTCCGACCGCGGCGCACCGATGTAGGTGTCGCCGCGCCGCACGCCGAGGACCAACACTCCTTCCGCGGGGAGGTCGAGGTCGGCCAGCGACTCATCGGCGAGCCAGTCACCCGCGTCGACCTCGACTTCCGCGACACGATACTCCCGCTGAAGACCGAGGACTCGCGTGTAGTCTCGGAGGTCGAGGTCGGTGGTGCGTCGAAGCCCCCACTCGATGACCGGCGTGACCAGCCGATTGAACCAGTCGCTCCGCGCGAGCAGTACTAGTCCACCGACGCCGGCGACGATAGTCACGAAGTTGGGCAACTCTTCGCCGGCGGCGTCCGTGAACGAGAGAACGAGCGACGAGATGGTGCTGACGAGACCGAGGCTTCCGAGGCGGATGAGAGCCTTCGTGACGGTCCGTCGCTCGGGCGTCTCGACGACTCGCTCGGCCTCCTCAGTCGTGTACCCGGCACCCGAGAACGCGGACGTGGCCTGAAACGAGGCCACGTCGGGCGACAGCCCGGTCATACGTAGCGCGACCGACCCGACTCTGACGACGAGTAGTGAGAGCGCGAAGATAACCAGCAGTGAGAGAATCGGATAGACCGAAACCATCGTCTACGGACCTACTCATCGCGGAGCCATAAAACGGCTACTACCGGCGTCAGTCGATGGACCGGTGGATGTCGAAGGGCAACCCGTCCACGCCGTCGCGCTGGAACGCCTCGATGGTCTCGTTGACCTCGTGGTAGCCCAGAATGTTCTCCTCTATCATGCGCTCCATGAGTTCCGCGCGGAAGTCCAACTCGTTGTAGATGTCGCGGGTGTTCTCGTACCCGAGCAGGGTCGCTATTTGCTCTTCGAGGACGTAGGAGTTGTTCATGCCTTGGAAGACGATCTCGTCCTCCACGGGGTCCCAGTAGAACGACTGGCGGGTGACGACCCCGCCCATCTCCTTCGAGTACCCCTCGATCTCCTGCACCGAGGTCACCCGACGAAGCACGTCGTCGCCCTGCTTGACCCGGTTCTGGAACAGCGCCACGTCGGCGTTGTCCATGAACGTCTCGGGGATGTTGATGGGGTCGCCGGTGAACCGCTGAATCATCGAGACGATGTCGCTGGCGTGGAACGTCAGCATCACCGGGTGGCCGGTCTGGGCGGCTTGGAAGGCCATGCGACCCTCCTCGCCACGGACCTCACCCACGACGATGTAGTCGGGGCGCGAACGGAGCGCGGCCGCCACGAGGTCGAACATGTCTACGTCGGTCGAGTCTTCCCCGCCGCCCTCGCGGGTCAGGAGTTGCTGCCACGTGTCGTGAGGAGGTAGGACCTCGGCGGTGTCCTCCGCGGTGTAAATCTTGCTGTCGCGGGGGATGAACGACATGATGCAGTTCAGGGTCGTGGTCTTCCCGGACGCCGTCTCCCCGACCACGAACACGGTCTGTTCGTTCTCCAGACAGAGCCAGAGGTACGCCGCCAGCTTGGGCGACAGCGTTCCCCACTTGGTAATCTGAGCGACCGAGAGGGGCGTCCCCTCGCCCTGACGGATGGTGAGGCTCGGTCCCTTCAGGCTCACGTCGTCGGAGTAGATGATGTTGATACGCGACCCGTCCGGCAGGGTCGAGTCCACGATGGGGTCGGAGTCACTCACGGGGTCGCCGATTCGTTCGCCCATGTTTCGCAGCCAGTTGTCGAAGCGGTCGGGCGACCCGAAGTCCACGCTGGTCCCGAGCATGCCGAACGTGCCGTGGTCCACGTACGTCTCGTGGGGGCCGATGACGTGGATGTCCTCGTTCGCCGGGTCGCGCATGATGGGCTCCAGCGGCCCGAACCCGACGATGTCCCGATTCAGCCGATACCGGATGTTCTCGTAGGTCTGTTCGGACACCTCGTAGGTGCCGATGTTGGTGAAGTCCTTGACGTACCGGACGATGTCGTCGGTCGAGAACCCCCGGACGCCCTGCTTGAAATCGTTGTACGAGACGTTCTTTATCCAGTCGAGAATTTTGTCGGCCGAGACGTTCTGGAGGTTCCTCCGACCGCCACCGCCGCCGTCGTCGCCGTTGTTGACCAACACCGTGTCGTCCAGCAACTCCTCGATGCGGTCGTCGTACTCGGCTTCGTCTTGGGGCGCGGGCTTCTTGACGCTCTTCTCCAAAATCTCGCCCCGGACCTTGCCGAACAGTTCCTGCTCGGTGCCCGAGAGTTCGGGTTCGACCGCGTAGTACTCGGTGTCTTGGCCCACGTCGCCGTAGACGTGACAGTAGATGGGACCGCCGACCGGGTAGATGACGTTGGGCTTGTCCGCCTCCCACTCGTCGTCCGGTTCGTCGATGAGTCTCGGGAACTCGCCGGTGAACTGCTTGAATCGCTTCAGGTAGTCCCGCAGGTGGGGTCGCCGCATGGCGACTTCCCGAAGGTCGTCCTGAATCTGTGCGGTCCCGTGCTCTGTCATGGTGAGTCGTTACGCGACACTACGGCTCTCGATGACGATTCCGGCGTCGGCCCGCACCGAGAATCCGATGGTGTCACCGACCTGCTCGCCCATCCCGGCGAATCGCTTCACCGAGATGTTGCGACGCACGTCGTTGCCGACCTCGACCATCTGGAGTTCCATGAACACGTCGGCGATGGCTCGGAACGGCCCGATGGCCTCCTCGTCCACCGTCGAGGGGTCCACCGTGAGGACGATGACCTGTCCCTGCGAGACCAAATCACGGAAGAACGAGATGATTTCGAGGGCGGCTTGGCGCTCCTCGTTCTGGCGAATCAGCGCCTCGAACTTGGGGTCGTTGCGGAGGATGGCGTCGAACGTGTCGATGACGATAACGTCGGCCTGCCACATCGCTTCGGCGTTCATCAGTCGGTTCAGCAGTTCCTTCCGGTTGCCCTCCTCGTCCTCGGTCGTCGTCAGGCGACCGCCGCCGGTGTCCACGTCGGCGTGGAGAAACAGGAGGCGCTCGTCCAACAGGTGCTCCTCGACGCTGTACGACAGCGAGTGCATCTGGTCGATGAACCCGCTGACGGTCAACTCCGTCGAGAGGAGCGTCACCGAGTGGCCGGTCTCGCAGAGACCGTAACTGAACCGCTGGCTCATCGCGGACTTGCCCGCGCCGTAGTCGCCTTCGACGAGGACGATGGACCCGCGGGGGATGCCGCCGCCGAGTTCGTGGTTCAATCGGTCGTGGTCTTCGAGGCCGAGGGAGTAGAGATTATCTTGACTCATGTTCTGAACTGAAGCACCTCCTCGTCACCGTTGACGATAATCTTCACGCGGTGGTCGCCCTCCGAGAGCGACTGGTCGATTTCGAGTCGGGCGACGTTGCCGACGCGCCACGCCGACCCGTCGAGGACGGTGATATCGACGTTCGTCTGGTATTTCCCGTCCACGAGTACTTCAATTTGGTCACTCTCGGCTTCGAGTGGACGTGACCCGGTATTTTTCACCAGTACCGTGACGTTATCGCTCCCGGAGGCGTTGTACACCGCGCCGCTCGCGGGGTCGCTGATGATGGCGATGTCCGTCCGGATGTCGCCGCTCACGTCGATGCTCCGGTCGCCGAGCGCCGACGAGAGTCGCTGAACGCCCTGCGTGAACGTCCCCGCCACACTCGCGGCGATGATGAGACTCGCGATGAACAGGATGAGATGGGACGTGGAGACGCTCGCCACTCAGACCACCTCCGAGTCGGCGACGCCCGGTCCGGTCACGACCTTCACCCGGTCGGGCCGCGTATCGACCGAGACGTTGAAGTGTAACGTCTCGCCGGGCAACCAGATGTCCGTCCCGCCGGTGCCTGCCACTTCGAACGTCTCCATGTTCGGACTCGTGTGGTTCGTGTAATTTCCACCTATAAGAATGTCGGTGTCATCTATCGACAATGTCGTGGAACCAGTGTTGTTGACTGTCACGTTGACGTAGAACTGTCCGTCCGCTTGGACGACCGATGCGTTGTCCATGGCTATCGCGGTGTTCTGGCGGGCGAGCGCGTCGTCGGCGTTCGCGTCGTAGGCCTCGTTGACCCGCTCCATCCCGTTGTTCGCCGCCGAGTAGGCGATTCCGAAACTGATGAACAGACCGAGGAAGATGACGGCGGTCGCGCCGCTAACGCTGAATCCCATCGCGCCCACCTCGAATCTGTGCGCAGTGTTCGACGATCTTCCGCTGAACCGCGTCGCCGGTCAGTTGGCTCAGGAAGGTGAGGCTCTGGATGTGGTCGTCGACTTCGAGGGTCGCGGGGCCGGTCTCCTCGGTATCGACCGACTCCACGTCCGCGAACCCACCGACGAACGCCAGCAGGTCCTCCTCGACCGACTCGCTGATCCAGCCGATGTCGCGGTAGTACTGGACGGTCCGAACCGCGTCCTCGGGTCCGAACTCCGTCACGAGGAACTCCAGCCACTCCATCACGACGAGGTCCGAGACGTAGCCGTTCGGCAGTTCCGCGAGGTACGGCTTGCCGCCCCGGCCCGCGTTCGCGGGCGTCGCAGGTTCGGCGGGTTCGGTCTCGGCCGGTTCCTCGAACTCGAAGTCGCCATCGTCGGGGTCCGGGTCGGTTTCGACCGCTGGCTCCGGGTCGAGTTCGGCCTCGTCGAGGCCCGCGTCGCCGAGGTCCTCCTCGGCCTCGGGGGCTTCCCCCTCCTCGGCCCAATCGGCGTCGCCCGACTCGTACTCCTCTTTGAGTTCCGCGAACGTCGAGCCACCCGCCTGTCCGCCCTCGTCGTCTTCCTCGTCCATCGTCGGCTCCTCGTCGTCTAACGCTTCGTCGGGCGCTTCGAATCCGAGGTCGTCGCCCGCGTCGTCCTCGAAGTCGTCGGCGAGTTCGTCGTCTTCCTCGGCGAAGTCGTCGGCGTCGTCACCGAACTCGTCGTCCTCCTCGTCGAAGTCGTCGTCGAAGAAACTCTCGGCCTCGGCGTCGGCGACATCCTCGCTGAGGTCGTCGTCGGCCGCTTCGTCTTCTTCCTCGTCGAAGAGTCCGAAGCCACCGCCGCCCTCGCCCCCGAACTCGCCGCCACCGCCAGCGGCCATCCCGCCCTGTTGAACGTCGTCCACGAACGGGTTGACCCCGCGCGTGACCATCTCGTAGATTTCGAGGAGCTTCCGGACGTTCTCCTCGGTCTCGTCCACTTTCGAAGATATCTGTTCGTTCTCGCTCCGGACCGTCCCGACCGTCGAGGAGATCTCGGCGACCTCGTTTTCGAGTTCGTCGATTCGGTTTTCGAGTTCTTGGGTCGGTCCGCCCCCGCCACCGCCCATGGCGAACTCGTCGTCGCCGCCCCCGTCGGCCCAGTCGTCCATCTCCCCGTCCATCCCCATCCCGTCGTCCATCCCCATTCCGTCGTCCATACCGCCGTCCATCCCACCGAAGTCGTCGTCCATCTCCCCGCCCATCTCGTCGCCGCCCATCCCGTCGCCGAAGAGGTCGTCATCGCCACCGCCGCCGGAGCCGTCGGCGTCGGCGCTCTCGCCCTCCTCTTCGTCCATGAAATCCATGATTCCCATGCCGACCAAGCCCGTCCCGAGGAGGTAGACGAACTGGTCGCTGAGACCGATAAGTTTCATTATCGACAACAGCGAACTTCCAGCACATTAATCTTCCCCCTGAGTTATCAGCTCTGATACTCGCCGAGGGAGGGTGACGAAAACCCGACAGAGACCCTCTACAACCTGTTTCTTCCGCTTTACTCCTGAAGAGATGTACTATCGACTTTCTTATATATGCGGAGGCGTCGCGCGACCGGTTCGAAGGCTGGTTTGAGCGTGTCCGGGAGCGTCTCGGTCTTCCCGATGACGAGGTAGCCGCCCACCGACAGCGACTTCGAGACCGTCTCCAGAATCGGGAGTTTGTGTTCGGCGTCGATGTAGATGAAGAGGTTGCGACACACCACGAGGTCGAAGTCCGACTTCGGGTCGCCGTTGATGAGGTCGTGGCGCTCGAACGACACGAGGTCCTTGACGGGGTCGGTCACGGCGAACTCGTCGTCGGTGCGCTCGACGTACCGCTCGTACTCGTCCAGCGGCGCGAGTTGTTCGCCGATGTCGGTCGTCCGGGTGTTCTCGTAGACGCCCCGGCGGGCCGCCGCCAGAATCTCGCGGTCGATGTCGGTCGCGGTTATCCGGACGCTCCAGTCGGCGACCTCGGGGTCGTCCAGCGCCAGCATCGACAGCGAGTACGGTTCCCGGCCGTCCGAGCAGGCCGCGCTCCAGAGCCGAATCCGCTCGCGCTCGGTCGAGAGCGCCCGGAGGACGTTCCGGACCTCCTCCCAGACCTCCGGGTTGCGGAAGAAGCTGGTGACGTTGACCGAGAACGCGTCTAACAGGGCTTCCTGCTCGCTCTCGTCGTCCCGCAGGAGGTCGAGGTACTCGGCGTACTCGTCGGTATCGCTCCGGCGCATCCGCGAGGAGACCCGGCGGTCGAGATACGAGTCGTCGTAGTAGCTGGTGGCGAAGCCCAGTTCCTCCTCGACGTACTCTAGCAGGCGGTCGAACGCCTCGGCGTCGGGCGTCACAGCTCCTCGACCCCCTCGTGGGTGCTGGTCACGGTCAACGTCCACGTCTCGGGAGTCAACTCGACCGACCGGCCGTAGTCGCCGCCAACGTCCTCGGCGACGACCGGCACGTCCCGGTCGGCGAGCGCGGCGCGGGTCCGCTCGACGTTTCGCTCGCCGACGCCCTCGCTGACGCCCGAGAAGTCGAACATCTTGCTCCCGCCCGCGAGTTTGGCCTCGGCGCGCTCGGGGTCGCCGCCCGCGGCTTCGAGGTCGGCCAACAGTCGCTCGACGCCGGTCTCGGCGGACTTGGCTGGCTTTCCACGGTCGTCGCCGGTCTCGTCCGGAAGCATGACGTGGGCCAGTCCGGCGACTCCTGCAACCGGGTCGGCGACGGCGACGCCGACGCAGGAGCCTAAACCGCTCGTCGTGAGTATCGTCTCGCCCGCGGCGACCGCGAGTTCGGCCACGCCGACTCGCACGCGGTCGGGAACGTCGTCGGCGAGGAAGGGGCGTTCGGCGGTCATCATAGTGGACCCGCTTTCGTCGTGCGTTCGGCCGTGGCGTCCGGGTCGAGGTCGTCCAACGCGGTCCGGAGGTCGGTCTCGTCGGGGAGCGCGTAAATCTCGCAGTCGAACTCCCGGTCGTCGGCCCGGAGCGTCGCGTCGAAGAGGAACGCGAACGGTTGGGTGCGCCCGAGGCGCGCGACGACCGACTCGGCGACCGCGGGACCCGAGTCGTGGACGAACTGGGGCGGCGAGATGTCGATAGTCGCGTCCAGCACGTTCGCCCATCCGTCGATGAAACTGCTGGTCATCACGTTGCCGATCTCCTTCATCGCCGACCGGGCAGGTCCCTCGAACGTCGTCACCTCGTCGGTGCCGGGGACGAGCGACGCGGCCACCTCGCGGGCCGACGCCTCGTCGAACAGCACGAGGAGATACCCGCCGAGCGCGCCCTCCGTTTCGAGGACGACCCCGACGTAGGGGCGATTGGCCAGTTCGGCGGGCACGTCTTCGACGGGGACGAAACTCAACTGCGTGATATCGACCCCGGTGGCGATGCCGGTCATCGCCGAGACGCTCTCGGAGGCGGTCTCCGCGCCTGTCGCGGCCATCTCGCGGAGCGCCGCCAGCTTCTCGACGGAGACCGGGTCGTCGCCGCCCGACAGCATCTCCTCCATCGAGGCCCGGTCGGGGAACATGTGAAACTCCACGTCCAACTCCTCGCCGACCGCTCCGACCTGACTCCGGAAGACGAGGGCTTGGTCGCGCTCGAACCCGGCGGCGTCCAGCAGTTCCCCGCCGGTCCCCTCGACGTACTCGGGCGGCGCGATGTCGATGGTCGTATCGAGGTGGTCGGCCCACCCCTCCACGAACCCGCTGGTCACGATGTTGCCCACCTCGGCGACCGCGCTCTCCTCGACGCCCTCGCCGGGCAGGAGCGTGTCCAGCAGGACCTCGACGCCCTCGGGCGAGAACGAGAGGAGACTCGTTCCGGCGATGCCGCCCTCGAAGTCGATGGCGACGCCGACCCGCCGGTCTCCTCGCGCGAGGTCTCGGGACGACGCCAGCGTCACCTCGGTCACGTCCACCGCGGTCTCGATGCCGGTCATTCCGGTGAGGTTCTCGGCGGCCCGCCGCGCGCCCGCCTGCGCGGTCCGGTTGAAGGTTCCCAGCGATTCGACATCCACGTTCATACGTTGGACCTCTGGCCGAGCCTCATATCTCTATCTGCTGCATCAGCGACACGAGTTCCTCCAGTTCGGGGAACGTGTACACCTTCACTTCCACGTCGGCCTCGCGGGCGTGGACCCGCGAGTCGAACACGAGCGCCATCTCGTCGGGCCGGGACGCGACCAGATTCTCGACCATCTTCGACCCCGCGCCGTAGGTGAACTTCGGCGTCGAGATGTCGATGGTCGTGTCCAGCACGTTCGCCCACCCGTCGATGAACCCGCTGGTCATGATATTGCCGATCTCCTGTACCGCCGACCGCTCCATGTCCGAGAACCCCTTCGACGAGGGGTCGGCGCTTCCGGGGAGCATCCCCGTGGCGAGTTTCTTCGCGCTGCTCGCGCTGAACAGGAAGAGAATGTACCCGTGAGGCGGTTCCACGAGTTCGATGTGGGTGCCGACCTGCTTCTCGTGACCGACGTGGGTCTTGATGTCCTCGATGTCGAGGAAGTTTATTTTCGTGATCTCCATCTCGGTCTCCATGCCGGTCATCTGATTCAGATGGTTGGCGACCGTGTTCGCGCCCTCCTTTGCCATCTGGTTGAACAGGTTCAGCTTTCGTATGTCGATGTGCAAGTTTCGTTCCTCACCTCGGCTCATATCTCGTCACCTCTCACAATGTCTCCACGTCTAAAATCGTCACAACGTCTCCCTCGCCGAGGACCGCGGCACCCGACAGTCCGGGGATGCCCGACAGGATGCCCTCGAACGGTTTGACGACGACCTCTTCTTGACGGCTCACCGCATCGCAGTGGATGGCGACCTGCCGCTCGGACTCCTTGACCCGGACCAACATTCCGTCGCCGTTCTTGGTCTGGCCGGGCACGTCCAGCGCGTCGCCGAGACGCACGAGCGGATACACCGTGTCGTCGTGAGTGACGACCTCCTCGCCCTCGACGGTCTGGACCTCCTCCATCCGTCGAATCTCGTCCACGTTCTTGATGGGGATGCCGTACTCCTCGTCGCCCGACTGGACGAACAGGACCTTCACGATGGCGACCGTGACGGGCAGCGAGAGGCTGATCGTCGTCCCCTCGCCGGGCGTGCTGTCCACGCGAATCTCGCCGTCGAGGCGCGAGACGGTGTCTTGGACCACGTCCATCCCGACGCCGCGACCGCTCACGTCCGTCACCTCGTCGTTGGTCGAGAACCCGGCGTGGAAGACCAGCTTCTGGGCCTCCTCCTCCGAGAGGTCGTCGACCTCCTCGCGGCTCATGACCCCCTTCTCGACCGCCTTGGTCCGGATGGCGTCGGCGTCGATGCCGCCGCCGTCGTCCTCGACCTCGATGGTCACGCGGTCGCGCTCGCGGAACCCGCGGAGCCGAATCGTCCCCTCGCGGGACTTGCCCGCGGCCTCGCGCTCCTCGGGCGGTTCGATGCCGTGGTCCACCGCGTTACGCAGGAGATGCATCAGTGGGTCGCTTATCTCGTCCAAGATAGTGCGGTCCAACTCGATGTCGGTCCCCTCCATCCGGAAGTCCACTTCCTTCTCCTGCTCGCGGGCGAGGTCCCGGACCAGCCGCGGGAACTTGTTGACGACCTTCTTCAGCGGCACCAGCCGCATGTCCATCACGGTGTCCTGCAAGCTGGACGTTATCTTGTCCAACTCGTCCAAGTGGTCCTCGGCGCTGTCGAGTTGGGCCTGCTCGACCGACCGCCGGAGCTTGATGCGGCTCGTGACGAGCTGTTCGACCTGCCCGTGCAGGTCGTCCAGTTGGTCCACGTCCACGCGGACCGACTGAATCTCCTCTATCTCCTCGGCGGTCGAGGAGCCCTCGGACGACCGCGAGGAGCTTCCGGACGACTCCGACCCCGACGAGTCGCCGCCGTCGTCGGACCCGTCGGCGGTCGAAGTGGCGTCCGAGTCGTCGGTCTCGACCACGTCGGCGTCGGTGAAGTCGTCGCTCTCGTCTCCGGCGTCCGCATCCGAGTCGGACGCCGACGCGTCGTCGACCTCGACTTCGCTCGTCTCGGTCGCGTCCTCGTCTCCCTCGTCCGCTTCGCTCGGTGCGGACGCGTCGGCCGAGGAGTCCGCGCTCTCACCCGACGCGTCGGCCGAACCGCCCGCGCTCGCCACGTCGATTTCGGCCACGTCGATTCGGGTCACGGTTCCGCCAGCGATTTTCCCCGTGGCGGCGACGACCGACTCGACTTCGCTCTCGTCGTCGGCCGCGACGAAGGCGTCGAAGCCGTCGTCGTACTCGCCGTCGTTGATGGCGTCCACTTCGGGGACGGTTCCCAACAGGTCCAGATTCTCGCTGAGACCCTCCAAGGCGAACATGCCGTCGACGCCCTTCATCTGGGGGTCGCCCATGTCCACGTCCACGTGGAACGGCTGGCCGTCGGCGTTCGCGAGCGCCGCGGGGTCGTCGAGGTCCGCGACTGGAACGTCGTCGAGGTCAGCGTCCGTCTCGGCGTCGGCCTCGTCGTCGGCCGCGCCGTCGTCGTCGCCCGCGGCCTCGTTGCCCTCGATGACGCTCCGGATGTCGGCGATGATGTCGTCGGGGTCGATGTCGGACTCGCCGTCCTCCTCTATCTGGTCGAGCGCGTGGTCTATCTCGTCGACGCCCGCGAACACGAGGTCCATGACCTCGGGCGTGACCTCCATGCGACCCTGACGAATCTCGTCCAGCAGGTCCTCGATGGCGTGTGCGAGGTCGCTGGCGTCCTGAAACCCCATCGCGCCGAAGTTGCCCTTCAGCGTGTGGGCCGTCCGGAAGATGGAGTCCATCGCGGCCTCGTCGCTCGGGTCGTCTTCCAGTTCGAGCAGGGAGTTGTTCAACTCCGTGACGTTCTCTTCGCTCTCACGTATGAAATCCTGAATGTAATCTTCCATTTCTGTTCACCGTCCATCTCGTATCGTGTCGAGAATCGCCTTGCCCATCTCGTCGGCCGAGCGCACGTCGTCCACGCACCCGGTCTCGATGGCGCGGGCCGGGATGCCGAACACAGAAGAGGTCTCCTCGTCTTGGGCGAGCGTCGCGCCGCCCGCACCCTTGATGGCCTCGATGCCCGCCGCGCCGTCGCTCCCCATCCCGGTGAGGACGACACCGGTGAGCGGGCCATCGACGGTTTCGGCGGCCGTCTCCATCGTCACGTCGATGGCCGGGCGGACGCCGTGGAGCGGTTCGTCCTGCGTCAGTCGGATGCGCAGGCGACCGTTGCCGTATCCAGCGACCGCCATGTGGTAGTCGCCCTTGGCGACGACGGCCTCGCCGCCGCCGATTCGGATGCCGTCGGTGGCCTCCCGTACGTCGTACTCGCTCCGGCGGTCCAGTCGCTCGGCGAACCGACCGGTGAACCCGTCGGGCATGTGCTGGACGACGAGGACCCGGAAGTCCGCCTCCCGCGGGAGACTCGACAGGACTCGCTCGACGACGCGCGGGCCGCCGGTCGAGGCCCCGACGACGAGCGTCGGGTTCTCGACGTAGCCGTGGTCGGTATCGAGCGTGTCCGAATCGGCGGTGTCAACCTCCTCGACCGACGCGGGGTCGGCGCGGGTCGCCGACTCGACCTTCTCGACCAGCGCGTCGCCGTGGGCCGAAATCTCCGTCGAGACCTCGCCGCCGGGTTTGGCGAGGAAGTCCACCGCCCCTCGCTCCAAGGCCTCGAACGTCGCTTCGGCACCGTCCTCGGTGTGGGCCGACAGCATCAAAATTGGCGTCGGATTCGTCGCCATGATCTCCTCGACGGCCTCGATGCCGTTCATGCGGGGCATCTCCACGTCCATCGTCACCACGTCCGGGTCGTGAGTAGCGACGGCCTCGACGCCCTCCTCGCCGTCGCTGGCCTGCGCGACGACTTCGATGCCGCCGTCTTCGAGGATGTCGGAGATGACCGTCCGCATGAAATGCGAGTCGTCCACGACGACTGCCCGCGTCATGCTGAGACAACGTCTTCGATGGCGTCCATCACGCTGGGTTTCTGGAAGGGTTTGGTGATGTAGCCGTCGGCACCCGCCTTGATGGCGGCCTTCATCTTCTCTTCCTGCCCGATACTGGTACACATGATGATGTTCGAGTCGGGGTTCGCGTCCTTGATTTCGGTGGTCGCCTCGATACCGTCCCGGATGGGCATCACGATGTCCATCATCACGAGGTCCGGGGCGTGTTCCTCGTAGAGTTCGACCGCCTCGACGCCGTTCTCGGCCTCGCCCGCGATTTCGAACTCCTCTTCCAGTATCTCCCGAAGTAGATTCCGCATAAATTCCGAGTCGTCTACGATGAGTACGTTCTTAGCCATGCGATAGTCACCAAGCGGTTGGTTTGAAACGGGGCGAAATAAATTCTCCCCTCCGATTATCACGACTGATGCTCCTTGCGACGCGCGCCCGACCGGCCGACCTAATCGTTTTCATTTCAACTGGTCGATGATGGCGTCGATGTCTATCCAGACCACGAGGTCGAGTCCGTCGCCGTTCGGCTTGCGGATGATACCTCGCGAGACCTGTTCGCGGATGCCCCGCGTCTGGAGGTCCGAGAGGTCGTCGTCGGTGTCTATCTTGCTCTCGGGGTAGGTCGTGACCTCCAGTACCTCGTCCACGCGGATACCGATTTTCTGCTTGTCGTCGGCCCGGTCCAACACGAGGACGTTCTGCTCGTCGCCGTCGGGTTGGTCGCCGTCGATGCCGAGGAACGTCCGAGGGTTGATGATGGCGGTGGTCTCCCCACGCAGGTCCATCACGCCGTCCACGGAGTCGGGCGTCCGGGGGATACGGGTCACTTTCTTTATCTCCACGATGCTGTCTACCTCCTCGATGTCGATGGCGCAGTAGTCCTCGCCGAGGCGGAACTCCACGACCTGTCGCGTCGGTCCCTCGGCGACCTCCGGCGAGTCGGTCTCCTCGGGTCCGTCGTCAGCGCCGGTCTCCTGAACCTCCATAGCAGTCTCTAATTTGAACATCGAACTCCAGCATATAAATCCCGGCCTCGTCTCTCGAATTTGATAATCGGACGTGAGATTGCGGTTCTCCTCGAAGCCACCGGTGACGCGACGAAAACGAGTCCGCAATCAGTCTCTGAGAGCCGAGTACGCGGCCCCCAGAACGAACAGGACGCCGAAACCCATCACGAGGAACGGCTTGTTGCTGCTCTCGTGCATGAGGTAGGCGTTACCGGGAGAGTTCGGCGGGACGTACGCCGTCACGGTGTCGCCCGGTTCGTACCCATCTAGTTGGTCTCTGGCGGCGTTCTCGCTGTCGAACTCCCTCGGAAGCTCTCCGGGGTAGACGTTCGAGGAGGTGTAGTTCTCTCCCTCGTAAGTGTACTCGAACGTCGCCTGCGGACCGTAGTCCGTGCCACGTCGTTGGTTGAACGTCTCGACGGAGGTGGAGGTGATGGTCGCTTCGACCTGCGTCGCGGAGTTCAGCGCCGAGGTTTGGGTCGTGTAGCTGTACGCACCCCACCCGAAGATGGCGAGTCCTACCAGCACCGCGACCGCGAGTTGGAGGGGACCGGACGGGCCGTCGATGTCGACTTCCATACCGAGGGGTCAGAGCGGAGAGTGTTAAATCTGGCTTCATGTTCCCGTCGCTACATCATCCGTTCGGACGCTCGCCGGTCGAGGAGACGGCACCGTCGGAACGTACTTGTCGGAG
Source organism: Halorussus salinus (assembly GCF_004765815.2). Classification (NCBI taxonomy): domain Archaea; kingdom Methanobacteriati; phylum Methanobacteriota; class Halobacteria; order Halobacteriales; family Haladaptataceae; genus Halorussus; species Halorussus salinus. The sequence goes on along the minus strand of NZ_ML974128.1, from coordinate 665,027 downwards.
GACTGTGACGACGTGCGTATGACTCGCGCCCTCCATCTCGTCGCCTGTGCGCTCGTCGTCTCCTCGCTGTTCGCCGTCGTCGCGCCCGGTAGCGCCGCCCCGCCGCCCCGACCGCTCTGTGACGCCTGCGGGGAGTCGTTCGAGGAGACCGCCGAAGCCCACGACCTGAGCGTCGCCGTGGAACGGTCCACCGCCACCGTCTCGGTCGCTCGGAACGGCACCGCGACGTGGGTCGTCCGGAACCGCCTCGCGGACGCCGGGAGCGCCGCTACCCTGCGCGAGGACGACGCGCTCCGGACCGAAATCGCCGAGCGAGCGATGTGGGACGCCGAGTTCGTCGGGGCGAACGTCTCGGAGCGCGTCCTGACGCTCCGCTACCGCGAACCCGAGTTCGCCGAGGAGTCCGTCGGCGGGACGCTCCGGTCGGGCGAGTTCACCGACGCCTACGGCTACCGGAACCTCCACGGACTCGGCGCGGACCGCCTCGTCGTGGTCGCACCCGAGGAGATGGTAATCGGCAAACCCGTCGGGGGCGCGACCGTCTCCGAGGACGGCCGCCGGATGGTCCTCACGTCGTTCGAGGAGCGCGGCTTCGTCACGTTCGTCCCCCGAGCTAGCGCATTCGGACCCCTCCTGAGTCTGCTGGCGGTCGGGACGCTGGTCGCGCCGCGAGTCGGGGGTACCCTCGTCGTCGCGCTGTTCCCGACCGCGCTGTTCGGTCTCCTCGTCGGGGTGGTGGGCGCGTTCGCCTCCCGGTCTCCCCGACTCACCGCGCGCGTCGGCGAGAGCGCCGGGATCGTGCTGGTCGCGGGCGGCCTCGTCCTGACGGGCGGGGCGCTCGTCGCTGGCGGCGGCCTGTCGCTACTGGGCGGGAGCGCCGCGCCGCTGTTCGGCGTCGGCGCGACCGCGGTCGTCTTCGGGGCGCTCCTCCGGCGGCCCGACCTCCGAGCGCGGGCGACCTACCGGCGACTCGTCGCGGTCGGAGCGGTCGGCGTCGCGCTGGCGGCCGGGACGACGCTCGCGGGGGCGCTGGCGTTCGACCAACTGACCTACTCGCTGCTGTCGAGTCTCCCGCCGCTGGTCGCGGTCTTCGCGCTATTTCCGGCGGGGTACGCCTTCGGCCGCGGGAATCGACGACTCGGCGTGGCGACGGCCGCGGTCGGGTTCGCGCTCTCGGCGCTCCCGTTCGCGTCGCTCCTCTCGCCGACCCGAGGAGTCGGCCCGTTCGCCGTCGCCCTCCTCGCGGCGTACGTCGGGGTGTTGGCCGGGGTCGGGACGCCCCTGCTGGTCGTCGGCGCGTCGCTCGCCGAGTCGCCGGGCGGCGACGCCGGAGCGCCGCCGGACGGCGACCGACCGGCCGCGGCGATGGAATAGCTCACTTCTGATTGCTTCGAAAAAGATTCGTATTTGTTAGAGAACGGGAGACGTTTCTTCGGTCCGACGCGCGGGACCGGAGACGGGTCAGTTACCGAACAGTCGCTCCCTGATGCCGCGCTTGTGGGCGCGCTCGGCCAGCAGGACCGAGCAGTCCACGCCCTCGGCCACGTCGGCGACGAGCGACCCGCCGACGAGTCGCGAGAGGAGGCCCCGCTCGGTCGCGCCCAGAATCACCATCGAGGAGTCCGCGGCGGCGCGCTCGATGGCTTCCTCCACGTCGCCGGTCTCGACGCGGAGGGTCGCGTGCGCGAGGTCGTGGTCGGTCGCCCACTGGTCGAGGAAGGCCTCGCCCTCCTCGCGGTCGTCGGCGACGTGCAGGAGCGTGATTTCGGAGTCGTAGGCGTCCTTGAGCAGGCGCGCGACCTCGGCGCTGAGTTCGGAGTCGGGACCGCCCGCGGTCGGCACGAGGACGCGCTCGGGGTCGAACCCGCGGTCTTTCAGCACGAGGAAGTCGCTGGGCAGGTCCATCCCGAGGTCGTCGAACGCCCCCTCGACGCGGCCCGGCGACCCGTGGGCGTCCTCGCCCCAGCCCATCACCACGAGGTCGGCCTTGTGGTTGCGCGCGGCCGAGAATATCTCCTCGAACGAGCGGTGGGAGACGATGGTGTGGGTCTCTACGTCCACGCCGAACGTCTCGGCGTCGCGCTTGGCGTCGTCCAGAATCTCGTGGTAGTCCTCCTGCTGTTCGTCCAAGTGGTCGGCGGCGTACTCCAAGGATGTCTGGTCGGGGACCGTGATGATGTGGACCGCGTCCAAGACCCCGCCGCGCTGTCTGGCGAACGCGCTGGCCAGCGTGATGAGGTCGGTCTCGTGTTCGGGGTTGGCCAGCGGCACCATCACTCGGAACTGTCCGCCGTCTGGTTGGAGCGAGGTCGCGGCCGACACCGCCGAGTCGGGCATCTCGTCGCTCCGCGAGAGGATGAAATCAGAGAGGATGCCCTGCTTGTCGGTCTTCGAGCGCGCGTAGGTGAAGTACCAGATGATGCCGCCCGCGACGAACAGGAACGCGAGGGCGATCTCCTCGGGTTTCATGAACGCGATGAGACCGAACGAAGTGACCGCACCGAGGATGGGAACCACGGGGTACAGCGGCACCTCGAAGTCGGGTTGGTACTCGTCGGGGTTCGCCTCGCGCATGACGATGAGCGCGAGGTTCAGCAGACCGTAGACGATGAGGTGCAGGACGCTCCCGGCCTTCGCCAACACCTTCACGTCGCCGACGACGATGAACAGCAGGATGAGACCACCCGTGACCGCGATGGACCGATACGGAGTGGCGAACGACGGGTGGATGTCGTTGAGTTTCGGGCTGATGAGTTTGTCCCGTCCCATCGCGAAGTTGATGCGCGAGGAGGCCAGAATCGAGGCGTTGGCGCTCGACGCGGTGGCCAGCAGTCCGGCGAACGTCAGCAGGCCGACCCCGACCGCCGCGAGACCCACGGTCCCGAACGCGATTTCGGCCACGTCGAGGACCGGCGTCTTCGTGAACTCCGGACTGAGCTGTCGCCAGTTGATGACGCCCATCAGGACGACCATGATGATGGCGTACATCGTCGTCACGATGAGGACGCTCCCGACGACCGCCAGCGGGAGGTTCCGACCCGGATTCTTCAACTCCTCGGCGACCGTGGTAATCTTGGCGAACCCGAGGAACGAGACGAAGACGAGACCGGTCGCGGGGAGAATCGCGGTCGCGCCACCGGTTTCGGCGGGGAAGAACGGTCGGAGCGTCGAGAGGTCGGCTTGGAGGAAGCCTAGCACCGAGAACAGCGTGAGGATGCTGACGAGGGCGAGGACGATGAACACCTGCAATCGGCCGGTCTCCTTCGCGCCGACGTAGTTGACGGTGATGAAGACGAGTCCCGCGAGGAGGGCACCGATTTGGAACGACGAGAGCGTGAGAAAGCCGAGCGCGAGCGTCGGTATCGGGAGGAAGGTGGCGAGGTACTCGCCGAAGCCGAGGGTGTAGAACGCGCTGGCGAACGCCAGTCCCATCCAGTTACCCCAGCCAGCGATAGAGCCGAACAGCGGCCCGAGCGCGTGGTTGACGTAGTAGTAGCTCCCTCCGGCTTTCGGCATCGCGGTACCGAGTTCCGAGGCCGACAGCGCCGTGAACAGCGAGATGACCCCGCCGACGACGAACGAGAGCGCGACCGCCGGTCCGGCGGCGGCCGCGGCCTGTCCCGGTAGAACGAAGATGCCCGCGCCGATCATCGTGCCGACCCCGATGGTCAGGGCCGCCAGCAGGCCGAGGTCCTTGGCCAACTCCTCGTCTTCGGAACTCATCCGTCCTCACCCTTCGGCAGTACGACCACCGGTCGGTCGGCCTCGGTGACGATTTTCGTCGTTCGTCCGCCCGTGAGGAGCCGGGCGAGACGGCCGCTCCCGCGCGGTCGGAAGGCGATGGCGCTCGCGTCCGCGTCGGCGGCGACGTTCAGGATGGCCTCCACTACGTCGCGGTCGTAGGCCGTCCGGTCGTCGGCGTCCGGGAACGTCCGGCGGACCGCCTCGAAGGCCTCGGCGGCTAGCTCCTCGGACTGCTCGACGGGGGTCTTGTCCGGGACGCCCTCGCCCTTCTCGACGACGTGGAGGGCGGTGACGCGCTCGGGAGCGTACGGTTCGAGCGCCCGAGCGGACGCGGCGGCGTCCTCCTCGTCCGCGACGGGCAGCAGAACGTGTGATAAAAGTGATTGGTCGTGACTCTCGTCGGTCATGGTAATCCGTGGTTTTCGGTGGCGACGACAAAACAATTCCTACTTCTATGGCGAGTATCCGGCCCTCGCGTCGGTCGAGAACTGTGAGACTGCCGTCTCCGGCGAGAGTTTCGACCCACAGGTTCGCGTTCCCCGACTCACGTCGGGGTCGTCTTGCCTCGAATCCGTCCCGACTCCCGACTGACCCCGCGTCTACTCGACGTTCTCGGGTGGGAACACCACGCCCCGGTCGTCTTGGACGGCTTCGAAGAAGTCGGCGATGGAGTCGTCGGGACTCAGGTCGTAGGTCTCCAGAATCGCTTGCAGGCAGGACGGCGAGTAGCGCACCCGAACGTTCGATTCGGTCAGCAGGATGCCCAGCACGTCCTCAACCGCGGTCTCGGTGGTCAACTGCTGGGCGTACCACCGCAGGAGGCTGTCGAACACCGCGCCCACGTCGTCGGAGAACATCTGTTGGTGGCTGATGGCGTCGTCGGACTTGGCGGTGACGTGGAAGCCGTAGCGCGCGCTCACGCTGTCGAGGTCGTCTTCGAGCCACCCTTTGACCGCGCCCGAGTCTATCGACGCGCCCGGTTGCCGACCGTCGGCGGGGTCGGCCGACCGCTCGCTTTCGCCCGACTCCGGGGCGCTCTCGTCCGACGCCGACCCGCCGGACGAGGAGCCCTCGGGGACGTTCGGCCGCTCGTCGGTACCGATGACGTACCGGCCGGTGTCGAGCGAGACGACGTTCTCGTCGCTCTCGATGTCGAGTTCGTCGGGCGCGAGCGCACCGTCCTCGCCGGAGTCGGCCGCGTCGAGGGCCGCCCGCTCGTCGGGGTTCCGACCGTCGTCGGGCGTCGGACACATTGAGAGTGAGTACCGTTCGATTTCACATAAACCCACCGCCTACCCCGGCGTCCGGACCGATATCTCCTCGCGTCGCGGTCGCTCGGTCGTCGCAGTTCCCCGAGAACTCTCCGTTGGATTCCCGGTTCGAGCGACAAATTTTGTCGAGGAGCGCAATTTTTGCTACGGCCCGCCCGAGTTTTCGACGATTGTTGTAGACGGGATTTATTATCGTCGAAGTACTCGACACTGATACCGAAATGAGCGTTCAACGTCCGACGACACGCGCCGACGCACTGCCGAGCGAACTGGAGTCGCCGCGCGCGAAACTGGTATATCTCTACCTACGAAGTAGCGAGGCGTCGATAGACGAACTCCAGTCCGGACTCGGCGTGAAGAAAATTACGCTGTACAGTATCTTACGCACGCTTCGCGAGCGGGAACTCGTGGAGAAACGAGACGGGCGCTTCGCGGTGGCGGAGTAGCTACTCCTCTTCTTCCTCGGGACAGAGTTGGTCTGGCGTACGCTGGTAGCGCGGCGTGGCGACGAACTGCTCGATGCGTTCGCGTTCTTCTTTCGAGAGAGCCATAGCCGAAGGAACTCACGGCAAGACCAAAAAGACAGCGGCCATCCGGACTCCTCGGTGGGTCGTCGCGGCCGGGAAACGACGAGGAGTCCGGCGAACGCCGCACCGTCGCTCCGCCGGAGGAGGGACTTCCCCGACAGTTCTTTTGGCGCAGAACCCCCAGCACTACTGGGGGATTGGGAATGGTAGACAGTAACACGAGCGTGCGACAGGGAGGCGAACATGGCTGACGGAGACGACAAGTATCCCGCGGAGTCGGGGCGACGGCGATTCATCAAGGGTGTCGTCGGGAGCGCGTCGCTGGCCGGTCTGGGCACCGTGACCGCCGCGGCCATCGACACGACCACCTCGCCGACCGGGGCGGGCGGCGGTATCACCCAGTACTACGGCCCGGAGAACACCGCGGGACCCGCACCGCGCGCGATGCCACAGATTCCCATCGAGGTGGACGACGAGGGGTTCGTCAAGGGCGTCTGGCCGGAACCGGAGACGATAACCGAGCAGGGCCGCGAGGTGACCGTCGCCCGGATGCAACTGGGCGGCATCACCTACACCAGCGAGTGGTTCCAGTACTGCGGCGTCCAGACGTACCCCGGCGTCCGACCCGACGCCGACCAAGACAACTTCTTCCGGTACGCGAGTTCCGCGCCCTACGAGTGGCAACAGGAGGAGGTCGAAGGTGGCGAACGAGTCAACGTCGAACACTTCGAGGACTACGCGACGTGGGGCAACGGTATCGGCCGGAGCGGACTGGGCAAGCCCGCGCTGGCGACGTGGCGCTCGGAGGACGTGCCGCCGTCGGGCACGATGCCGGTCCAGATAATCCGAAGCACTCGGTTCGAGGAGTTGTCCGAACAGGGCAACGAATGGGTCTCGGCGAGTACCGAGCAGGGATTCTACGCCAACCTGAACAAGTGTACGCACTTCTGTTGCGTGCCGGGGTACAAGGCGCTGGCGTCCAGCGGCCGGTTCGGGGCGTCCGACGAGATATACTGCCAGTGTCACCAGTCGGTGTACGACCCGTTTCAACTCGTGGAAGTCTCGTTCGTCGCGCTCCCGCGCCCCGAGGAAGACTGACGACGGTCGGGCGACGAACCTGTCAGTTTCAGTATCTGGCAACAAACGTTTTATATCCGCAGTCGGCATTCACAAACGTTGAAGCGCATGCTCTCGGCAGTCCTCGACAGGCTCAGGCGAATGGTGGGGTCCCCCGAGTCGAACGCCGACGACGACGGCGACGCCCGAGACGACGGTCCGGACCTCTACGAGTGTGAGGGCTGTGGCTCGGTGTTCATCTCGAAACCCCGACAGTGTTCGAACTGCGAGGACGACGACTTCTCGAACGTCGGCAAGTTTCGGTGAGGGGACGGTCGCCCGGCGCGACGACGCCGGATAGAGACGCTTTTCTGGACGGCTCCCCGAGTTCCGACCGATGGTCGTCTTCCGACCGATACCATGAGCCGAATCAAGCCACTCGCGCTCGCGGCCGTCGTCGCCTCGGCGCTCCTCGTCGGGGCCGGAGCCTACGCGCTCGTCCAGACCGACGACGCCGGAGCGCAGTCCGACCGGACGCCGAACCTGACCGCCGACTGGGTCAGCGACACGGAGCGGAACGTCACCGGGAACCACCACGTCGCGGTCGGCGGGCGGGTCGGCGACCGGTCGCTCGTGTTCGCGCCCATCAGCGGCACGGCACCGAACGGCGCGGGCCACGACCACGACCACCGCGACACCGTATCCGACGACTCCAGCGCCGCATCGGACGCCGCGGCGGGATGCGGGCTGGTCGCACTCTCGGGCTCCTCCGGCGCGGCCCAGTGGACCTACGAGGTCCCCGCCGAGAACTGCACCATCCACGCCATCGCCGACCCGACCCTCGCGGACGTGGACGGCGACGGCACCCGAGAAGTCTTGGCCACCTCCACGGAGAAGACCGTCGCCGCGTTCGACCCGACGACCGGCGAGCGTTCGTTCGAACACAACCTCTCGGCGTACGGTTACACGCGACCGCTCGTGGCGAACTTCACCGGCGACGGCGACCCGGAGGTCGTCGTGGTGGACGTTCACGGGACCGTCTTCGTGGTCGAACCCGACGGCGAAACAGTCTGGACCCGCGAACTCCCGGCGGACTACGTCTGGGGGCAACCCCACGTCGAGGAGTTCGACGGCGACGGCGCGCCCGAGTTAGCGGTCGCACTCGGCAACGGTCGCCTCGTGATGCTCGAAAGCGACGGGTCGGTCGCGTGGAACCGCTCGGTCGGCGCGGGCGACTCGGTGACGTGGTTCGCCACCGGGCAGGCCGACGGCGATGCGTCCGCCGAACTCGTGACCGCGACCTCCGGGGGCAACGTCTCGCTGTTCGAGGGCGACGGCTCGCTGGTCTGGCGACGGTCGTTCGGCGCTTACGCCGCGGTGGACGCGGTCGGCGACGGCGACGACGACGGCACCCCGGAGGTCTACGCGACCGCCCGCGACGGGAACCTCCGCGCCATCGACGCCGCCGACGGTACCGTCGAGTGGTCCACGAGTCTGACGACGGTCAACGCCCAGATGACGCCGCCGCCGGTCCTCGGCGACGTGGACGGCGACGGCGACGACGAACTCGTCGCGGCGTCGAACGGCGGAACGGTGGCGGTCGTGGACCCCGAATCGGGCGAGATTCTCGCGGAGTACGAGCGCGACACGCCAATCTGGACGAACCCGACGCTCGGCGACGTGGACGACGACCCCGAACCGGAGATACTGGTGATGTACGGCGACGGTCGGGTCGCGGCGCTCTCGTACGGCGACGCCGCGACGCGGCGCTGAAGACGGAGTTCCGGAACGCCTTTTGGTGAAGTGAGTTCGACGGACGACAGCGAGAAAGCTTCACTGCGGACGTGTCGGCCGCGGCCACCAAGCCAGGGGTGGGACTGGAACCCGAGGTTCACAATCCGAGGACTTATTTCGGGGTCGTGAGACACCTCGTCTAGATGACCGACCCCCGAGACAGCGTCGAAACGCTCCGCGAGAAGATCGAGAACGGCGAGCGCGACATCGACCAGCAGGCCGACCGCGATGCCCTTCTCGAATTCTCCCGTACGCTCGACCTCCTGTCCACCGAGTATAGCGACTACCGACACCTGAAGCTCCTCCGGCACTGCACCCGGATGGCCGAACACGTCGGCGGCCTCGCCGACGCCCTCGACGACCGTGACGCCGCCGAGGACATCGTCGCGTGGATCAACCGCACCTACGACAACGAGGAGACCAACCGCGACTACCGAAGCGCCATCCGCGTCTTCGGCAAGCGGACCACCGACAGTGACGATGCGGTCCCCGAGAGTCTCGCGTGGGTGCCGACCGGCACGAGCTCGAACTACGACCCGAAGCCTGACCCGACCAAGATGCTGCACTGGGACGACCGCGTCCAGCCGATGATCGACGCGGCGATGAACCCGCGGGATGCCGCGCTTGTCGCCGTCGCGTGGGACGCTGGGCCGCGCGCTGGAGAACTCAAGTCGCTGCGCGTCGGCGATGTCACCGACCACCGCCACGGTCTCCAGATCACCGTCGACGGGAAGGTCGGTCAACGCACCATCACGCTCATCCTCTCGGTGCCGCACCTCCAGCGCTGGCTCGACGCCCACCCCGACAGCGGTGACGATACCGCGCCGCTGTGGAGCAAGGTCACGTCGCCCGACTCCATCTCCGATCGGATGTTCACCAAGCTCCTCGACGAACTCGCCGAGCGCGCCGAGGTGTCGCGGCCGGTCACCCTGACGAACTTCCGCAAATCGAGCGCGTCGTATCTCGCTAGTCAGGGTATGAACCAAGCCCATCTCGAAGACCATCACGGATGGACGCGCGGGAGCGAACACGCCGCCCGCTACATCTCGGTGTTCGGCGACCAGGCCGACAACGAACTCGCGCGCATCCACGGCGTTGAGGTTGCCGAGGAGGACGAACCGGACGATTTCGCGCCGGTCACCTGCCCGCGGTGCAACGAGCAGACGCCGCGCGAGCGGGATTTCTGCGTCCACTGCCAGCAGTCGCTCGACCTCGAAGCGAAGCAACTCCTCGACGAGGTCACCGAGACGCTTGACTCTCAGCTGGTCGAGTCCGACGACCCGGAGGACCGCCGGGACCTCGTGCGCGCTCGGCGGACGCTCGACGAGAAGCCCGGCGTGATGGACCGCGACGAGCTTCATGATCTCGCCTCCTCGCTCTCGTCGGACGACGACTGAAGCACGGCTTCCGCAATCTGGCCGACTTCGGTACCGTCGTGGCGGTCGGCGAGACGGTCGAACACCGCGCGTTCGTCCACAGTCAATTCTTGCTCCTGTTCCTCAGACTCCGAAACTGTCGGTGCGCTCTTACTCATCAGACTCACCGTCCATCGTGGCCGAATGTCTACTCGTTAGCCGATTCCTTGCTCGCTGTACTGTCTCTCGGGCGACGATGGCGACCGCGGCGAGCATCCCGAGGAGTTCCCATAGATGGCCGCGCCAGCCGAGGTCGTCGTCGCGGTCGAGCGCGTCGTCGAGGAGGTCCTCGTCGATGTCGCCGTCGACCGTGATGCACTCGGGGTGGGCTTCCGCGAGGAGGTAGACGACCGTGACATCGAGCTGGGCGTCCGGGTCGTAACAGTCTGTTCGTCCGACGAACCGAATCCCGTCGGTTTCCATCTCGATATCGCGTTCGAAGTCTGCGTGTGGGAACTGGTCGGCCATGTGGTCTTCGAGGAACTCGTGGATGAGCGTCCCCGTCTGGAAGACTCCGAGGAGGTCGGAGTGGTCTTCGAGGCCGAGCTTGCTACAGTACGCTCGGCGTTCGCACCGAGCGATCTGGCTCGGGTGGAACGTGCGGGCGTCACGCTCGACGTGACTCTCCGGGTCGTTCGCGTCCCGGAGGGCGTCGGCAACCGCGCTCGGGAAGTCCAATGTGTTGGTCACCGTCGGTCACCTCCCGGTCGCTTGACGACCTCGCGGACCTTCTCGCTGTAGAGACCGAGATGGTACGTGAGTTTTCGTGCGACACCGGGCGACACGTCGAGGTCCTCGGCGATGTTGCCGAGGTCAGCTTTCTCGTAGTTGTCGAGGTTCGCTTCGACAGCGTCACGGACATCTTGGGGGGTAACGCCCTCGGGGAGCGCGATGTCCACCGAGTCGTCGGTCCCGGTCTCGCTGTCGTCCGGGTCGTCAGCGCAGCGTTCGCACACCCGCCAGCCGTCCAGGACCTCGCGGCGTTTCCGCCACCAGCCTTTCTCACTGGTCAGTCCGCACTTCGCCTGCGCCGGGGCTTCGGCGTCCGGGAGGTGGTACACGTCGCCCGCTCCCGTGTCCGATCCTCGCATCAGGACGAGGTTCTCGTCGTCGAGGAGTGCGAGGTGTTCGACGCGCCCGCGGCGGTCACCACGCTCGCCGGTTTCGTCGTCGTAGCGGTAGAGTTCCGCCTTCGGATCGCCGATGCTGCTGTACGATAGTTCGTAGCTGGCGCGCGCGGCCGTGAGGTAGATCGACCGCGTCCACCAGTCGTCGTGGGGCGCGTCCCACTCGACCGGCTCGTCGGTATCGACCACGTCGAGCGGCGACTGCCACTCGTAGGTGTCGATGGCGAGCTCGACCTCATCGCCTTCGTCGGCCGCGGCGACCGCCGCCCGAACGAGATCCATCGCGACCGGCGACTCCTCGTCCTCATCGTCGGGCGTCGGCGGCGTGTCCGCACTACTCGCCACCGGCCGTCACCTCCTCGCCGGTGAACGATTCGAAGTCGCTGGCGGGCGTCGGGTGGCCGAAGCTTCCCGTGATTTCGACGCGTGCGCTCTCGTAGTTGATGGTGTGCAGGTCGAACTCCGAGAGGTCGATGTAGCCTTTCGTCGCGCGTGCCACGGCGGCCTCCAGCGCCTCGGTGATCTCGTCGGCGACCGGCGTCGTCCGGTAGTGGACCGCGTCGCCATACTCGACGCCCGCCGCGTCAAGGAGGTCTTGGACGCGGTCATCACCGCTTGGTAGGTCGAACGTCACTTCAGGGCCGTAGGTGCCGCCGTCGGTCGCCACCTCATCCGCCTCGTCAGCGTCGGTGTCGGTGTCGTCGTGGACGTAGGGGGTTCGGCCGTGCTGTTCGAGGAGGGTGGCAAGGCGTTCTTCGGCGCGGTCGCGCTCGCCAGCGCTGAGCAGTTCCTTCGACTTCCGGACGATATCGTAGCCTGCTGGGCGGTCCGAGCGCGTCTGGAGTTCCAGGAGAACCTCGTCGAGTTGGCTGAGCGCCCCCTCGACGGGTTTCATTCGACCGGGGTGGCGGAGATCCTGCAGTGCTTCGCCGAGGAGTTCTAAGTCGCTGTTCGAGAGGTCGCTCATCGTTTATCACCGTCCGTCTCGGGGGCGGGTGGGCAGTGCGCGAGGCCGATGCCGAGCGTGCTGGTCTGGGACGGTTGAAGTGTGAGGAGGTGGTCGGCGAAGCCGTCGTCAGCGGGCTGTCGAACCGAGAGGTGGGCGTGGGTGCTGTCGAACTCGTGTTCGAACTCAAGGAGTGCGCGTCGGAGCCGTCGGATGTCGAATCGCGCGCCGGTGGCGTTGACCGTGCCGTTCTCTGGCGGGTCGTCGGCAAGTGCTTTCAGGAGTGCGACCGTGTGGGCGCTGTCGAGCGTGTCGGCATGGATAGCCGTCGGCCTGCTGACCGTTAGCGGGTTGTCGAGCGTGAACCTCCGCGGGTCGTCGCTCGTCGTACCGTGGGTCGGGTCGGCCGCGGTCGCGTCTCCGGCCATGTCGCACGTCTCGGCGTCGGCGTCGGCGTCGAACGAGCACGAGGGTTTCGCGGCGAGCGACGCTCGGAGGTCGTCGAGTGTTCGGACGGCGTCGGTCAGGGCCGCGAACTCGTCTTCGGAGAGGTTGGTGGCGGCGACGCCGTCGAGCGCGTCGATCGCGGAGTCGACGCGACTGTACTCGTCGTCCATCTCACTCATCACGACCACCATCCTCTTCGTCGCCGACGGGGGTGCCTTTGAAGCAGGCGATGTCGCGCTGGAGTTTCTGTGCGAGGAGTTTCCGGCCAGTGTCGGTGAGTTCGTATCGGTTGGTGCGGTTATCTTGGTCGAGGCGGTGGGTTTTGATGACGCCGAGGTCGGTGAGAGTGTCGAGGCTGGGGTAGAGGCGGCCGTGGTGGACTTCGTCGCTGAACTCGGGCCAGTCGTCGCTTTCGAGCGCGCGTTTGATGTCCATGCCAGCTGGCCCGGCGTAGTCGGTGTGGTACCGGCCGTTGCTGTAGCCGCGCAGAACGAAGAGGATCGCCCACCGGAACTCGGTGTTGATCTGGCCGCGAGCCGCGGAAACGTCAGGTTGCTCGCTCGCAGGTTGGTCGGCGGTCGGTGCGTCGGGGTCGGTAACTTCTTTAGCTTCGGATGTTGAACTTGCCATTGTCTTTCGACGCCGTCGATAGCGTCGGTTGTTCGCTGCGCTTACCCGGCAGCTTGGGTTTTGCGGCGGCGTCGAGAGACCACAGCGTGGGTCTCTCAGGGGAGACGCCGCGCCACGACGGTGGTGCTGGAACACCTCCGTCGCTTTTGTGCGATGAATCGAACAGTTAGTGTTTGCTGTATGTCCGGTCGCGTGTACATAAAAGCATGTAACCAACTCTACTTTAATCCATCGGTAATCGGGGTTATGGGGGTGCTAAATCTCTTGTCGCCCTTCATCTATCCCTCTATTTGATTGGGGGGATTTATCAATAGAGAGTGAGTACATGGTTCTATGTTCTCGGAGACCAGCGACCACGCACTCCTCGACCTGTACGGTGACAGCCCGTCTCGGTACAAATTGCTTCTCGTCTTCGCCAGTCACCCGCTCGATTCGTTCAATCTGCGAGATGCTGCGCGCGAAGCGGATATTAGCTTTTCAACAATTCACAACCATACAGACTTCCTTGACTATTTGGTGGAAGTTGGACTGCTGGAGACTAAAGGGTCTGGAACAACGCTCTATCAGTTGAATATGGATAGTGAGTTTGCTCAATCGCTAGTTGAATGGTATCGTATGAATGAACGAGCACGACACTTCTACGAATCCGCCGAGAGTAATGAAGGTGCGACGACTGAGTTCTACAAGTAAAAGTATAAATTTTAATATATTTTCTAGATTTAGTAGTTTAGAATTACTAAATTCTTGTAGATATGGTTTAGATAAATATACCTCTTGCGGGGTGTTATCTGTAACCGGAGACAACACATGACCGACCTGCGCACCACGCTCGAAATCACGTACAACACCATCGCCAACACCAGCACGGACCACCTCAAAAACCACCCCCGACTCCTCCAACTCGCCTTCGTCACCACCCTCCTCCTCTCACAAGCAGGAGCCGTCGCCGCAAACGCAGGCGACGCAACTGCTGGACCCTAACTAAGCTCGTCACTTGACGTTTCGCTACTCCAGACCAACCCTTCCTTGGTCTCCACCGGCATTCGACGCTCCCGAGCGAGCAACCGATCAAGCTCCGTCGCGGACAACCGATACGAATCAGCCATCGGCGCGACGTACTTCTCCTCCGTTTGACCAAGATGAAGATTAAAAATCGTGCCAAGCCCGTGCGTCGCTCCCGGCAACGCTTGCACAATCGTCTCGAAATTCTCTCCGGACTGCTCGACCGACACATGCAACGGGCAACCGGACGGCGGAGAACACAGCGACAGTGTCCCGTCGCCAACCGTCAGCCAGCGGAACCCCGACATCGTCTCCTGACGAGCAATCCGCATCGCTGTCTGCAACTGGAAACCCGCGTTCAAAAGCCGGGCAACCGCCCGCCCAACCTTCATCGCAACACGATTCGAGACCTCCTCCATAGTCACGACTCCCGCAAGACTCCCAGACTCGACGAGCTCAACGCCTTGCTGAAACGACTGGCAGGCGTTCAATATGAATGCTTTCGTCCGCACGTCGGACACGTCGCGCGCATCGAGAAACCCATCTCGACACTGAATCCCTTTCGCGTCGACGTGGCCGATATAGTGCAGAAAGTCAGATGGCTTCGAGAAGAGCGACCGTAACTCGCTCGTCGAGATCTCTTCGTGCATCTCCACGTCGAACTGAATAAGATCTCGGACGCCGTACACGTCAGCGACCTCGCCTTCGGCCGCCATCTCGTCGTCGTTACAGACGACGTGAATCGTTATCGGCTGATCTGTCGTCGATTGCTCCAGACTACGGCGACGGGCATCGACATCAAGTTTATGCGACGAAACTGCAACTCCGGGCCCGACTCGCGCATGATCAAGCGACGGCCACACCACCTCCTCGGGTGTAACAAGAGCCTGATCCAAGTCCGGAAGCGGCTCCGACTCCTCCGTCGGCGACCGATGGAAATCATCGACAAACTCCGGCGGGTCCGGCGGCGTAGATTCTGACTCGATTGCCGTCCGCACGAGTGCGAGGTCATCGGCGATGAACGGCAGCGATTCGACTGTCTCAGAAATCGGAACAACATCGACGGTTCGAGGCCACACCGGCACTGCATCCGCGACCGACTCGAAGGCGACCGAGAGGTATTCTTCGAGTCGCTCAGCTAACGACTGGTCGTAAAGATTCTCGAAATTGAGCGACACGGTCTCCTCGACGGTGCGTTTCTCATGCACATCGTCTGGATACAACCCCTCGGTTCGGGTCACGCAATCGAGGAGGAACACCTGCCGAAGCACTTGTGCGACGGTGGTCTCGTAGCCCCGCGGCCCGTCGAGGTCGTACTCGAAGCCAGCGTCCGTGACGAGCCGAGGAGTGTCGGCCGGGACGACGTTCGCGCCGAGGTAGTACGCCAGCGACGCCGCGGGATAGACGTACTGGTAGTCCGCGGGGAGTTCGAGCCGGACTCCCGTGTCGGGGCGAGTCACACCCTCGGGGGCGTCGAACTCGTCGCCGAGTTCCACGAGCGGCGGATGACCGCGGAGGGTGGGAAAACTCCGCTCGGGACTGGTCGTCTTCAGCGCCGACCCGAGGAGCGAAATCGCGTCCATCGCGCCCACGGGATCGGGCGTGGTCGTGACGGTGCCAGCGGGCCGGTCGTGGAACGAGCGCGCGCCGACCGCGACCTCGGTCTCGCTAGGGAACTCTATCCAGACCTCGTCGCGACCATCAACAGTCGCTGTTGAAATCTCCATCGCGGACTCGACACCAAAGTAGAGTTTGACCGGGGCAGTATTTATTTCAATCCTGTGAGAGCGCTCGCTAAACGCCGTCGAGGACTCCATCGGATCGAACTGCGCGTGGACCGCCCGGCTGTTTGGACTGCGGACGAAGAGGCGCGACCGTTTCGGAATCGCGAGACGTGATGTCCGGATGCGGATGGACGTATCAATTGGCGCGTCGAAGGCCACGTCCGTCCCGCCGACGGTGACGGGGGCGGGCGTGAAGATAGGGAATTGAACTGACTGGATCGAGTCGGAGATGAGGACGCCCGCACGCTCGGAGGCCGTCGAGAAGTCGGTGTCGCGGAGAGCAGAAATCGACGGTGTCATCGGAGCAACCGGGTCCAATCCGACGTTAAGTCTAAGTGCGGGACATGCCAGCGCTCCTCGGGCCGGAGTTCCTCGTGGGTGCCGTACCGCAACTCGATCCGTGCGTCCACAATCTCGCCGAAAAATTGCGCGATATCCGACGAATCGGGGTGTCGGAGGTGGAAATAGGTGATCCCGTCAGCGTCTCGAACGAATCGTGAGATGCCGCGCACGAATCCGCGGACGGTCGTCCGGTCGGTGTCGTCGAGGAGTCCGTCGAGGCTGTTGATGACGACTCGGAGATCGCCCGGCACGAGGTCGAATCTATCGTCGAGGCCGCTGATCTCGTCTTCGATGGCGTGACGATATTGCATCAGCTCCAAGTAGTGGTTCGTTGGTGAAGGAGCGTCGTCTGGGACTGATGTAGCAGACCGGAGTGAGTCGCGGCGATCAACCACCACGCGGACGCCCGGATCGGTGGGCGTGGTGCCGTCGGGGAGGCAGTCTGTCGGGGACTCTTCCGGCACTGTTGAGGAGAGTCCGAGGATGCGTTTTCGGTCGTCTGCCCCGAACGCCTTCTGCATTTGTTTCTGTGCAATTGAGTTGCTTATTTTCCCGGTGACGAGAATGCTTCCGCCGCTCGTTTTGAGGTCGCGGAGGAAGTTCTTCAGTTGCTCGTTGCGGTTCGGGTCGTCTCCACCGCGGAAAAAATCTCCGTCAGTTCTTGTCATTGTTAAGGTGAATCAATTAGGGTTTTTAACAGTGTTTTTTACGGATGGTTTTGAGGGTTTCGGCGACCGCGTCGTCGCGGGTCTCCTCGCGATGCGCGTACACCATGGCCGTCTCCAGCACGCGGGGGTCGCGCTCGGGGCGGAAGACCGGGACGACGCCGTCCACATCGTAGCCTTGTAGGCGGAGGTCGACGAACGCGCTGTTCGCCGCTTCGCGAACGTCCTCATCGATGGACTCGCCGGTGTCGAGACCGTCTATACGGAGGTAGACCACCATCAGCCGTCCACCTCCTCGGGGAGGCCGAGTCGGTCAGCCGTCTCGGTGTTCTCGGCCAGCCACTCGCGGGCTTCCTGCTGGGTCTCCTCGATATCCGCGTCGTCCCAGACATCCGTCCACTCGTCGCCCTCGTCGATGATGGTCGCGCATGCTTCCGCGGCGACTTCCCGCGCCCGCCTTCGAGACTCGGCTTCGAATCGCTGGCAGGCGTCATCCATCGACTCCCATCGCTCGGAGCGGCCGTCCGGGCCTTCGTGGATGTCGCGTGCGTCTTCAGCGGCGGCAAGCGCGTCACAGTACTTGGCGAGCTCGTCGTCCCCACCGATATCCTCGTAGACCTTGTTGTGGAGGACGGTCGCGTCGAACTCGGTGGCGAGGTCTGATTCGAGGTGGGTCTGTCGCCGCCGGGACCGCGGGTGGCGTCGCGCCATCACCGCTCACCTCCCTCGGTGACGGCGGGGCGCGTCCGGAGGACGTAGTCCACGTCCACCCCGGCCGGGATGTCGCGAGCGCCGATAGCGAACAGGACGCGCCGGATGTGTTTGCAGCCACCGTCGGGTTCGCGGTGGCGGTAGTCGTCACACGTGCAGCGACCGTCCCGGATGTCCACTCGGTAGACCGAGTCAGTCGTATACACCTCGAACATCGCAGGACCGAACGGCGTGACGGTCATCGCTTCTTCGGCCGCCCGCCGGTCACGAGCGTCAACCGTGGCGGCGTCGCCAGTGGTCGAGACCGCCATCAGTCCTCAACCTCCTCGCAGTACCGGGCGTCCATCGCGGCCGCCTTGCGCGCTTTTCTCGGGGGCTGGCTGGCGGTCTGGGGGTAGGTCGCGACCACGCTGCCGCAGCCGCGGCATTCGATAGCGCCGTCTTCCGGCCGGACTTTGGTCGTGGTGGGCATCAGTCGTCGCCTCCTCGGCGGCAGTCGGCGCAGGTCACGCCGCGGCCGGACGTGATGCCGCCGCACTCGGGGCAGTCGTAGTAGTCGTGGTCGCCGAGCGGGTCGTCTTCGTTTTGCCGGCGCTGGAAGCGTTCGCAGTGCTGGCAGCGCTCGCCGATGCAGCGCGCGCCACAGTCTTTACACGTCATTGGTGGCCTCCGCGAGTCGATGCGTTCTTGTCGGGTCGAGTCGAATTCATGGGTGCTTCACCTTGGGTGAAGCGCGGTCGGGCGTGTTGTCGCACGCCCCGGCCAACTTCTGACCGGTGTCCCGCGCTCCTTACCTGATAGTACTAACCCCGACTACTTAACCCTTAGGGTCTAAGGATTATGGGGTAAGGCCTAAGTCCTACGACACTGTGGATTAAGGTATGGGCGCTACAACAGCAACCCACCAACCGATGCTCGACAAAGACGACCTCGGACCAGCCGACGAAGCACTCCTCGACATGCTCCGCGACGGCCGCGTCACCGCACCCTACGCCGCCGACGAAACCGGCTACAGCCTCCAGTACGTCCGCGACCGACTCGGCCGCTTCGTCGAACACGGCAACGCCCGAAAAGTCTACGAAGGACTCTACGAACTCGTCGATGACCCTCGCGCGGATGGTGAGCGCGATGCCTGAGCAAGATCCCTACCTCCGGTTCGAGGGCGAACAAGTCGTCCACAGGGTCGAGGACGGTGAGAGCACGGTCTGTGGACGGACTCTCGCCGAGGAGACCGTGTTCTCGACGACGCGATTCGACCCAGATTTTAATCCAGCGTGCGACACCTGCTTCACGGGAGGACCATGACTCAACGCCAGCACTCCCGGCTGGACTGGCCGCCGGGCTTCGACCGCACCCAGCCGGGCGACCGCGAGCGGAACAACCGGTTCGACACCGGGCTCCGCCAGTCTATCGACGACCTCGCCAGCGAGCTCGACCGCGTCGGCGTGGACGACTGGCGGCTCTCGACCGACGCCGAGCACCAAAAGCAGAACCCGCGGTATCCGTATGCGAACGCGCGGCCGGATGATCCGGGCGCGGTCGTCCGCTGGACGATGAACGATGACCAGTACGCGGCGGCGTGCGACGCCTACACCCGGCTGCGGGACAACATCCGGAGCCTGTATCTCTACATCCGGGAGAAACGGAAGATGAACCAGCGCCCTGTCGTCACCGGCGAGTCCGAATTCGCGAACGCCCGGCTCCCCAGCGGCGACGAGTCCGACGCGGTCGTCGCGCAGGAACCGCCCCACGAGATTCTCGGCGTCGCCCCCGACCCGGACCCCAGCGAGGTCCGTGAGGCGTTCCGCCAGCAGGTCCAAGCCGCGCATCCCGACCACGGTGGGAGCCAGACGGCGTTCGAGCGCGTGAAGACGGCGCGTGACCAGTTGCTCGAACAGGTGTAGCTGGTATGCAGGGGGATGGCATCGACGATTCTCTTTTAAACCCGGCGTGGTAGAAAGACTGGTATTAGAACAGACAGGTTTTACTCGTGGTCGTGAGTGGCTACTCTCATGGTCTGGTCCAACGACTCCTCGACTTTCGACGAGTACATCGCCCAACTGAAGACTGGCGAGACCGAGAAGGTCACGATTCCAAAAGACGAGGTCCCCGAACTACCCGAGTACTTCGAAGAACACGCACCAGCGAACGAACTTCAAGAAGATGGTGCCCTCCGCTCGTACCGGGACGACGAACCCGAGGACAGTGTGCACGTCATCGAGTACGAGGACTGCTGGAAGGTTCATCTTGACGACCACAACCCGAGACACAGGCCGGTCAAACACCTTGTGGAGGACGCGCCCCTCGAGGCCGCCGGGCTTGTCTTCGTGGCTGCATTACTCTTGAATCGATACGACAAGTGGCCGTTCAACGGATAGCTTTCTGCGTCGGGGGGTCTTCTTTGTCCCCGTCATCCGGGTGTCAGAGTTAGTTCTTCTCCAAAACCCGGACTATGCTGACCCCTGCAACACACATGAAGAGGTACGTGCTGATCGTTTTGAATATCTCGCCCTGTGACCGTAGTTCTGCGATGTCGGGCAGATATGTTGCGGCATCCGGGATGCCGAGATTCATCGCGACTCCGATTTCGAAGATGAGTTCGCCGAGTGGTGGGGAATATACTGATACGCCGATTCCAAGGAGGAGCATGAGGACGGCCACCTCCCCATCTCCAAGGTTTGTTCTCAAACTCATAGGACAGGATTCGGCCCAACAAATCAAAAAAATTAACCCCATACATTAATCCTGTCCTGCGATTCTAGAATAGCCAATTTCGAGGGGGTGGGGGGTTCTGGCCAAAGGTCCACGCGCACGCGTGCGTCTGATGACAGACAAGAAACCAGTCGCTAACCATTTAAAAGAGGAGGTGAGCATGATCGAGACTTCTGACCGTTCCAACATACATCCAGTACACAAATAGTCCATCCATTGAAGGGTGGGGTTTTATGTATACGTTCTAATCACTCTTGCTTATGTCCGCACTCACTACCCTACTCGCAGTAGTCATCGCATTCGCCGTCGTAGGTAACTACGCGACCAAGACGATGGTATCGGCCGGACTCAACATCCAGACCGCCAGCCCTATCGGCATGCTAGTCGCGGGCGTCATCACCATCGCCTACCTCGCCGCGAAACAATAGCTCAATACCCTCAAAAAACGTAATGTATTTATATTCCTACAAATATGCTCGGGGTATGGGAAGCGACAACGACCGTGGCTGGAATATTGTCCTCGGCCGTGCCCGTAACAGTCTCACCGCCAGCCTCCTCGGCGCATCACGCGACGGTGAACTCGCACTCCTCGACCTCCTCCTTCTCATGGTGGTCGGTGCACTCGCCACAAAAGCGTTCGGCGTCTGGTAGCTCCCCACAACTCCTTAGCCGGTGTCTTAACGGGCCGGTGGACGTGAACCCGGCATGCGACCAGTAGTAGACGGCGGGACCTCGGCGCTGTGGTCGGCTGTACGTACAACCCCAGTGTTAAACTGCCGTGCCGAGGGCGAGGACGCCGAGACTCGCCGCGCCGCCAAGCGCGAGCAATAGATAGTTCGCAATCGGGTTCGCGGCCTTCGCGACACTATACGTGTACTTTTGGTTCGAGACCGGCGCAAAGGGTTTGACGCCCATCGGCGTGATCACGTCGCCCGCGATGTGCGAGAGAATGACCGTACAACCGAGCATGAACCCATACACGGTCAGCCCGACCGCGGACAGTAAACCTGCTTGGAGGCCGACCAGTAGTCCAGCGGCGGCGAAAAGCAGGCCGATGAGGAGGGCGAACCAGACGGTGTGGGTGATCCCGCGGTGTTTGATACCGGGGACGCGTTGGTCTTGGTCGGGGAGCATCGCCAGCCCGACGACGGCGAAACCGCCGACTAGGGCGAGTTTGCGGAAGCCCGCGAGGACGAGTGGGAGTGCGAGGATGCTGTAGATGAGGAGTCCGACGCCGATATGGCCCTCTCGATGCATATCAACCACCAGACACCCCGACCCTATATTAGTTTCTTCCTCCAGATGGTTGAACACCATCCAGTAACTGTAGACAAATACTTACAGATGGATTAAGGACTGGATAGATATGCCCCACCACGTCCGCAGACGCATATTCGACATCTTCGAAGTCGGCGACGGCGGCCGCCTCGGCCGCACCATCGACCTCTCAATCATGACCCTCATCATCGGCAACGTCGCCGCCGTCATCCTCGCCACCGTCCCCACAATCCACGACCAGTACGGCGACCTCCTCTTCGCGTTCGAAGTCCTCTCAGTCACCGTCTTCACGCTGGAGTATCTCGCCCGTGTCGCTACCTGCACCACCCACCCCGACTACAGCCACCCCATCACGGGCCGCCTTCGATTCATGCTCCAGCCGTACCTCATCATCGACCTGCTGGCTATCCTGCCGTTCTTCGTCGGATTCTTCCTGTTCGACCTGCGCGTCCTCCGCGCACTCCGGCTGTTCCGGTTCTTCCGACTGTTCAAGCTCACGAAATACTCGAACTCCATCACGCGCTTCGGCGCGGTCATCCACGAGAAGAAAGAAGACCTAGTCGTCGCGTTGAGCGCGACCTCGGTCCTCCTGTTGGTCGCGTCCAGCCTGATGTACTACGTCGAGCACGACGCCCAACCCGAGAAGTTCACCAGCATCCTCGACGCGCTCTGGTGGGGCGTCGCCACCCTCACCACGGTCGGCTACGGCGACGTCTACCCAGTCACGCCAGCCGGGAAAGCACTCGGTGCACTCATCGCGACGCTCGGCGTCGGCCTGTTCGCACTCCCGGCGAGCATCCTCGCGTCCGGGTTCATCGAGGCCGCCGGAAGCGACCGCGAGTACTGCCCGCACTGCGGAGAACGACTCGACACTTAATCCCCGGCACTTAGTATCGAGATAGTTCTTGAGCTATTAGGATTTAAACACGGCGCGGAGATGAAACAATATGCGCGACGATCCACTCGACGAACTGCCGATGCAGATCGGGTTAAGCCTGATGACCGGCCTCACCGCTGGTATCGGTGCAACCTACTACTTGAACCGTGGCCCAGCATCTCTCATCGTCTTCATCATCGGAATCTATCCCATCATCCTCGGGATGGTACTCGCGGCTCGGCGATTCATCAACTGGCTCGAAGACGATGACGATGATCCACCGCCACCACCGTACGCCTCCTAACCAACAAGCGGACTACCACAGCCACGACAGCCATCAGACGCGACTACTATTCGCGCTGATACGCTGGGCGAAATCGTCCAAGACCCGGCCGGGACTCTCCCAATTCCCGAGATGCAGCACCGTCTCGCGGGGCGTCTGCTCGATTTCCTGGACTTCCAACCGCTTATCCGCAGGCAACTCGGCCCACGACAGCGCGTCCACGAGCGAGATATCCGCGACGTGGGGCACCACGACGCGCGCCGACCACTGCGGCTCCTGCACCCGCTGAATCAGATACAACGCCGCCTGCTGGCACGCCCGTACCGACGCCAACTCCGGCCGCGTCCGCACCACCGTTCGCGGACTCTCCCCCGCATCTGCCGCCGTGTACTCGCCGACCGGCTTAAACTCATAATCAATCTCGTAGGCCGCGCCATCCGCGAGACTCCCGCCGGAGAGCGCCTTGATCCGCCCTTGGGTCCGGTCGAGCGCGTAGTCCGCGCCCTGCTCAAACCCACTGGATCCTGTCGCGGGGTCGCGCACGATCTGGGTGCCCGCGACCAACTCGGATTCCGCAAGCCCAACCCACTCCCCAGCCTGCGCGGTCCACTCCTCGCCGCGGACTGGCTGATTCCCGCCCTTGATAACCGCTTTCTCGTAGCGGTTACTCGTCGATTTCGTGACCGTGTAGTCAATGAGGCTCGCGTCGATGTCCGCCTGCCGCTGGCCGGGCTGGGTCCACTCAACCCGCCAGCCGTCCTGGTCGCGCTCCAAACTCCAAATCATCCGGCCATACCCCGCAATCGAAGTCCACGCCTCGATGAGACTCCCGTCGACGCCGAACGCGTCCAAGACCGGCGTATCTTCGAGGTCGGCGCGAAGCTCGAACCCGTCGAGTGCCTGCCCCTTATACCCCTGCGTCGGCGTCGCGTCCGACCGACTGCCGTACCGTGAGAGAGTGAGTCGCCACTGGATCGACGCGCCCGCCGACCCGAACGCAGTCTCGAACGACGCCGTGTCTGTCGCCGACTGCCACGTCACGCCGTCGTCGTTGCTTAACTCCAACCGATGCGCGCCCTCGGTCTGCGCCATCGTGACCATGATTTCCGCACCGACGACGTTGAACGCCGTCCCGACCGTCTCGAACGCAACCTCGAACTCGTCCGGCGTCTCCTCGGGGCCCGCGAGATACCCCGCGTCACCGCCGTTATCGTTGTCGAACGTGAACGAAAACTCACTGCCGTAGCGGCCGCCGGTATCATAGAGTGCGACCACGTCGAAGATCGTCGTGACGCCGGTTGACCCGACGCCCTCCAGTCGGACGGTCACCGGCTCCCCCGCCGGGAGGTCCGCGCCGGTGTATCCGTCGCCGTTGAACACGTCGGGGAACTGCATCCACTCGACATCAACAGTCCCACCACCCACGTGGCTGGCGACCTCGTCGCCGTTCACGCTGAGGGAGAATCCCTGCAGGCTGGTCTGAGCGTCGAGGCGTGCCGCGACCGCAACATCGCTCGCCGGAATCCGATATTCGGGAGTGAACTCCCATTCCAGCCATGCGCCGTCGCTGCCGACACCCCGCCCAGACCCGCCTGAGAGGACATCTCGGCTTGTCGCGTAGTCCGGGTCGAATTCGTCCGTCGGCGACTCTCCTTCGGCGACGAAGCACGACTGCAGGAGCGACAACTGGCCGTCCGCGACTGCTATCGGGTCCGCGGGCTCGATAGCGCTGGCGAGCTCGTCGCGAAGCTCACTCTCAGTGTCGCCAGACTGCATCACGGTATCCGACTGCACCGTCGATGCGGGGTCGTCGACGTTCATCTGGTAGCTCGTATTATTCTGGCCGAGCTGCTTGGCGGCGAGATGCGCGGCCTCGTCGTCGAACTCAGCAGTCACGCGGTCGTCCAACTGGCGGCCACCACTCGCGACGAGCACCGTCCTCCCCGGCTTCAATTCCACGTCGTCGAGTGTCTCAATCGGACGGATCTTTCCGTCTTTCCACACGCTGACGCGGGCGTCCTCGAACCCGCTGGCTTGCCACTTCTCGTCGCGGGGAACCGGGATTCGGCACTCGGGTTTCGACTGGAGGGCAGGCGTGAACTCGGGGTCATCGAGGAGTCGGGGGCGGAGAACCCGCCCCGAGGAGTGCTCGATTTCGACCGTCCAGCCCGCGGCGTTGCGGCGCGTCCGTGACTCGCCGCTCGATTCAGTCGTCACGCTCGCGGTCGCCACCGACGTGTTCGTGGCGTCTTCGGTGAACGCGGTGAATCGGTACCGGTACGTGTTCCCCGGCGACACGGTGTCGTCGGTGCCGGTGACAGTGCCTGTCCCCGCGTTCGCGGGGAGGGTTTCGACAATCTGCCATGGGCCCCAGCCGTCGTCGTACTGGCGTTGGCGTTCGACCCGGACGCCGTCCTCGTTGTCCGCGTGGTCCTCGAAACTATAGTCGATAGCCGTCCGCGGATTCGAAGCGGGGACTGTCACGCTGGGGTTGGTTGGACTCGGGAAGTTCGTCGTGATGGTCGCGGTCGGCGACCAGTTGGTCGTGACGTGTGCGGTCCGCGTCCGCAGTTCAAAACTGTATGCCTCGCCGTCTTCGAGACCGGTGATAGTCGCCGAGGTCGCGGTCTCGCCGACCGTCCCCCAGACCTGCCACGTCGAACTGGATGACTCTCGATACCGCACCTCGTACTCGCCGTTGTCGATGGTGTCTGTCCAGTTAACCGTGATTTCGTCCTCGATACCGTTATCGAGACTGTCGATGCTCGCGCTCGGAAGCTCGGTCGTGAACGTGACAGGCATCTATTGATCCTCCGTCTCAGTATGGTCGGTGTACGCGACGACGCGCAGGTCGTACTCCTCGCCGTCGAGAAGATTGCTCGTCGTGTACTGGCTGGTCGTCCGACCGATGTTGTCGGCATCCACGGTCCACGAGGAGGCGTCGGTCGGTTTGACTTCGACGCGCTGGTCGCCGTAGTCGTGGTTCGGGGTCCACGAGACCGTGGCTTGGTCGCCGGAGATGGAGTCGACTGTGAGTCCAGTCGGCGCGGGGAGCACCGTCACCGCCGAGTTCTGCCCGCTGTCGGTACTGGCATGGTCGGTGTTCCGCCGGACGGTGTAGTAGTACTTCTCGCCGTCGGTCAATCTCGCGCCGGTGTAGCTGGTCTGTGTGAGGTCTGATACCGTCGCCACGACGGTCCCGGTTGACCCATCGGTCGAGCGGAGAATCTCCCAATCTCCGTCCGACGAGTTGTCGTTCTTGTCCCAGTTGAGCGAGAGTTCGTCTTCCACCGAGTCGTCGATACTGACCCCTGCCGCACTCGGGAGGTCCGTGACGCCCGAGGTCTCGTCGGAGAGCGTGTCGGCGGTCCCGCCGTAGTACGCAGCAACCCGATAGAAGTACCGCTCGCCGTTTTCAAGGCTGGTGTCCGTCCAGCTGGTGGTTCCGGCAGTGAGGTCGGCGACACGCGAGTAGTCCGCAGTGGAACTCCCCGAGGACTCAGCACGATACACGTAGTACCCGTCCGCTTGGTCGACGGCGGTCCACGAAAGGTCGATTTCGTTTGAGCGGGTGGCGTCAACCGACGCCCCCGAAACGGTTGTCCGGTGGGTGTTGCTGTACGCCCAGTCGGAACTCGTGTGCTCCGTTTGCGCTCGGACCGCAACTCGGAGTTCGTCGGCGGACTTATCGAAGCTGACGGCTGTCGATTCCGTCCCTGCGTCGGGAGTGCTATCGTCGGCCCATGTCCCGTCTTGTTCGACGTTCACGTCGAAGTTGGTCTCGTTGTCGCTGTTGTCAGTCCACGTTGCAGTTCCGCTGGTCGGGCTATCGATGGTGAGTGAGGTGCTAGACGGCGCGGGCAGCGCGGTCGTCGCGTAGTTCGAGTCGACCCAGTCGGAGGCCCCGGCGCTATTGTACGCCCGGACTCGATACCGGTACTGTTCGCCGTCCAGCAGGTTTGACTCGCTGCAGCTGGTCGTGTTTGCGCCGACGTCTGCGACCCGCGACCAACTCCCGTCGTAATACTTGTCGACGTGGAAGCCGTCTTCGTCGGTGCTGTTGTCGGACCACGACACCGAAGCGTCGTCGCCGCTGATCGAGAGCGATATCTCCGACGGGGCGTCCGGCGTGCGTTTCTCAAGATATAGATAATCGTAGGCCATCCGGTAGTTCGACCCGGACCCCCACGCCCCACTCGAGAAGTTTGAGACGACTACCGTCTCGATATCGACGCCCTGTCGGAGCGAGCCAGCGTGAGTCTGAGTCGTGCCACTCTGCAGGTCGCTTACCTCAAGCGCATACTCGCTATTCCCCCAGTCAAAACTGATTATCACTTCAATCCAGCGACTGTATCCATCTCCGCCATAGAACTGTCCGATCCCGTCGCCGCCGGAATAATACCACTCGGGGTTATCCGTCGCCATCCCCACCTCGTGGTTTCCGTTCGAGTTCCGAAGCCGCAGACCACCACCATAGCTAGTGTCGTCCTCCTCGAAGTAATAACCGAACGTCGCTGGACGGTACCCGCCCGACAGGTCTGCCGTGACGAGCGTCCCCGCAACCTCAACCTGCCCAATGCCGTCAGCAACCCCCGCGTAGGACCCCTCATACGGATCGCCACCGCCGTAGGTTGCTGTATCTGCTTTCCACCCGCCCGCAGTGTTCGTCCATTCTGCAACATCGCCGTCCTCAAAGTCATCCTGCACGGACACCATCAGCCAATCACCCCCTCACGCGCGACGAGTCCCTGCACAGCCTCCGAGGCGTAGTCCTGCGTGTCAGCGACGGGATCGAGGAGGTCCTGCAACCCACTCGGGGTCGGCGGCGTCTCCTGTTGGGCGACCACCCACTGCGGCCGCTCGTAGCCACGGGGCAGCCGCAAGTCCAGCCAGAACTCGCTGTCCGCGGTGGGGTCTCGGAACCGGCAGGACGCCTCGACCCGGCTCGGGCCGATCCGCGATATCGACCAGTCGTCGAGCGTCCAGTCCGACGTGCCGAGTCCGACCGTCGACCACGAGTCGTCGCCCGGCATGTACGCCTCGACGCCGAGGCCCGCGTCGAGGTGGACGCGCACGAGACCGTTATCCAGCACGGCCGCGCCCGCGAACTCGTGGCCGGTCGAGAAGCAGAATTGCCACGAGTTGATACCGTCCTGTAGTTTCGCGCGGTCGTGGTCGTCCCACACCACCACGTCGACATTCCTCTCCTGCTGATAGGCGAGGTCGTAGACGAGCGTCGGCGACGAGAACGAACTCGCTCGCGCGTCGACTACCTCCACGTCGCCGTGCTCGCCCGCTCGTGTCTCCACGACCGACACCGGTTCGGTCTGTTCGGTCTCCTCGTCGAACCACTGCACGTCGCTCGCGGCTGCGTCCACCCCGAGGAGCGCCGTCTGGTCGTTCCCGAGGTCGTTCTCAACTTGCGCGACGCTCGTACGGACCGCGCGGCGCTTCGACTCACGCGTCCCCGCCTTCGTCAACCGCCCGTCGAACTCGCGAAGCTCGTCCACGTTCGGGTCCAGCGGCTTCACATCCACGTTCTCCAGCGAGTAGTAGCCGTCTTTCCCGGACTCGCCCGCAGCGTAGAACGGCACTTGTGATATCGACCCGGCGTCGAAGAGCTCCTCGACCTCCGCAGCCATCAACCGAGCGTATTTTCCCGCGAACTGGCCGCGGAGTAGCTCTTGGTTCGGTTCGAGCGATAGTGATTCGACGGATGCGGTGTCTTCGTCGAGGAGGCCGTGGGTCGCGAGGTTCCGCTGGATCTCCGACCGGTTCATAATCTGTGCGTTCGCCGGGATGTGTAGCGTGTAGAGGTCTCTATCCATCGTTGAGTCTCCGTTATCGTTCGTTCCGCGAGGATGCGTGGTAGGGTTCTGATAGCGATGCTGTTTCGACGAACGTCAGACTGCCGTCAAACGTTGAGGACTGCTCGGTGAAGTCCACCTCAACGCGTGGCTCTTCGGGCGCGATGACGAGCGGCGCGTAGTAGCCCGACTCACTATAGTTCCCGACTTCGAGGTAGGCTTCATGCCCCGGCCGACTGTCGATCTCGCAGACCTGCAGGTAGCGGTCGAGCAGTTCCATCTGGCGCTGAAGGCTCTCGCCGGTCGCATCACTCGCGGTACCACCGTCCCCGGAGTCGCCCCACCGGTGCCCTGACCCAGTGAATCCTTGGAAGTCGAGTTCGATGACGTGCGCGCCAGCGCCAAGGTCGAGGACGACCTGCTGGCGCTTCCCGGTCCCCGCGAACTCCGTGTCGGTCTGCTGTTCGATAAAGTCGCTGAAGAACGCGAGGAACTGGTTCGCTTTCTGGCTGCCGAGCCGTCCGGTCCGCGTCTGGAACGCGACCGTGAGGTTCGTCCGGAACTCGAACACGCCCTGTTCGGGCTGGCCGTCGTTATCCACGTCCGCAGGCGGCAACGTGAGTTTCGCGCCCGAAAAGGTCACCGCCATCGCTACCGCCGCCCCGTGAACTCGCGGCGGAGTTCCTCAGCCATCGCTTGAGCTTTCTCCTCGGCGATCCGTTCGGTCTCACGCCGAGACGTTCCTTCGACGGTGACGTTACTCTCCGCGTTGATCGTCGTCGACCCACGGTTCTCCGCGGCCTTGTTCCCCGACGAGGAGTTGTCCGACTGGTTCGGTGGGTCTGTCGAGACGTTCGGCCCAGATGTTTTCAGGTCAACCGTGATGTTGTAGTTCGATGCGTCTACGTCCGGTGTTGAGACGTTGAGGTCCGGGCGGGTATCCGGCTGATTCATGTTCTGCCATGCCGCGAATGGTTCGCCTTTGCCCGGCTGGGTGTTCATCAGGTCGTTCGCCCCTGTCTTGTTCGACGCGGGATTGGGGTCGCCCGCCGTCACGTTCGACGACTTTTTACTCATCATCGCTTGCACGATATCGGTTTTTGTCACTTTCTCCGCGATAATGTCGGACCCGGAGACGATTGCGGCAGTCCCGACGAGTGCTCCCGCCGCGATGACCGCTGGAGAACTGATCAGTACCCCGGCGGTTATCGCCGCGGTCCCGCCGATAAGCGCCGACGCCGAGATCACTGCCGAATCAGACACCAGAACACCCGCCGAAATCGTCGCGGCCCCAGCGACCAACGCCGCAGGCGGGATGACGGCCGCCGCAGACACGAGCGCTGACGGAGCGATACTCGCCGCAGTCCCGACCAACGCGCTCGAGGACACCGTCGCGGTCGACGCAATCAACGCCCCGGCCGTGATAGACGCTCCACCTGCGATGACGTGCGCCGGGTTGATGTTCGCGCGATGATTGATGAGTTGGTCTGCGGTAATCGCTACGCCGCCCGCCATGAGCCCGCCGCTCGCGAGCGCTGCGACCGACCCGAGAACACTACTCAGCCCGACCGTGCCAACCATCCCGCCACCCCCACCGCCGCCGCCAGATGCTTGTCGTTTCTTGAGTTGGTCGAGGAGTTGGCGCTCCACGTCGAGCGACTCACGAGCGAACTCGTTTGCCTCCGTGAGCAGTTGTCGAGTCATCCCTCGCTCGCGACCCGTTATCTCGCGGGTTATCGACGAGGACGCTCCGGACGAAGCATCTACCCCCACCGAGACACTTCCGATGCTCGACTGAATCTCGTTCCGAGCAGCTGCGAGGCTCGTTTTGTCTACTGATACTTGCAGGGTGGACTGGGTGCTGAAGCTGGTGGTCATGAATTACAAAAACGAACGGTGGTCTTTCGAGGCGGTGCTACTGCGTAATCGTAACGTCGTGCGACTGGATTCGTGATTTCCAGTCCGGATTCCGGAGGTATACACGCACGGTAAATCGCCAGATGTCGTCAGGTTGAACGTTGTTTACAGACGTGATACCAGACGCGAGCACATGGCCGTTTTCCGCGTACAGTTGTGGGCGGACATCAAGATAGTCGATAGAACTCCCCGACGTATTCTCAACCCGACCCGTGACCCGGATTGTACTGCTGGCATCTGTTGGTACTTCCATCGAACTCTCCCGTACCCGGACCCCCTCGGGAGACGGCGTCCGGGACAGACGGCCAGCTTTCGAAATGCGGAGTTCAGCCTCCGCGATATCACTGGCGTCCCCCGGATAGACGAGCCACGGTTCCCACACGTCATCGGGACGTAACAGCCGGACATCGCCAATCGCCGTATCTAACAGTTCCTCATCACGATTGTAGAACGCTGCCGTAGCGTTCACGTACCCTAAAATCGCACCTCCGGTATTTTCAATCGTCCCCGTAACTGCGGCCTCAGTCCGGACGCTCGTCGTTCGAGATGCCAACTCGGCACTCGTAACTGAGACGTCTGCAGCCGGTGTCGGCGTCGAGACCGTTGTCGATTCCACAGGCTGGACAGCTTCCTCTTGAGGAGTCTCCGTATCGGCCGCGTCACTCTCGCTGTCTGTTCCGGCGCAACCGGCGAGCCCGAGGACGCCGCTAGTAGAGACTGCCGCACCGAGGAACATTCGGCGATTCATGACCGGCCCTTCACAGACGCAACAAATCAATCTTTAGCCAACTCACTCCTCGTCAGAAACACCGAGCGGCCCGAGATACTTCCGGACCGACAGATAGGCGTCGATAACCCGCCACGGGTACTCAGCGACCTCGCGGGGGTCGTGCCCGTCCGCCATCAACGCGGTCTGTGCGTACCGCCACATCACGCGTCGTCCGACTCGGTCTGTGTCTCCGCGAGCAATGCGTTGAAGCTCGTCTCGACGCTGTTTCCCATCGTCGTCAACTCGTCGATCCGGTATTCCGCCCACTTCAAGAACGTAATCGGGAGCTGACTCACAGCCCCGATCCGCTGCTCCTCGGTCATCTCGTCGCCGACGTACGGCGCTTCAACCGTGCCGGACGCAACCAGATACACGCGCGTCGCGCCGCCACCCGGTTGCTCCCCCCGCTCGGCCGCGGAGGAGACGACGGAGTCCTCGACCCGCCCGAATTCGCCACCCGTGAGTCCGGAGACCGTTACGGTCTCCGTCTCCCACTCCTCGAGCGCCCAGTTGAGCCCTTGGAGATAGGTGTCGATCTCGTTGCCTTCCTGCACCAGTTCACCGCGCTTCGGGTTATCGTCGGCGAGCGCGGCCGCCTGTTCTGCGAGGTCGCGTCGTCGTTGTTCAAGCCGGTCGATTTCACTCGCCAACTCGATTTCTTTCGTTTGCAGTGGCATAGTAGGGGTTAGACGATGGTGACGCCGCCGTTGACGTGGAACGACGTGCTGTCGGTCGTGTCGGTATCGCTCGATACGAGGTCGTTCCACCCGTAGGTGTCTGGTTTCAGTTTCGCAAGCTGGTACGTCGAGACCGCCGACCCAGCCGCGGACAGGTCAATGCTTCCGGAGACGTTCGACAGCGAGTCTTCGGTCGCCGACGCGCCCGCGGAGCCGTACGCGAGTTCCATCCGCGACGGCCCACTGAAGATTGCGTCCACGTCGAGCGTCGTCTCCGGGTTCTCGATGACCGCGTCGACGGGCTGGCGTTGGTCCCCCCACTGGAACCGCGCGATGTTCGAAATCGACAACGACGCCGACTGCAGCTTCGACACCGACGCCCCATCTACGGACAGTGAGAACCCGTGGAATGGCACGTCGTTGCCGTCACTCGGCCCGGTGATACCGGTGGGCGTTATCGACGTGTTCGTCGTTTCGTCGACGTACGCCATCGACAGGCTATACGAGACCATACCGTCGTTCTCCCAGTCGATACTGTACTCCAGCGGGATGCACCCGGATAACTCCCGCTCCGCAGTCCCAGACAGGAAGTCCAATCCGAGATAAAACGTCGCACTGGACGCGCGCCCCGACTTGAACCCGCTTCCGGCGTCGTTGAACACGAGTTTCTCGACCTCGCCGTGCACGTCCTTCGAGACGACCGCCTCGACGCTGACCGCACCATCCAGTCGCGTCGCAACGCTGTCGACGGGTTCGACCGCGCCGTCTTCACGCATCCGCTCAAGCGCGTTCGACAGTTCCAGTTCGGTGACGCTCGGGTTCCGGCCGGTCTTGAACGCGTCCGGGTTGCCATCGCTATCACTATCGACGAGGTCGCCCGCGAGCGTCTGTTCGTGGCTGAACGCGACCGTCGCCGTGCCTGCGCCGGTCATGGTGCGGGCCTCCTCGGTCGGCCGAGTAGATGGTTCGCGGCTTCGCGCGCGGCCTCACGGCGGACGGTGGATTTGGTTCGCTCGGCGACGCCGCGGCACAGGGTGAGTCTGCGGCGTGCGTCGAGGTACGAGTCGCCTGTCGTGGTGACCTCCGTCTCCGGGTCGCGGAGTCGCCAGACCTCGCTGCGAGACCCGGCCGCGCCACACGTGACGATTTCGACCGGCTGCGTCCAGTCGATTGTCACGTTCGAGACGGAGACTGAGAATGATAGTTCGTGAGTCATGGGAGTTCTTCGTAGCCGTTGAACACGATGTCAAAATCGTGCCGGAAATAATCCTGATAGTTGCTCGACTGGTTGCTCTCGTTCACCAACCGAAGGCCGGTGTACGTCACCCCGGTCCCGCCAGCGTCCGGATACGTCCGGTTAACGAGGAGCGCGTCACGGATGCGGTCGACCAGCCCACCGCCGCCACTGAACGGGATGCCGTCACTTCCGCCGGGGTCGATGTAGCCGAACTCGCTCTCGTGGAGTCCCTCGATGCGGACCCCGACCACGGCTTCGCGAGCGTGGTCGTACTCCGTCCCGACCGGGTCGTTGGTTACGTCGGCGAGTGATGCGCCGACCGCGTTTGTCTTCCGGAGTTCAGCGGTCCGCGACCGAATACCGTCGTCGAAGAACTCGCTTTCGTCGCGGTCGATGCGCTGGAGCGGCGTGGTGATCGCGCCGACGACGCTCCCGAGTTGGGTGAGCGTCCAGTCGACTTCCGGACTGGTCACGAGTTGACCTCCCGGTGAAGCCAGTTCTGTGCGTCACGGATCGCCCGACTCTCGGGAATCCCCCCTGTCTCGCTCCCCCACTCGACCGACTCCGTCGTTATCCACTGGTCGATACGGTCGTAGTAAAAATGCAGCACGGGGTCGCCCTCGATGGTGTGCGGGCTCACGCCGAACTCGAACAACGCGGTCAACTCCGGCCACTCGACCCGAACCGAGACCGAGGAGTCGTCGCGGTCAACCGACAGGGTGGCGTCCTGCCAGATATGGTCGATGTCGTAGTCGTTGCGCGAGGCGTACGCTTCGAAGTTCTGGCGGGCCGTCTGCTTGAACATCGGCCCGACCTCCTCGCGCATCGTCGTCTCCACGTCGTCGAGGGCGGCGTCGCGGAGCGCGTCTTCGAACCCGGAGTCGAGCGTCGTCACTGGTAGACCTCCAGTAGTTTGTTGGCCTTCCGTTCGAACTCGTCAGCGAGCGACTCGACGCTTCGGACGCGTGCGTTTTCGGGGATCTGCACCGCGGCTTCGTCGACGAAATCCGACGCGGCACGGAACGCGACCGCGCGCCGCACGTTCTGCGGGATGCCCTCGTGACCGTAGCTCCACTCGACGTAGACCGCGTTGGCGAAGCTGTCGAGGACGTACTCGTTGTCCTCGCCGTCCGCGAGGAGGTTCGTGGTGTCGAGATAGAGCCGACTCCAGCCGCCGTTGTTCACGCGGAAGTAGTAGTCGTCGCCGAGCGCGTCCGGCCACAACCCTCCCTCGTACTCGGTGGTCCAGTCCTCGTAGCTTCCATCCTCGGTGCGGACGAGGAGTTTGGAGATTGAGTCGGCGTCGCGGCGCGCGAGCTCGATCTTCGAATAGCTCCCCTGCGAGGTCTTCGGCGCAGGCCCCTCGTCGTCGACCACGAACGCGCTACTGGTCGGGATGTCCTCCTCGTCGTCACGGCTCTTCGGGCCGGTCGGAATGTCGATCTGACCGGCTTCGTCGAGGATACTGGCCCCCGCGGGCGCATACCAGTGGCGTTTCAGCGATTTCTCCAGCGGCTCGGTCTGGGCTGTGATTGCGTCGACGGCGAGTTGTTTGTCCTGCTGGATGTCTCCCGGTAGCTCCGCGTCTTGGAGTGCTCGCCGGAGGTCCTCAAGCGTGCAGTAGCCCGTGTCTGACATCGCTGGCTACCTCGGGTTGTTCCGTACTTCGATGCTGTACGTACAGCCGTTACTCGACGTAGCGCGGACCCCCTCACACTGCGGCAGGTCCACCGTATAGGTCGTCGTTTCCGAGAGCGTCTGCACGTCGGCCTCGTAGGTGGCGGCCGCGCCGTCGAACTCGATGGTCAGCGTGTCGTCGGCGTTGCCTTCAAGGTCCTCCAGCGCGACGCAGACGACCGGCGTGTGGTAGCCTCCGCCGCTGGAGAAGTTGAACTGGACGGCCTCGCCAGCAGTGAGACTCTCCGAGTCCGCGAGGACGGCGGCCGCATGCCAAGCGGGCACGGGTTAGTCCTCCGCAAGTTCGGCGCGCCGGTCGTCGACCGCTTCGAGAACGGTGTCGCTGGTTTCCACGGCTTCGACCGCGTCGAGGGAGTCGTCGAGGTTGCCCGCTGTGACTGCCTCCGCACGGTCTTGGTAGTCGTTGGCCAGCCAGTCGGACTCCGAGAAGCCCTCGCCAGCGAACGCCTCGCTGGCAGCGCTGTTCGACTCGCCAACATCCGGGTCGCGGTCGCTGTCGCCGCTCTCGACCTCGAAGTCGCGGTGGTCGTCGAGGTAGCTGGCGAGTTCCTCGTCGATGGTCTTGGTGTCGCCGGGGTCGAAGCCGACGCCACCGACGCGGTAGTGGCCGCCGTCAGCCGTATATGTGGCTTGTGGCATCTTGGGTCACCTCACACCGCGATGTTGTTGATGAGGACCGCACCCTCCTCGTCTTCGACTTGGAAGTCGTCGCGAGTGCGCATGAAGTAGCGGGCGAACAGGTCGTTCTCGGCGGTCTTGTCCGTCGCGTCCAGCACCTCGATTTCGGTGTCGCGCCAGACGCCGTAGATGAGGTTCTCGGGGTAGGTGAACAGCGCCGTGCCCTCGGGCCAGCCAGCGAACCCGTACACGTCGTAGTTGAATGGCGTCAGGTCGTCGTCGCTGAAGATGACCGCAGCGCCGAGCGGGTCCTCACGCTGGGTGAGTTCGTATTCCCAGTCCTCGATCTGGCTGAGGTTCATCATGTAGACGGGTTCGTTCACCGTCGCCGACCGCTTGAACCGGTTAGGGAGCGCCGCCCGCGCCTCGTGGAACAGCGACGTGTCGATTGCGCCGCCCGTGTGGTCGTAGGTGTTCGTGTCCGTACGGTTGTTGAGGAGTTTCAGCCAGCCATCGTTCTGGCTGAGGAACGCCTGCGTGTCGCCGCCCGACGCGTCAGCGGTGTCGCCGTTGATACCGAGATCCTGCGTGTCCACGCTCCACTGGCGCGCCATCTTGTCGAGCACGATCTCGTCGACCTGCCCGATGGTGTCCTCGACGGTCTCCCGCGGGAGGTCCCACGACAGCACGCCCTTCTCAGCGTCCATCTCGATGCCGTCCGTGTTCACCTCTGCGCTACCGCCGCTGGTCCCCTCCTCGGTGCCAGCGCCGCGGCGCATGCGTTCGCCGACGCCGATGCGGGCGAGTTCCATCTTCGGCCGCGGGAGGATCTCGGTGCGGACCATGTCCATCAGCATGGACGTGTCCTGCACGCGCCGGTACCAGTCCTCGAAGAGGTCACGCGGCATCACGCCGCCCGAGAGGTCGCCCGGCGCGATGTCCTTCAGCGCTTCTTCGTTACTCTTCCGGACGCCGGTCATGCCTGCGTAGTTTCCGTTCATCGACTACCTCCCGTGACTTCGCGAGCCTTGCTTTCCGGGATGAAGAATGCTTGTCGCTCGGTGAGGCCGCCCTCGTCGTCCCCGCCCTTCTCCGCGCCGCCGAGCTGCTGGGATTCGGTCGCGCCAGTCTGCTTGCTGATCGCGTCGATGCGCTCGGCGTTCTTCTGCGTCTGTTTGCCGATCTCTTGTGCCCATTCAGGGGCGTCCGCCAGCAGGTCGCTATCGCCGTCTGCGTTCTGGATCTCGTCCAGCCGCTCGGCGTTGTCCTTGGTCTGTTCGATCAGGTCTTGTGCCCACTCGGGGGGCTCGTCGTCTCCGTTAGTCATGTCAGAATCGTCAGTGGCAGTGGTGCTGCCATCGCCGTCCGACGTGTCGCCGCCGGGAGCGTCTTTAGCAGTTGATTCGTCGGCAGTCTCCGAGACCTCGGCCGTCGTCGCGTCCGTCGTTTCGCCACCGGAGGCCCCGGTCAACGTGTTGAGGAACGCTGTCGCCGCGCTCGTCAGCTTACTCGCCGCACCGGGCTCACCAGCGCCCTCGACGTTGATTCCACGGTCGAGCACGTCCCACAGCCGTTCGGCGTCCTCTTCGCTGTGCCCGCGCTCCAACGCTTCTTCGATGAACCCGTCACGGTTCCCGAGATGGTCGGCGAGGCGCTTCTCCGCGGTCGCCGCTCGCGCCTTCGAGGTCGAGAGAATCTGGGCGTCA
Organism: Halorussus salinus; assembly: GCF_004765815.2. Lineage (NCBI taxonomy): Archaea > Methanobacteriati > Methanobacteriota > Halobacteria > Halobacteriales > Haladaptataceae > Halorussus > Halorussus salinus. Next base: position 627,987 of record NZ_ML974128.1, on the reverse strand, counting down.
GGCACCGCCGGGATGTCGACCGCACTGACCTCCTGCATGATGCCGTCTGTCAACTCCCAGTACTCCTCGACATCGACCGCGTCCGGGACCGAGACCTCGTCGGGGAGGTCGTCGGCGTCGCTGCCGGTGTACGTCCAGTCGACGTTGACCGCGCCGATAGAGTGCCCGCCGAGGATGTCGTCCTCGACGAGACTCCAGAGTTCGTCGTCGTGGTAGGCCCACGTCTGGACCCACGTGCCCGCCTCGACGGTCTGGCCACCGATCTCCTCGGCCTCGTCGAACACCTCGTTCCGTTCGAGCGTCATCCAGTCGCTCGGCCAGACAGCATGCATCACGCCGCCGTCGGCCTCCTCGACATCGATGAACGCCTCGAACTGTGCGGCGAACGCCTGAATCGTCTCGGGGCGTTCCCAGTCGCCGTGATGGTCAACCATCCACGGCACCATCACGACGCCCGTCGCGGACTGGGCGTCTGCGTCTTTCTGGACGTAGTCGACGCGCTTCTCGTAGTGCTGTTCGTCGCGCTGTTCGGTCATCTATCAATCCTCGTCGTCGTCGTTGGCGGTGGAGTCGCTGGCGTCGTCGAGGTCTTTGGCACGACCGGATGAGAGGACGCCGCGCTTTTCACCGCGCTCTTTGTCACTATTTTCGCTCATGGTAGAATCGGGATTGTCCTCGGTCAGATCTCGCTCGCACGGGGAGTCGAGGTGCTTCCGTGCTGACGGTCATCGTCGCGCTCGTCAGTCGTCAGTCGGCGCTGCGGCCCCGATCTGCGGCCAGCCAGTTGTGTCGGTTAACTCCTCGTAGACGAAGTCCCACTTGATGTGCTCGTGGTGATACGACCCATGTGAGGAGGCGTCCTTCAGGCCCGCCCACGTCTCTTCGGAGACATCGAGGTAGACGTAGATTCGGTCGACGGGGTCGCCGTGAAACCGGATATAGAGGTCGCGCGTCTGTCGGTCGTACAATCCAGCGACGAGGTTCGAGGAGTCGAACTGCATCATGTCGACGCGAGTCTGCTCCGGCGAGAGCGGGTCGTCCAACTCGACGGTGACACCGGGGCGTTCGCCAACCTTGTTCTCCGCTGGTGGCGCATCTTCCGGACGGCTGGCCTGCACCGCTGATCCAAGCGTCTCGTCGGCGTCGCTGCCGACGTTCGCGACGAGCGTCTCGCCGTCGACCGGATGGTCGTCGGGGAGTGGGTCCTCGCCGATCATCTCCAGCGCTCGGTCGACCGGCACTGCGCCGCGGACCGCCTGAATCTTCGTGCGTGCAGTCCGCGCTTCTTCGGCGGGGCGGTCCGCGCCCCGGAGCTCGAAGTCGATGGTCCACTCGTCGACGCCGAGTGCGGTCTGATGGAGAATCCGGTACAGCCGAGCCTCGAACTTCGCTTGCTCGGGTGCGATAACGTCCTCGGCGAACTCGCGGACTTGTGCCTCACTGTTCGACCGGTTGCTCGTGCTGGTGACGTTGATGAGGAGTGGCGGGACTTCGTGGACTTTCGCGATCTCGTGTTCGTTACGTTCGCGGAACGCTTGGAACTCCATGTCGTTCGAGTCCGTCGCTCCTAAGGGCTCGAACTCGATCTCGACATCGCTACCATCCTCAGCCTCCAAGGGGGTCTGCTGCTCGAACTCGTCGACTTCGAGGATGGCCGTTCGGTACGGTTCGCCTTTCAGGTTCTGTTGGAGCTCTCGAAGTTGGTCTTTCGACTCCTCGGTGAGTTTGCCGCCGGTGACTTTGATGGCGTAGTGCGGAATCCCGAGGTTGTCGAAGATGTCGTGGTTCCACTCTTGCGCGGCCTCGTCGGCGGCCATCGTCCGCATCGCCGCGACCCAGTCCGGGATGCCATAGTAGAGACTGATCGGACTTGGGTTCGGAACGAAGAGGAGTTCATTCGCGGGCTTGTTGTCGAGCGCCTCAGCGCTGTCGGCGACCTCGCCGGTCTCCCGGTCGACGAACGTCGGGTCGTCGCCGTAGCGGTCGCCTGCCTCGCCGAAGTATCGGCGGCGGCCCTGCCGGATCTGGACGTACCCATGCCCGCTCATGATTTCTTCTTGCTCTTCGCCGTCAGCGGTTTCGACGGTAGTGGTGGTCTTGCGGACGCGGACGGTCGCTGCGGGCACATGTGCGAGGCCGACGGGGCTGCCGTCGCCTTCGACGAGGATTTCGAGCGCGGCCCAGCCAACGCCGTGGTAGTCGAGACGGCTGAGTTCGAGGACCTCCTCGGGAGTTGACGCGGCCGTGCCCTCAGGACCGATCTGCCAGCGTGACTCCGAGCCGTGCCAGAAATCATGTACTGTTTGGTGGGCGGTCCCCGGTCCGGTGTCGGGGTCGTCCGCGCTCGGGTGAGGGGCGATGTCGAAGCCGTAGCCGACCTCGTAGCGCGCTTTCTTCCGCAGACATGCTTGATGGGTTTCGTTGAGTTCCTGGAACGCCGCGAGCGTTTCGGGGTCGTATGGTGGGACGATGCCGCGGCCAACGTCGGTCGCGATGCGGCGCTCGTCGAGCTGGGTTGATTCTTCGGCTTTCTCCAGCGCTCGCTTGTTGCCGGGCGTTGAGATGGACAGCGATACCGTCGGTTCTGAATCGTCGTTTGAACGGTCTGTCATAGGTAGCTCACTCCGTTCGAATCGTCATCAGGGCTGGTGTCGGCGTCGAGGAGGCCTGCTGCCTCTAACTTCCGGAGGCCTTGTTCGGCCATGTACCATGCCGCGATGAGGTCAGGGGTGTGTCCCGACAGCTTGCCGTCTTTGAGTTCTAGCGACAGGGCGGCTTGGACGAAGTCTTCGGTTGGCTGGTGGCCGCGATAGAACTGGATGCCGCCGTTCTCGACAAGCGTCCGCAACCGTGGGATGCCGTTCTCCCAGCTGTGTTTCTGGCCGGTGGTCGGAATCGACGTGATCTTGGACCGCAGACTTGGACTGAATTCGATGGCGTCGTTGGCGACGTACTGCTGCATGCCGTTGGACTCGATGACGACAAGCGCGGGGTCGTAGCGCTGGTCGAGGTCGAGGAGTTCCGCACGAATTTCGCTGGGCTGGAGGCCGGTGTCGGCGCGCGCGTCAAGGAGGCGTCGGCGACCGTCCCGCTGGACGTGGAAGGCGACGAACGCCGCGTTGTCCCCCGTCTTCGACTGCGCCGGGTCATGGGCAACGACCGTCGCCTCTCCTGTGCCGGGCGATAGCTCTTCCGGGGGGTGCTGGTTGCGGATCGAACAGCCACCATCGCTGGCGAGCGCGTTGATGTCGGACTGGTCAACGAGATTCCCGCTGGCACCCTGAATCGTGAGCGTGTATTCGCGCCAGAACAGGTGGTCGCTCATCTTCGTCTTCTTCTCCGCGAGGAACTCGGGGCCGCGGGCCTCCGGCCACAAGACCTGCACGGTCTCGCCGTCCTGCCACGGCGACGAGACCTCGGTGTAGTATTCGGGGTCGGGGCGGCGTTCGTCGTAATCGTAGTCGTCGGCGAACTCGCGATCCCACGTATCCAGAATCGCCGGGAACTCGCGGAAGCTATACCCCTCGTAGCCTCGGAAGTGTGAGTAGATGTCGTCCGGACGTTTCCGGGTGCCGATGATGACCTCGCGGCCGTCGTCCTTGACCATCGGCGTGCAGACACCGTCCACCCAGTTCAGAATCGTCTCGGTATCGCCGTCACCGTGCTCTTTGATGATGTCGTCGAGGATGAGGAGATGCGCGCGCTCGCCCTCGATGCCGCCGAACAGCCAGCTTGTGAGGAGCGACGACCCGTTCGCGAACACCTTCGTCTCTTTGGAGTCCTCTTCGCGGGGCTTGTTCAACTCGATCAGCCACGGGTTCCGGTCGATCATCCGGTTCAGTTCGCGGTCCGCCTTCGAGTGCGCCTGCCCCTGCGTGTTCATCGCCCAGATCGCCCGGTATCCCGGCCGGTATTCGAGGCACGCAACGAGGAACACCGTGACGATAGTCGTCTTCAGTCCGTCGCGGTGACACAGCAAGGCGAGGTCGCCGTCAGCGTCCGCGTCACCCGCGAGATGCCGCAGCCACTGGCCGTGATGGTCCCCTAAAGGCTGCCAGTCGTCGTGCTCGACCTCCATGTAGCCCTGCGTGAGCTTATTCGCAAAATCCAGCCAGCACCCGTGCTCGAACGGATTGTACGCCGCCCGAATCTGGGTTGGGGAGAGGTCGACCTCCTCGGTCGCGTCCGACGACTGAGTCGAGGAGCCGGTCTGCGTTGTGCTACTCATCGAGGGTTGCCTCCCGGACCGCGGCCGCGGTCTCCTCGTCGAACTCCACCGACTCGTTCACGTCGAGTTCGCCCGACAGGTTGATATCCGTGCTGTAGACGCCGAGCACGTCCGCTTTCTCCCGCATGTGGCCCGCCATCTCTTTCCGCGCGAACTGGCGTTGCTGGAGGTCGGGCTGGTCGCGCTCCAACCCGACGACCACCTGCCGGTACTCGGGCGTCCGCCCACGCTCGGCCCCAACCGGATACTCCTCGCCCGGCGGGAGATAGGTCACGCCGTCAGTGAACGCGAGGATAACGTCGCGGTCGGTCGCCCACTCCGGCCGCCGCTCCTCGTCGCTGGGCGGCACCCGCTCCCACGCCGACACGCGAACCTCCTCGTCATCCTCGTTCACCGTCATCTTCGGCACCATCGCCGTCACCGGCTCGTCGTCCACCGCAAGCGTTTCGAGGTCCTCGCGCGCCTGCTGGTACAACCGCTCGTAGCGTTCGGCCGCCTGCAGCCGGACATCCGCGTGCTTCTGCTCGATCTGCTCGATAATTTCCTCTTTCGGCGACTCGTTCAGATAATCGCGAACCGTCGACGCAGACGTGATATTGTACCCGTTCTCTTGAAAGCGCTCGACGATCTCCTCGGGCGTGAGGTTGTCGAGATGATGCCACTTCAGCGCGAGGTGGACGCGGCGTTCTCTCTTGCTCATGGTACTGGAAAGGTGTCGTGGTGCGTCGGGGCAGGGTATTTAATATTTAAATAGGGTTACTGGTCGTGGCGGGGAAGGTGCGCGGGTCGAAGTCGGTGTTAGTCCACGCGGTCTCGACCCAGTCGGTCGCCGGATGCATGTCGAGTTCTTTCAGGTGCGCCCTGGGGTGGTGTTCTGGCGCGGGCTCCTCGTGGGCGTGGACTTCGACGCCGTCGTCGGTTTGGAAGCCACGGATGTGGAGCTGGCGATGCGGATGCGGTCGCGTCGCGTCGAAATAATATCTACGTGCGTTCAAATCCTCGCCGTAGTAGCGATAGGAGAGTGGCCAGCCGGGGTTGTAGGACTTCTCGGCGAGCATGTCGTGGAGGTCCTCGATGGTGGTGTCGAGGACGACCGGGTCGCGGTCCGGTTTCGAGACTGTGAACCAGCGCCGGCGGACCGCGTAGAGGGTGCGGCGGAGCGCACGCCACGGGAGTCCCGAGAGGGGGACGCGGCCGGTCTGACGGTAGCGCGCAAGCGTGCCGGTGAGACCGAGCACTAGTGCGCCGAGTGCTTTGCCGAGCGGCGACTGGGCGAGCGCGAGCAGTTGCTCGACGCTCATGGCGCCGTGTCCTCCTCGTCGCTGTCGTCGTCAGTGCTGGATTGGGTGGCGCCGAACGCTTGCATGTTGACGATTTCGATGCCCCACATCTGGCCGAGGATGAGGAAGACCGCAGGGCGGAGGTAGACCATCAGGCTGGACGGCGGTTGTCCGAGGCCGGTCGCGGTCGCGGTCTCGATGACCGCCCACGTCGCGAACACGAGAATCGTGACGAGTTTCCGGGTGTCGGCGTTGTACTCGTGGGGGTAGAACGTGAGAGCGCCAGCGAAGAAGTAGCATTTCAGGGCGGCGCCGGGACGCTGGCGCCACTGGGTGAGCGCTGCTGGGTCGATTCGGTCATGGTCGAACATCTGTCGAGGGTATCTGGGTAGGGGTGTCATTGGTCATCGATGCTATCGAGGGATACGTTTCAGTTCACGCCAACCCTCCGCGGTGCGGATGCCGACGACGACGACCGCGTCGGCTTCGTGGCGGACCTGCAAGGGTGCGCCGACCGCGGCCTCTATCGGTGGCTGGCTGGGCATAGCTGGGTCTCGGGGTACTGAAATCGAGAGTAAAGGGTGGTTTGAGAGAAGTCCCTCAGCGGACGCCACGTGCTGGGTGTGGGAGGCCTCGTGGACGTTCGCCGGACGGCCGCATCATCGGGACTGGTCGCGAGACTTTGCCTTCAGGTGGGCGTCGATGTCCTCCAACTGGGTGCGCGTCCACCGGTCGGACTCGATAGCAGTCTGCCAGTTGAGTGCCGTCGGGAAGCCCGTGAGGACCGTTCCGTTCTCCGGGTCGACAACGATGACGTACGTGACGCCGTCGAACGCAGCCTTGAACCGGACCGCGTCGGAATCTCGACGGTCAATCCACCCCTCGGTGATGCACGTCCGGACGATGTCGCCATCGAGATGTCGGGGCGGGTCGTCAGTCGCGTCTCGGAATCGGTCACGGAAATGGTTCGTCGGCCGATACGCCGATGGGTCGCGGGGCACCGACTCACCGGCCGAATGATTCGAGGACGTGTCGGTGGACATAGCTATCTCTCAGTGATCTGGAGCTGGCCGCGGTCGAGCGACGAGTCGAACGCGGCGGTAAATGTCTCGCGAATCTCGCGGCGGATGTCGCCGAACACGAACTCGTCGCGGTCGCGGCAGTTGACACCGCACTTCGGGAGCAGCTCGCCCTTCGGCGCGGGTCGATACTTCAGCCACGAACCACAGTGCGGGCAGACGAGGACGACGTCGGCCATCCGCATCCAGCCGACGTTGAAGCCGTCCCGGTGGAGGCGCTCGGCGAGCGCGTACCAGACCCATTCGTCGCGAGCATCAGTCTCGGATTTGAGCGCTCGAAGGTACCGGGTTGCCGACGGCAACTGCGTTCGCTCGGGATCGTCGGCGTACTCGCCGTGCGTGCGCTCAAAGAATGCGGTGAGCGCGCGTCGTGACGAGTGTGTCTGCCCGGTTGAGAGGACGTCGTGGTCTGGCGTCTGGGGTTCGCGTTGCGGGATACCGCGGTCGTCCGGATGGCGGTCCTCGGAGAGATCCGCGCCGCTGCTGGGACAGATTGCGTGCGGGCCCTTCATGAGCGGCCTCCTGAGAAGACGAGTCCGGTCGCTGTTCCCCACCAGTTCACCCACCCCGTTGTGGGGTGTCCCCAGCGGGTGGCTATCCTGTGGACGTGAGTCCGAGTGTTACAGGTCTTGATTCGGAGTTGATGAAGCATAATCTTTAGGAATCCACCGTAGAAGTCCCCTCCTCTGTGGGGAGATAGCTCTCTCGCGGCCGATACGACACCGGGTCCGCACCTTGGACCCGGACCAGCCGGTCCTCCTCGACGAGCCGCCGCAGATGCGTCTCCACCGTCGACGGAGAAAGCGGCACCCGGTCCGCGATGACGTCCGCAGGCACGCCGCCCTCAAGGAGGTCTGTTTCACCGTCCGCGACCGCCTCCCGGGCGACCGCGAGCAGTTCGTCGTCGTTCAGCTTCTGCGGCCGCCCATCCCGACTCACGACGAGTCACCTCCATCAGCGACCGCCTGTGTGGCCGCCTCGAATCGACGGCCCTTCGACACGCCCGTCGGCCGTTCGCTCCACGGCCGACGTTCGACGACCTCGCCCGACTCGTCGCGCTCCACCCACTCGACAGTCGCCGCGGGCAGGTCGCGGTCGTGGGGCCGGTAGCGCTCCGGCAGTTCGTGGCGATGCTGCGCGAGGAGATCGCGCGGACGCTCCCCGTGGGTTTCGAGATACTCGCGGCGGTCCTCGAGCGCCCGGAGGACGCGCCGCCTGCCGGGTTCGATATCGTGCTCGTAGAAGTCGACGTCGTCCGGGTCGACCGCGTCCGGCAGCGCCTCGATGTCTCGGCCGCGTTGCAGTTGGCGTTCGCACGCCCGCCATGCGTTGATGACCTCGATCCGGTCGATGCCGTCGATCCGGTCCTGCATCATCCGCCCCAGCCCATGTTCGGACGGCACTTGATGCGGGTTCTCCGGGAGGGGCCGGTCGAGAAACCGCGCTGGATTCTCCCCGATATCAGCTTTCATCGCCCGGAGCCAGTCCGGCGTCTCGCCGCTCGGATTCATGACTGACCTCCATCGAGAAACCGCCACTGGTCGCGTCGGACGGGGAGTCCGGCGGCGAGCCGATAGAGGTCCTCAAGGTGGGTCTGGCAGTGCGGACACACCCGCTCTTCGAGCAGGCGGTCTTTGTCGACGGTCTGGCCGCAGTCCGGACACGCCGTCATATCCGCACCACTCCCCGCGGACCGAGGAGGCCGTCAACGTCTGGCGCGTGCTCCTCGCAGAGCGTATACTCGCGGTTGACGAGCGCGCTCGCTGGCACGAGCTTCGACCGCGGGCAGCCGTCGATACGGCACGGCGCACGCTGGTAGTCCGGATGCAGTTCGCGGACGTCCACGTACTCGTCGGTCACGCCGACGCACCTCCCGACGCCGAAGCAGAAAGACTCGCCTGAGTCTGGTGGCCGAACACCACGGCTTCCGGAGCCCTCTCATCACCCTCGGTCACCGCCTCAAGCATGTCGAGCCAGCGACCGACTCGCGGCCACCACTCGATGAGCGTCTCCGGACTCGTCGCCCACCCTGCACGAATATCCGTCATCGCCCGACCACGCTCCCCATCACTGTCGAGGAGGGCGGTGGCGAGTTGCATCCCGAGCGACCGGAGCGCCACGACGAACGGCAGGCCGTCGTCGGGTTTCACGAACCACGGCGACTCCCCGCTGTAGCGTTCCTCGTCGGAGTGGGCTGCGAGTGCGAGCCGCCAGCCCGCCGCGGTCTCCCGGACGAGCCCCATCGCCGCCAGCCAGTCCTTGTGATTCTGCCACGTCCCACGGGAAACGCCGGCGCGCTCGGCGATTGCCCGGCCGGAGAGCGGGTCCGTGGCGGCAAGTAGCGCCGCCACGAGCTTCGAGACACCGTCCGATTCCCACGGCAAGACGCGTCCTGTACGCAGTGTCGAAAGCCCGTAGCGGACCTCCGACAGCCGCAGGTCGCGACGCTCATCCTCACTACCGAGTGCGGCGACGGCGCGGGCCGCATCCAGCGGCGTCGCGACGAACGTCCGGAGCGCCGACACGGTCTCGCGGGTCACCCCGAGATTTTTCCCGGCGGCCATGCGTTCGACAGCGCTGGCGAACTGGGTTCGGTCGAGGTCCTCCGTGCTGGCGACCGGCACCCGGACGGCGATCTCCGGTGCATCCTCATGCACTTGGTCGTCCAACCCGGCAAGACGGCCACGGAGTTCCCCGGCGAGGTCGGCCTCGACGCCGCCAAGGTCGCCGACCACGACCAGCGACCCCGCCATCTCGGCGACATCGAAGGCATCCACGCTCGGCGAGATAGCGGTCTCCCGGCGGTCCTCGTCCTGCTCGAACAGTTGGCGGTAGACCGAACTCCGCCCGTGGCGGGCCTGCAGCTTCACCGCCGTAACGACCGATTTCACGAGCGTACTGCGTCGTTTCTCGGCGAGCATCTCGTGGCGACCATCGTTCTGGCGGGGGAGCCGCACCTGCTGGACGACATCGACGCCGACCAACTCGAGGAGGTCGAGCATCGTCTTTGCGAGGCCCATCGCCTCCCGAGTGACGGTGCCGCGATACTCCGCCTCGGAAACCTGCTCGAACTCCCCGCCAGCGAGGTCTCGGGTCAACTCACAGAGGTGGCGTTCAGCCTGCTCGAGTTCCTCAAGGTAGCCTGCGCCGTCCTCGACGCTGTCGGGCAGATGGCCGAGACACGTCGAGTCTCGGAGCAGATGCTTGTGGTCGGTGAGGAACGCGCCGACCTCGTCGTGGTCGTCAAGCCGGTCGCCCTCCTCGAGAATCCAGCTAAAGGTGCGGCGGCTGGCTAACGCTCTGGCAACGCACACCCAGTACTGCATCGGATTCGAGTACTCAGCACCCACGACGAGGCGGTCCACCGATTCGTCGTAGTACCACCGCGGACTCCCGCGGTCAGACTGTTCCGCGAGGGGGTAGTCCACGGTGGCGACGCCGTGCTCGACGGCTGACGCGGCGGTCCCCTGTGCGTCCCACCGCGGAAGTGGCTGGACGGTGTGGAGCGCCGGGAGGCGGTGGCGGCTGCGGCCTCCCTCGGTCTCCGGCCCCACGTGCGTGCGCGGGTCTTCACGGCTATCGTCGGACGCATTGCACACATCGCTAACGCAGTCCTCGATGGTCTGCTGTCGGGCGATCTCCTCGTCGAGAGACTGGAGATACTGGCGGCCAGCCGGGAGCAGTTCCACGTGCTTGCGTGACTGCGGGCCGAACGTGTCGACGAGGCCGAGGTCGGTGAGTGTCGAGATGAGTTGGCTTCGGCGGCTTCGTGAGACCGTTAGCTGGCTGTCCAGCGCCGGGTAGGCGAGCGTCTGGGCGTCCTCGTCGGCGAGGAGTCGGAGGACGTGGACGTCGCGGCCGTCCGGGTCGAGGGCGTCGGTCGCCTGTTCGATGCGCTGGTCGCGGCTTTCCTCGGGGGGTGTGATGTCGTCGCGGCTAACGGGCAGGTCCTCGCGATGGTCGTCGACGAGTCGGCGCTGCTCGATGCCGGACGCGACGACGCGGAGGTCGCACCCGCGGGCGAGCGCTGCGAGATAGGTGCAGACCGACTGGCGTTGGCTGCGGCGGAGCGTCCAGAACTCGTCGGTGAGCGTGACGGCGACGGTCGGCGTCCGGTCGGCGAGCGCGAGCAGGCGCGGGGCAAGCTGGAGGTCCTCGGTGGTGGCGCGCCCACCGGTTTCGGCGAGGACGCTGGTGAACTCCCATGCGGCCTGTCGGTCACCGCGGGCGATGCGGGCGGCGAGACCATGGAGGTCGGCGTCCTCGACTGTGATGTTGGCGTCGTGGAGGATGGCCTGCAGTTCGAGGGCGCTGCGGCCGTTGGCGAGGTCGCGGATGGCGGCGACGAGTGGGTCTCGGAGACCGTCCACGACAGTACTTGATAAAGCGGATAACGGTTTGTCAAGGGCTGTGGTGGTTGCTGGACTAACCGGCAGTTGGCGGGTGAGCGACAGCCCGCCCTCGCGCCCGAGGTCCTCGGGGGCGTCGTGGTCGACGCCAGCGTAGTCGTGCTCGAGGGAAACATCATCCGCGAACCGGGTGTCTTGCTCCTCGAAGACTCGTTCGGCTTGGTCGGCGAATCGGTTGTGTAGGTGCGAGAGGGCGTTGCGGGCTTCGTCTTCGAGGCGGCGGTCGCGCTCCTCGAAGACGCGTTCGGCGTCGTCTTCGTAGAGCGAGTACCAGCCCTCGAAGACTTGGTCGGCCTCGTCGGCGAGCAGTTGCTCGCGCTCGCGATGGCGTTGTTGGGCGCGGTCGCCGAGGACGCCGTAGTCGTCCATCGCGTCGTAGGCGTCGAGTTCGCCAGCCTGTTCGGCGAGGATGCGTGACCGGATCTCGGCGGCGACTTCTCGCGAGTCGTGTTCGAACCGGACCGAGAGCGTGCTCGTGTCGTGGTCGGTATAGCAGAGTGGGCACTCGACGGTCTCCTTGATGCGGAGGTCGTCGGTGAGCCAGTGGCCGCTGCAGGTCGAGCAGCCAACGACCTGCCAGCTCACGCCACACCACCCCGGTTGACGGTCTGTTGGCTGGCGTGGGGTGGTGTCTGAGAATGGTTCGGTTCACTGGATTGTGAACCTGAATTCCGAAGCCAGGGGTGGGATTTGAACCCACGAACTCCCGATTACAAGTCGGGTGCTTGAACCGCCCAAGCTCCCCTGGCGCGCTCGTCACGGACCGTCGTGACGCAGTGGCACCTTCTGGCTACTCCTTTGTGAGCGTATCGCTTTCGACCGATTTTTCCAACTCGACGCGATGCGGAGCGTAGCCGTGGCGGCGGTAGAACCGGCGGGCGTCGGCGTTCGCGGCCATGACTTCGAGCGAGACGGCGTCCGCACCGGCCTCTGCGAGTCTGGCTTCCGCGGCGTCGAGGAGTGCCGACCCGATACCCTCGCCCCGGCGCGCGGGCACGACGTAGATGTTCTGGACGACGCCCCGAACCACGTCCTGCTCGTAGTTGCTCGACTCGACGATGACGGTCACGAAGCCAATCAGTTCGGAGTCGGTCGCCTCCTCGGAGTCGGTCGCGTCGCCCGTCTCGGTGGATACCGATTCCCCGTCCGCGTCGGCAGTCGCTCCGTCGGCGCGAGCAACGAGGAGTTCGTCGGCGACCGCGTGCTGGGCGACGGACTCCCGGACCTGCTGGCGGTTCTCGCCCGGTAAGAGGTGGGAGTCGAACTCGCGCTGGCCCTCGGCCAGTTCGACCCACAGGTCGGCGACCGCGTCGGCGTCCGCCGTCGTGCCGACCTCGACGGTGACCATTCAGTTTCGGAGCGCCTCGACCGCGGGTAGCTCCTCGCCGGTCAGCATGTTGAGCGCCGCGCCGCCGCCGGTGCTGACGTGGTCGAAGCCCTCGATGTCGAACGCCCGGATGGCCGCGGCGGTGTCGCCGCCGCCGACGACGCTGTACTCGGCGTCCGTGGCGGTCTCGAAGAGGTCGCGGGTCCCGTGAGCGAACGTCTCGTCCTCGAAGACGCCCGCCGGGCCGTTGAGGACGACCGTCCCGGAACCCGCGACGACTTCGCCGTAGGCCTCTATCGTCGCGGCTCCGATGTCCATCGCGGCCTCGCCCTCGCGGGGCGGTAGGTCTTCGACGGCGATTTCGTGGCGCTCGCCGTCGCGCTCGACGGCCAAATCGACCGGGAGTCGGATGCGGTCGCCGTACTCGGCCAGCAGGTCGGCCGCGCGGTCGATTTCGTCCCAGTAGCCCTGTTCGTACACGAAGTCCGCGCTGGCGTCGCCGAGGTCGGTCCCGTCGGCCAGCAGGAAGACGTTGGCGACGACGCCGGTCGTCAGCACCTCGTCGGCGAGGCCGCGTTCGAGGACGCTCTCGGCCACCGAAATCGAGTCGGGGACCTTCGCGCCGCCGACGACGTAGGTCCGGGGTTCGGGCGTCGATTCGATGTCGCCCAGCACGTCGAGTTCCGACTCCATCACGCGCCCGGCGTAGGCCGGAATCCGGGTCGGGAAGCCGACGATGGAGGGCTGTGAGCGGTGAGCCGCGGCGAAGGCGTCGTTGACGTAGGCGTCCAAGACCGGCGCGAGTTTGTCCACGAGTTCGGTCTGCCCGGCGCGGTCGGCGGGAAACTCCATGTACTCCTCGCTGTAGAATCGCGTGTTCTCCAGCACGACCGCCTGCCCGTCGTCCAGATTCTCGACTTTGCGGCGGGCCTCCCCCGAGAAGGTGCCGTCGGCGTACCCCACCGGCGCGTCGAGGAGTTCGTCGAGTCGGTTCGCGTGCGGGCGGAGGTCCCGGAACTCCTCGCCGCCCGGACGGCCTTGGTGGGCGAGAATCGCGACTCGGCCGTCGCGGTCGAGCAGTTCCGAGAGGGTCTCGACGTGGGCGCGGAGACGGGCGTCGTCGGCCAGCGCGCCCTCGTCGGTCAGGGGGCTGTTGATGTCGATACGCACTCCCAGCGTGGTCCCTTGGACGGCGAGGTCGTCCAGGGTCTCTATCGCCATGTAGGTGTGTCCAACGGCGGGAGGGAAATATGTGTCGGGCTATCCGACAAATAAAAATTCGATTCCGAGTGAACTTTCCGGAGACCGGCGTTAGGTTCGCGCGCCGACGGGTGTGAGTTAGGTTCACAATTTGCAAACTTTTTTATAGCCCCTGTGAGACCTACTGGTAGACTATGACAGGCAAGGACAAGTCGCGGCGCGCGTATCTGAAGACGACTGCGGCGGTTGCGGGGGCCGGACTCACCGGTCTCTCGGGCTGTATCGGAAGTATCTCCGGCGGCGGTGGCGGCGGTGGCAGTCCCATCCAGATGGGGTCGGTTCTCCCGATTACCGGGTCGCTGAGTGCTTACGGACAGGGGATGCAGGACGCGGTGAACCTCGCCAAGAAGCACATCAACGACGGCGGCGGCCCGCTCGGACGTACCGTGAAGGTGACCAACAAGGACAGCGAGACGAAACCCTCGAAAGCCTCCCAGAAGTACAAATCGCTCGTCAACGAGCAGGGCATCGTCGGCTTCGTCGGTGCGGCCTCCAGCGGCGTCTCGGTCCCCATCGCGAAGAACGTCGCATCCGACGGCGTGATGCAGGTGAGCAACGCGAGTACGACGCCCGCCCTCGCGGAAATCGGCTACGACGGCGACACGAAGTACTTCGGCCGGACGGCCCCGAACGACGGCCAGCAGGGCATCGTGATGGGCCAAATCATGAACAAGAGCGACTACATCGGCGCGGACAAGGCCGCGTTCCTCTACGTCAACAACGCCTACGGGGAGGGCTTGGCCCAGAAGGCGAAAGCCGCGTTCGACGGCGAGGAGGTCGGGATGGTCCCCTACGACAAGAAATCGACGGACTACACCTCGACGCTCGACAAACTGTTCGAGAACGACCCGGACGCCATCGGCTTCGTCGGCTACCCCGGCAACGGGAAGACCATCCTCAAGCAGTGGGACAACGGCGGCTACGGCGGTCAGTGGGTCCTCAGCGAGGGCCTGAACGACAAGGGGTTCTTCGAGAGTCTGAAGTCCATCACCGACGGGATGTACCTCGCGTCGCCGAGTCCCGACTCCGCGGACAAGAGCGCCTCGGCCTTCGAGGAGGGCATGGGCGACCAAGCGGGGACGCTGTTCGCGCCCCACGCCTACGACGGACTCTTCCTGCAAGCGCTCGCCATGCACAAAGCTGGCGAGGCAACCGGCGAAGCCATCGCCGGGAACATCCGGTCAGTCTCGCGCGAGGGGACGAAGGTGTACGCCGGGCAGTTCCAGCGGGCGAAAGACTTGCTTGACGACGGCGAGAATATCAACTATCAGGGCGCGTCCAGTCCCGTGGACATGAACAAGAACCTCGAACCGCTCAACAAGTTCGCCATCATGCAGGTCGAGCAGGGCGCACGGACGGAACGGGACACTATCGAACGCTCGTGGTTCGAGGGCAAGCTGTAACCGCCTCGTCACTTACGCGCGGGTGACACCGACCGCCGACCGACCGCGAAACCGCCGAACGACGACGCTTTCTTTCGGGCCGCTCTCCGAACGCGATTGAACTATCCCGACGTGTCACCGGAATCATACACAATAGTTTATTACTATCGCGTCGTGTGTCACGTCGGAGATGTCAGAGAAATATCGAACGACGCGACGGGTGTATCTAAAGGGCGCGACGGCCGCGGGGGTGGCCGGGTTGACCGGACTGTCAACGTCCGCGGGTGCGGCCCAAGGCGGTCCCATCCAGATGGGGTCGATTCTCCCCATCACGGGGAACCTGAGCGCGTACGGGAGCGGGATGCAACGAGCGGTCAACGTCGCGGTGCAGGACGTGAACGACGCTGGCGGCCCGCTCGACCGCCAGATAAACATGACCAACACCGACAGCCAGACCCAGCCCTCGCGGGCCATCCAGCAGTACAACTCGCTGGTCAACGAGCAGAACATCATCGGGTTCGTCGGCGCGGCCTCCAGCGGTGTCTCGGTCCCGCTGGCGCAGAACGTCGCGGCCGACCAAGTGATGCAGATGAGCAACGCGAGTACGTCGCCCGCGCTCTCGGAGATCGGCTACAACGAGGACCGGAGCGTCAAGTACTTCGGCCGGACGGCTCCGAACGACGCCCAACAGGGCATCGTGATGGGTCGCATCCTCAGCGACGACCAGTACATCGGCGCGGACAGGGCGGCGTTCCTCTTCGTGGACAACCCCTACGGGCAGGGCCTCGCGGAGCGCGCCCGCGAGCAGTTCCAAGGCGAGACGGTCGGGATGGTCGGCTACAGCCAGCGGGCCAGTGACTACACCTCGACGCTCGACTCGCTGTTCCAGAACGACCCGGACGCCGTCGGCTTCATCGGCTACCCCGGCAACGGCCGGACCATCCTGAACCAGTGGAACAACGGCGGCTACGGCGGCGAGTGGGTCCTCAGCGAGGGCCTGAACTCCTCGGAGTTCCTCAGTAGCCTGAGCAACATCACGTCGGGGATGTACCTCGCGTCACCGAACCCCGAGCAGACGCCGGGCCAGACCGCGTTCGAGGAGAAGATGGGCGACCAAGCGGGGACGCTGTTCGCGCCCCACGCCTACGACGGGCTCTTCCTGCAGGCACTCGCCATCGAAGCCGGTGGACAGGCCGACGGGACCACCATCGCACAGAACATCCGGTCGGTCTCTCGCCCCGAGGAGGGCGCGAGCCAAGAGACGGCGACCACCACGGGCGACGGTGGCGGCGGTGGCGGCGGCCAGCAGGCCAACGTCGTCACGGTGGGGCAGTTCCAGAAGGCTAAGGACCTGCTGGCCAACGGCGAGGACATCAACTATCAGGGCGCGTCCAGTCCCGTCAACCTCAACGAGTCGCTCGAACCGCTCAACCAGTTCGCCATCCTGCAGGTGCAGGACGACGGCTCGACCGAGACGCTGGAGACGATTCCCCGCGAGTTCTTCCGCGGCAAGGTCGGCAACGGCGGCGGTGGCGGGACGACCACGACGACGCAAGGATAGATTCGGAACCGGAGGAGCGACCCTCGACGACCGAACCGATTTTGATTTTTCGGTCGAATCGAGAGCGAGGAAGCCAGCGACGCGAGGATTTAAATCCGAAGACGGGACGAAGGTCGCTCGGACGCCTCGTGCGGTTTCGGCCGTGGTAGAGTCGAGACCGCCAGTCCGACTAACCTGAGAGAGGGCTGAGCTAACCGAGAACGTCAGTTCGGCACGCGTCGGGAGTGACGACTATCGGGACCGAAAGTCGGTGACTGTGACCGGGACAGTAGAGTCAGCGACGACCACCGGAACGGCGACAGGGCAGCTAGCTTCAGGCTTGAACACAGGAGTCACCGCCACCGCACAGCACCGCGACCGCCACCGCACAGCGAAAGCCTCACACCTCCCCAACCGCCTGCGCTTCTCACTTCGCTGCGATGTCTGCGAACGACGTTCGCAGATCAGCGAGACGCGTCGCGTCTCGCAAGCCTCGTCCCTCGCGCGGTTGGCGCGTCGCCTACGGCGACCCGCCAGCGCGTGCCGGGCGGGGAGAGCAGCCTCACTCGAAACTCGAGAGTCAGAAAAGCGGTCGAAAAACGTGGTCGCTAGTCGTCAGTCGCCGCTTCACCGGTCTCGCCAGCGTCGCCGCCAGCGCCGAGGTACAGCTCCGTCACCTCGTCGTTGTCCAGTAGCGCCTCGCCGGTGTCCTCGAAGCGGTTCTCGCCCATCTCCAGCACGTAGCCTCGGTCGGAGTTCCGCAGGGCCTTCCGGGCGTTCTGCTCGACCATCAGCATGGCCGTGCCCGACTCGTTGATCTCGATTATCTTCTCGAACACCTCGTCCACGAGGTCCGGCGCGAGTCCGGCGCTCGGTTCGTCCACCAGCATCAGGTCCGGGTCCACCATCAGCCCGCGACCCATCGCCAGCATCTGCTGTTGGCCGCCGGACATGGTTCCGGCCTTCTGGTTCTGGCGCTCCTCGAGAATCGGGAAGCGGTCGAACACCTCCTGTAGGGCCTCCTCGGGCATCGAGTCGAGGATGTACGCGCCCATCTCCAAGTTCTCCCGGACCGTGAGGTTCGGGAAGACGTTGTCCACCTGCGGGACGTAACACATCCCCTCGCGGGTGATCTCGTCCGGCCGGAGGTCGGTGATGTCCGCGCCGTCGAAGTTGACCGACCCCTCCCAGCAGTCGATGAGGCCGAAGACCGCCTTCATGAAGGTGGACTTCCCGGCACCGTTCGGGCCGATGATGCAGACGATCTCGTCGTCGGCCACGTCCATCGACACGCCGTGGAGGATTTGGGCGTCGCCGTACCCCGAGACGATGTCGCGGGCTTCCAGTAGCGCCACGAATTATCCCCCCAGATAGGCGTCCACAACTCGTTGGTCGTTCTGTACCTCTTCGGGCGAGCCTTGCATGAGTTTCTTGCCTTGGTCCATGACGATGATGGTGTCCGAGAGGTTCATGATAACCTCCATGTCGTGTTCGACGATGCAGAACGTGTAGCCCTGCTCGCGCAGGTTCTCGATGCGTTCGAGCAACTTCTCGGTCAGCGCGGGGTTGACCCCTGCGACCGGTTCGTCCAGCAGGATGAGGTCGGGGTCGGTCATCAGCACCCGACCGAGTTCCAGCAGTTTGCGCTGGCCGCCAGAGAGGTTGCCCGCGTACTCGTTGGTGAGGTGGTCGATTTCGAGGAATTCCAGCATCTCGACGGCGCGCTCGCGCACGTCGCCCTCCTCGTCTTCGACCGCGCCGCGGCGGAACCACGCGTTGGTCAGACTCTCGCCGCGCTGGTCCTGTGGTGCGAGCATCAGGTTCTCCAGCACGGTCAGCCCCTGTAGCTCCCGCGTCAACTGGAACGTCCGCGAGAGTCCTTCTTGCGAGACCCGGAACGGGCGCTTGTTCTTGACTTCGAGGTAGTCGTTCTTGACCTTCTCCTCGGCCTGATAGACGCCAGCGCCCAGTCCCGCGCCGACGAGCGCCGCGCCGCCGGTCGCGAGCGTCGAGACCCCGGCCGAGGCCGCGGCCGCAAGTCCGATACCGCCGAAGGTCATCCCGGACGCGCTCATCCAGATGCCCTGCTCGGTCCCGCTCGGGCGCATGATGTCTTGGAGGTCGGTCCCGCGATACCGGACTTCCCCACCGTCGGGTTCGTAGAAGCCGCTGATGAGGTTGAACGTCGTCGTCTTCCCAGCCCCGTTCGGCCCGATGAGACCGGTGACGGTTCCCTCCTCGACCTCGAAGGTCGCGCCGTCCACGGCGGTAATCCCGCCGAAGGTCTTGCGCAGCCCCTCGACTTCGAGTATCGCTTCGCCAGTTCCGTGCGTCTCGTGGTCTGATTCGACTGTTTCGCTCATTCTTCTGCCACCTCCGCGACGGTTCGTTTCTCGCCCCACAGCCCCTCGGGGCGGTAGTAGAGGATGACGATGAGGAGTGCCCCGATGAACGCCAACCGGAGCGCCTGCACCGACGACCGCGCGGCCGTCGGGAAGAACCCGGCGATGTCGGCGGTCGCCTTCTGGAACGCCCAGTAGATGGTCGCGCCCAGAATCATCCCCTTGTTGTTCGCCGTGCCGCCGATGATGAGCGCGAGGAACGCGATGAACGTCACCCGCGGCGCGAACATCGTGTGGACGAGACTCTGGAAGTAG
This sequence comes from Halorussus salinus, assembly GCF_004765815.2. Lineage (NCBI taxonomy): Archaea > Methanobacteriati > Methanobacteriota > Halobacteria > Halobacteriales > Haladaptataceae > Halorussus > Halorussus salinus. The sequence continues at coordinate 608,825 of NZ_ML974128.1, read as the reverse complement.
ATGGCGGTCAGGCCGCCGGCGAACCCGGCGAGCGCCGACCCGAGCATCATGCTCTGGACCTTGTAGGCGAACGTGTTCTTGCCCAGCGAGGTCGCCACGTCCTCGTCCTCGCGGATGGCCTTCAGCACGCGGCCGAACGGCGACTCGACCGTAATCTCCGCGAGGTAGTAGAGCATCCCGAGCGATGCCAGCGTCAACACCAGCAGGAACCGCGCGTAGTCGAACTCGGCGGTCCCGCCTTGGAACTTCATCAGCCAGATGAGGTTCTGCACCGTGTTGTCCACGACCGCGCCCACGCCAGCGCGCTGGAACGGTTCGATGCTCGCCATCACGAAGTACCGGATGGCGAACAGCCAGATGGCTCCGACGCCGACGATGCGGACGAACTCGACGCCCGAGCCGAATCGGCTCCAGTTCGACCCGACGTAGTAGACGCCGTAGAGGAACGCCGCGAGCATCCCCATCGTGACGAACAGGCCGATACTGCTCATCGCGTCGCCCGACCCGCCGCCCAACACGATGAGCGGCGCGAAACAGGCGACGAACACGACCGCGAGGACGAACGAGACGCCGAAGTCCCGGCCCGAGAGGTCGCTGTACTTGCGGACGACCGCAACCGCGCCGAATATCCACGTGAACAGCGAGATGGCCGCGAGGAAGACGAACGCAACCATCGGTGAGTCGCCCGCGAGGAGCGCGCCACCGAACGCCGCCGTCGCCGTAATCGCGCCAGCCATCGGAGCGTAGCGGCGGTTCGCGCCGTAGAAGCCCGTGGTGACCGCGGCGAAGACGACCACGCCGAACAGCCAGTCGAGGTTCACGCCGAACAGCGTCCACCACTCGAAGGCCTGCCATGCGACGACTCCGGCCGCGAGACCGAACAGCCCACCCGCACCCAGTAGGACGCGCTGTTCGGACTCGCTGGTCTCCGTCCGCGAACGGCGCGCCGCGGCGTACCCGACTCCGAGGGTCGTCAGCGCGAGCAGGCCGTCCACGACCCACCCGCCGATACCGGGCGTGCCCGAGATGGTGCGGCCCGCCGTGACACCGCCGTCGGAGCGGGCCTCCGATGAGGCTCGCTCACCGCCGTCCGCAGCCACCTCAGTCTCGCGGCCGGTACCGACCTGTGCGAGGAGGAACGTCGCCACCGTCCAGAGGACGAGGACGACGAACCCGAGGAGGGCGGCGGCCGCGAGGGTGTCGCCGGGGAGCGGGAAGTAGCCGCGGAACGGCTGGCTGAACCCGCGGAGCGACCCCGGCCCGTTCGCCAGCCAGCCCTCCGACTGGACGACACGCTTCAGGATGACCGAGATGCCCAGCACCGCGATGGCCAGATAGTCCTCCCGGAGGCGTATCGCCGGGAGCGCGACCAACATCCCGAGGAGTCCGGCGACGACCGTCCCGACCGCGATGGCCGGGAGCCACGGCCAGTTCCACCCCAAGATGTACGTGGCGAACTGTTGAGTGCTGGCGGGTGGAAGGACCAGCAATGCGGTGACGTACGCGCCGACCAGATAGAACGCCACGTGGCCGATGTCCAACAGTCCGGTGTAGCCGAACTTGATGTTCAGTCCGAGGGCGAGTATCGCGTAGATGCCCACGATGATGCCGAGCGAGACGAGACTGGACGAGAGTGCCATGGTTAGCTACCCCCCGTGATGCCTTCCGGCTTGACGAGCAACACGACGAACAGGATGGCGAACGCGATGGGGATGCGGTACGTCGAGCCGATGTTCGGAATCGCGTAGATGCCCACGTCCATCGACAGGCCGACGATGTAGCTCCCGAGAATCGCGCCGTACACCGACTGGAGGCCGCCGAGGATGACCCCGGCGAACATCGGGAGCAACAGGAAGAAGCCCATGTTGACCGTCAGTTGGCTGAATAGTACGCCGAGCATCACGCCGCCGACCGCCGCGAACGCCCCGGCGATTATCCACGTCGCCATCATCACGCGGTCGGTGTTGATGCCCGTAATCTTCGCGAGGTCGATGTTGTCGCTGGAGGCCCGCATCGCCTTGCCGAGTTTGGTCTCCTGCAACAGGAAGTGGAGCATCGCCATCATCCCGATGGCGATGAAGAACACCGACGACCGCATCAGCGAGAGGCGGATGCGCGTCTCGAACGCCGACGAGTCGGGCACCGACCCGCCGCCCGCCAGTAGGAACAGGAGCGCGACGAACGTCACGACGCCGCCGACGGCGGCAGCGAGTTTCGGGCCGACGGTGTGACTCGTGCCGTAGCCTTCCGCGCCGCCGCGACGCCAGCGGTAGAGCGCGGCCGCGACCCCGACCGTGAGGACGACCAGCGCGACGAGCGCGAGCCACGAGTAGGCCGCGGTGAACATCGCTTGGTCGGGGTCCGGCCCGGTGTCGATGACGTGCAGAGTCAGGCCGCTTCCGGTGACGTAGAAGTCGAAGAACTTCGCGGCCGACAGGCCCACGTCGTAGCCGAAGACGGTGCCGACCTGCGGGACGACGTAGGTCCGGACCTGCCCGCCGTAGAACGCCTGCGTGCCGAACCGAAGCACGAACGAGAGGCCGAGGGTGACGATGAGCATCGTCGCCAGCGAGGCGTCCTTCGCCCGGAACTTCTGGAAGATGACTTTTTCGAGGAACGGTGCGATCCACGCCAGCATCAGCGCCGAGAGCAACAGTCCGGCCCAAATCGACGGGAAGCCGAGCGTGACGACGACGCCCAGCGCCGCGGCGGCGACCGCGTGGACGCCGAGCGCGAGCGCCGAACTGGGGTCGCCGGGCCACCACGACCCCTTCAGCGCGGGTAAGCCGCCGAGTAAGTACACCGCGGCGAGCGCCGACCCCGCGGCCAACACGAAGAGGACGACCATCCCGACGCCGCTGAGTTCGCGGCTCGTCGCCTCGGTGAACAGCTCGAACACCGGCACGGTCGTCGGTTTGTTGACGAACAGCGCCATGTACGCCCCGAGCATGAGGAGTTCCCCGTGCGCGAAGTTCGGGACCTCGGCGATGTTGTACACCAGCGCGAGTCCGATAGCGCCCAACGCGACGATGCTCCCGGTGACGAGACCGGTCACGACCGCATTGGCCAACCCGGTACTAGGTGGCATACGGAACCACCTCGCATGTCTGCTTGTCACAACCTACCATATCACGTATCTCGCAAGCCCGACCTATTTGTGTCTTGCGCTTTTTCACACCTCCTTCCCGGCCGGATTCGGCGGACCCGCCGGGTAGTGGGAGAACGCGGTAACGACGACCGTCGCCGCCGTGGCCGCCTACACTTCGCGGCAGTCTGCGCAGATGAGTTGCCCGTTGACGTTGGTGAGTTCCCGACTGAGCGTCCCGCAAGTCTCACAGATGCTCCGGTCGGAGTACTCGTGGTCGCCGTTCTCGCCGACAGTCCCGGCCGGATTCGACGGCCGGTCGCCGGTCATCGGGTCGCCGCCCGCCCGGTCGTCGGCCATCGGACCGCCGCCGGTGACTTCGCGGGGCGAGTCGCCGCGGACCGACGGGACGCCCGACAGCGACGCCGACGCCGAAATCACGTCGCGCTCCGAGAGGAGGCCCACTAACTCGTCGTCGTTGGTCACGAGCAGTCGCCGGATGTCCTCGCGGGACATGGTACCGGCGGCGTCGGAGAGTTCGCGCTCGGCACCTACCGAGACGACCGGTTCGGACATCACCGAAGACACCTGCGTCTCGGCGGGGTCGCCCTCGTCGGCGACCAGCGCCAACACGTCCGATTCGGTCATGATGCCGACCGGTTCGCTCCCTCGGAGGACGACCACGCACCCGGTTCCCTCGTCGTTCATCAGCCTCACCGCTCCGAGAACCGTGTCGGACTCGCTGACGCCGACGTATTCTCGGGTCATCACGTCCCGGACAGTCACTTCGCCTTCCATGTGAGAACGATTGCCATAGGTTCTCTAAAAAGTATCCCCGGCAAGTTTATGGGTGTAAGAATCTTATGTTAGAGATTGTCTACCCATCGACGACTCCGCCGGTCGGTTCGGCGGTGGACCGCCAGCAGGGAGTGGCCCCGTCGGACGGTTCTCGCGGCGTCGTCGGACGGACCCCTCTCGGGGCCAGCGTACTGGTCGCTCGCGAGACTTGCGGCTCGGGGAGTGCAATACCGAGTCCGCGCAGAACAGTCGGGACTCCTCGGGAGTAGTTCACAGAGAAAGTCGCGAGTCGTACCGCCGTCAAGCGGACAACTGCGTATTTAAAGTCGCGTCAGATTCGTCGCGCGCGGGCCCTTCTCGGCCTGCTCGATTTCGAACTCTACGTCAGTGCCTTCTTCGAGGTCCGGGCCGCCGATATCTTCCATGTGGAAGAAAACGTCCTCGTCCGCGTCCTCGGTGTCGATGAAGCCGTAACCGCCTGTGTCGTTGAAGAAATCAACGGTTCCTTCTGCCATAGCAATTCTACGAATGTCCGCCTCACGGATAAGTATTGTGAGATTCGCCTACGAAATGGCCAAAAATCTGGCCGTATATTTTCCGCTTTCGTACTTTCTTCGCGAGAGGCCGACCGTACAGTCACTTCGGCAGCGATTCGAGTCGGATTCGTCTTCTCTCGGTAGTATTCTGTCCGTATCGACAATTGCCACGAGCCAGATTCCGAACTCGGACCGCTCGTTGTTCTCAGTTCTGGAAACGCTACCAGAATTAGGACAGCTTATAAGCAAGCGTCACGAACGAACTGCCAACAGTGACGAACGCGCAGGTCACCCTGATCCAGATCGACAACTACGGACCGTGGACCGTAACGCCCGAACCGCGCCGGGAAGTGGACCTTCAGACCCTGCAATCGCGGCTGTACGCCGACCTCGCGCAACTGGTCGGCAACCGCGAGGGGTACGTCTTCTTCACTCGGTTCGACAACATGATCGCCGTGACGAACGGGATGGACGAAGCCGACCACGCGCTCGTGCAGGAGTCGGTGGCCAACCGCTACCCCGTGACCGTCAGTTTCGGCGTCGGCGTGGACCCGAGTCCCGTCGCGGCACTCTCCGCGGCGACCGAACACATCCAAGACGCCGGGAGCGCCCAAGCGGCCGACCGCACCGAAATCCTCCGAGGAGCGACCTTGGACCCGGACGAGCGCACGGACGACGACGTGCAGATAGCGCACTTCGACGTGAACGACGCCACCGGGAAGTACACCGACCAGATGAACGCCTTCGACTCGTTCATCCACATCGAGCAGGGCTACGCCGAGTTGATGCGGTACTTCCGGCGCGCCCACGAGGGACTGTCGTTCTTCGTCGGCGGGGACAACGTCATCGCGCTCTCGCCGGACCTCGACGCGGCGGCCTACGAAGACGCCATCCGACACGTCGAGGAGACCGTCGAAGTCGAACTCAAGGTCGGCGTCGGGCAGGCCGCGAACGCCCAGCACGCCGGAATGGCGGCCAAGCACGCGCTCGAAGACTGCCGGGACGACGGCGACCGCGTGGTCATCGACTAGCGCGACCCGGAGACCCCGAGGATTCTTTTCGAGGTGTGGACCGCTATCGACACGACGGGCCACCGCGACCGCACCCGCGGGACGGTTCTCCCGCGAACATTTCCCGCAGAGTGAACGAAAAATCCGATTCCGAGGGATTCAAACCCCAGTCCCTTCTCCAACACACCAATGACTATCCCGTCGTTCGTCGTCGGCATCGCGGGGGGTACCGGGGCCGGAAAGACGACGGTCGCCCGCGAGATTACCGAGGAGGCCGCCGACGCCGTCACGCGCATCCCGATGGACAACTACTACGAGGACCTGAGCCACATGGACTACGACGAGCGCACGGAGGTCAACTACGACCACCCCTCGGCGTTCGAGTGGGAACTCCTGCGCGAACACATGGACGCGCTGCTGTCGGGCCAGTCCATCGAGATGCCCCAGTACGACTTCGAGATACACAACCGCAAGGACGAGACCGTCACGGTCGAACCGACCGATGTCATCGTCTTGGAGGGCATCTTCGCGCTCCACGACGAGGAGCTAAACGAAATGCTCGACATCCGCGTCTACGTCGAGACCGACGCCGACGTGCGCATCCTCCGGCGCATCGAGCGCGACGTGGTGGACCGGGGCCGGGACTTGGAGGGCGTCATCGACCAGTACCTCTCGACGGTCAAGCCGATGCACGAGCAGTTCGTCGCGCCGACCAAGAAGCGCGCCGACCTCATCATCCCCGAGGGTGCCAACGCCGTCGCGGTGAACTTACTGGAGGAGAAAGTCCGCGCGGAGACCTACACCGACTCGGGGTCGGCGTGGACGCTCGGCGACGAGGGCGTCGAGCGCGAGGAGTCCGAACGCCTCACGGTGACGAACGCGGGCGAGACCGACCGCGAGTCCCGAGCGACCGACGGTCGAACGACGACCGACGACGACGCGGACTCCGAGAAGTGGAACAGCGAGCGCGTCGAGTAACGAGAGCGCGTCGCATACCGAGAGCGCGGCGTCGAAAACGTAAGTGTTCGACTGTTGACGGACTCAGGCGCTCTTCTTCTCGGGCGACTCGCCCTCGGGGTGGTAGTCCCAGAACCCGCCGCGGCGCATCCCGGCACCGACCGCCTTGTGGAACTCCACGATGGAGTCGAAGGTCTCGCCCTCGACGTGTTCGAAGATGTCCTCGACGCTGACGACCCGCTGGTAGTTGATGCGAATCGGCTCGTCGGCGTGTTCCTCGACGAACTCCGCCTTCGAGAGCGGGAAGTCCTCGTCCTCGTCGAGTTTCTTGGCGAGAATCGCCATGCCGTACTTGCGTCCGCCTTCGCTTCCCTCCTCGCCGTCGGGGTCGTGGGGCCAGTCCATGTCCGAACCGTTGGGTGGGTAGAGGAAAAGGATTTCTCTCTCGCGCAGGTGATTTCGGGTCGTCTTTCGTGGTTCTCCTCGGCTTCGAGTCTGTCGGAGACGCGTCGGTGCAGTACGTCGAAGAATATCGGTGACCAGTGAACCGGCTATTCACTGGACTGGAATACGGAACTTCAAGCTGAGCTAGCTGCAGGCTTGAGCCACGGAGTCACCGCGACCGTACAGCACCGCACCGCGGCCGCAGGCCTCACACCTCCCCACCCGATTGCGTTGCTCACTCCGTTGCGCTACTCATCCCTCGCGCGGATGGGCACGGCGCACGGGAGCGCCGCGCCCGCGCGCCAGAGTTCAAACATGTCGAGAACGTCGCTATCGAGTACCGTCTTCGTCAGAATACGGTGGGATTGGGATTTGAACCACGCCGAGACGGTCCGGGCATGTGGCCCTCCGGGCCATTCCGGGAGTGCGACTCGTCTATTTCAAATCTCAATCCGAGACCGAATTAGGCACTCACGGGTGGCGAACACACGAGGTGTTCGCCGTGTTGTGAGCGCCAAAAATACGGTGGGATTGGGATTTGAACCCAAGAGGCTTGACGCCACCTGCTTTCAAGGCAGGCGCAATAGGCCGCTCTGCCATCCCACCGCGGAGTCTGTGGTCGTCCCCGTCACGTCATGCGATTTCAGCGTCTTCGAGGCCGAAACCAATGAAACTGACCTGTTCCACTGTTCCTCGATTGAATCGCCCCGAAACCGCTGAAATCGCCGTCATACAGGGACTATGAGTACGAACAAACCCGAGAAAGTTGAAGGTATCGTTCTTATTCCCGGCCCGTCACGCGATTACCTCAATGAGCGCCAACGGGTCGCCTACGAGAGCCATCGCAGGAAGTTACTGAAGTGGCTCGCGCGACAGGGGAAGAACCCGGACGCGCTCGAAGGCTACGCCCACCACACCGCGCAGAACTACGCTGGCATTATCGACAGGTTCCTGCGGGGGTTGTGGGAGCAAGACGGGTACACGATTGATGTGAGCCACGAAGACGCCGAGGAATACCTTCGGTCGTTGCTCTTGGCCGACGACGAGTATTCACGCACTCACTTGCACAACACGAAACTGGCCCTGCTTGCCTACTTCCGATTCCAAGGTGACGAGTGGGAGCCGGACATATCCATCAGTTCGTCGTCGGGTGTCTCACAACCCCGAGACTTCCTCTCGGACGACGAGCGAACCGCGCTTCGTGAGGCCGCGCTTGAATACGGGACTGTCCCGGCGTATGCCGCGCTCGAACCCGAGGAACGAACGAAGTGGAAGCGGTTCCTCGCCCGTCGGTATGGGAAACCCACATCCGAAGTGTCACGCGATGATTGGGAGCGTGCGAACGGCTTCAAGTATCCGAGTATCATCCACACCGCGCTCGACGCGGGCCTTCGACCTATCGAGGTAGGTCGCGCCCGAACTTATTGGGTAGACGTAGAGAACGCCACCCTCCGTATTCCCGAGGCGGAGTCCTCGAAGAACGAGGATAATTGGACAGTGAGCCTACGCCGGGAGACGACTGAATACCTCGCCCGCTGGCTCGAAGAACGTGGGATGTACGAGAAGTACGAGGACACCGACCGTCTTTGGCTCACGCGACACTCGAATCCCTACAGTGCGTCGTCGCTCCGGTATGTCCTCGACGCTGTGTGTGACCTCGCGGATATTGAGCGCGACGTAAGTTGGTACGCCATTCGGCACTCGACCGGGACCTACATGGCGCGTGAAGAGGGCCTTGCCGCCGCGCAGTCGCAACTCCGCCATCGGAGTATTGGAACGACCGCCAAGTATGACCAAGCGCCAGTTGAAGACCGCCGGGACGCCCTCGACAGAATGGGGTGATAACGAAATTGGACGCTACGCGTTGTTCGGTGGCGATAGCGTTGTTTCGCATTTCCAGCACTCCGGGTCGTACTCTCCCCCTGCGGTCCCACAGAACGGACACTGCGCTTCAAAACTCACGAGAACCACCATCCTTCTTCGGGAACACGTCTGCGATACCGTTGCGGTAGTTTCGGTCGCCTCTCTTCAGCCCGAGTGAAAGCGCTCTCCGCACTGTGCGGTCGAACCTATCCACATCCACCAGAATCTCGTCCTCGCAGGACAGAACCATTCCCTTCTGATTCTCTGGTACCTTGCACTTGTATCCGCAGGACGGGCAGGTGGCACGCTGACTGTTTCCGCTGTAGGGCCACATATAGCCGCCACGGGGGCATTTCACGACCGTATCACCGGGCTTCGAGTATTCAGGTATCATACATCCACCAGCAGAACTGGCGGACGTATAAATCATTAGCCGAGGTAATGAAAATATCGAATAAAATCGGCGTAGTGTACCGAATTACGATAGACAGAGCAATGAAAAACTCCTATTTGTTCGGTCGAAATTGGATTATGTGGGTTCCGTAGAATCGGGAGTTCTGTTCATTGACCACCCACCGAACAGTCAGCAATACGGGTTGTTGTGTACGACTTGAACGTAGATTCGTGAAAGGAGGTTAATCCCTCGTAGCCGAAGAAGTCAAACGCGCAACGGAGCGGATGTTATTTCCACTCTTTGTTTGCTACACCACGAGCCTCTTTTTTCCGTAGTTTCTGTGCTTTGCGGTAGAACAACACGGCGGCGGGGATCCCGATAATCGTAATGGCGAACAGTCCGGTTAGTACCGAGTACAGCACCCGTGACCCGGTGAATGACGCGTCGTACCCACAGTGAGGACAGCGGCCTACATCGGCGTGTTCAAGTTCACTATGGCACTCGTAACATTTAGCGTGGACGGGGTTGTCGTTGGCCTTCCGCTTGTGGGCTTCAACCCGTTCAGACACCCCCAGTGCTTCATCTGCGTCCTCTGCCATCATGCCGAATAACTTCTTCAACGCACCCCATCTTCCGTGTTCTTCAACCATTTCATCTTCATCCAATTCGTCGTACTTGTTCCCCATTGTCCAGATATAATGATAATATGGTGGAAAAGATTTTGTGTATATTTCAACACGAAAGTCAACTCGAATGTAACCGTTTGGGAACCCCTCGACTCAGCCAACAGAGGCTCTGACGACGAGGACTGGCCCCCATTCATTCCCTAAGCCGGAAAGAGAACACTCCTACCACAACTTTCGACGGTAGTAGATAGGCCAGTGAGCCGTGAGAGCGGCGTCAGCAGGGCCTTGAGTGCGTTCGTCGCGGAGCGAGTGGTTATTACCGTCGTTTTTTGACGTGCGCTCTGCGGCTCTGTGCGGCTGTGTGAAAGAGAACAATTCTTGTAGCGCATTTTATTTTATAGAATTATAACTACCAAGTATTATAGTACCACGGAACCAATAATCAACAGAGGGCGACCGCTTCTCGGGCTTGATTCGCGTCGAAAAGCCCGCCTGCTGGTACAGGCGAGCGGTGGCCTTCGGGAGTCGAAAGCCATGTCCAAATCAGCATTAGAAGTACTTGAGTCCGACGAACAGGTAGAGAAACGAGCGCAGTGGGAGGCCTTCGAGTTCACCGTTGTCGGTGACGGCGACGTAGAAGTAGTCAACGACTCCCACGCGGACGCCGACGACCACACGTACACTGTCCACGTCGAGGACAGTATCCCGTCGGATTGTACGTGTCCTGCGTGGGAGTACCAGCCCGGCGCGTGTAAGCATATGGTGGCCGTCGGTATTCGAGAGCCAGTCCTCGAAGCGGCCAGCGGGGAACAGCCTGTCCGTGCTGACGGTGGTGTCACCCTCGAAGAGTTCGCTACCAAGGACACCGACGAACACGATTGCTGGTGCGACGACCACGACTTCCCGTGTTTCGACTGCTACAACGACGGTCGCCGTGACCTGCCGGGTGAAGACGAATGACCCGACCGTCTCCGGCGGCGGCGCTGAACGGCGTACAGGTGGGCCACATATGCGACCGGTGTAATAGGGGTATCAGGACGGGCGATAAGGCTGTAGTCTACGCGACCTACTACGACGCCGATGGATGGGTCGTCCGGCGCGTGATGTGTGACTGCGGAAGTCGTACTATCGGACTGCCGACCGACGGGGCTGACGAAGCACTCGTTGAAGCCGTGTATTGGCGGTCGCGGCTGGTTGGTGTCAAGACCGTTGACCGGAGTCGGCCCTGATTAGGACGACGATTCAGCCAACTCGTCGTACTTGTCCAAGACCGTCTCGAAATACGCCTCGTCCATGATACGGGGACTCTGAACCCGGTGGAAGTCCTCAAGCACGAACTCGGCTTGGTCGCGGTCAAGGCCGTAGGCGTGGAACGCGGCGGCGTCGAGTTCAGCCTGAACTTCCCGACGTTCGTCCATGTCGGTCGCCGGTTCGATACCACCGAGCCGGTCGCGCATTTCCTCGAACTCGTCGCCGTAGCAGTTCAACCGAGCGGCACGCTTCCAGATGTAGTCGAACCACTCGTCACCAGCCGTCAGGCGGGGTGCCTGCGACTCTTTCAGTTTGTAGAAGACGACAGTCGAGTCGATTTTCGTTCGCATAAGGAAGTCGAACGGCAGGCTGTTAAGCAACCCGACGGCGACGAACAGTTCTTCGTCCGAATAGACCCGTTCGTAGGCACCATGTAGAGTTGGTTCCTCAAGGTCGTCCTCTTCAGGTTCGATTCGGTACGGGCGAAGCGTCGGGGCTTTGTCGTGGCACACTACTCCCTTCGGTAGCACCGAGGCAATCATCGTGCGCTCGTCGCTGGCACGGGCAATGTCACGGTATGAGATACGATATTCCGTGCAATCAAGCAGTACGTCGTCCTCTGACAGTGGTTCGCCCCGTCGCTCTTCCAGCAGTTCATTGACGAACCCGACTTGCGAACCGGACCCATCGAAGGCGTCGTATATCCCGCGTTTGAGTTTCGGCAGGCTCTTCTCCCGAATCCGCTTTTTGGCGCTCAACTCGGGGTCTTCGTCCTCTGGTACGCCCCAAAACTTCGGCCCTTCCAAGTCGTCCAAGAACGACGGGTCGTACATGAACTGGTAGATGTTGCTTCCGCCGAGAACCGGGTACTCTCCCTCGTCTTCCGATTCAACGAAGCGGTCCACATCATTCCCCCTGTCAAGTTCCCGATATGGCTCAACATACCATCTCTCTCCGACCCGTTCAGAGATTGACGGGTGCTGAAGAATCTGATTTAGGATACCGACTTCCTGTTGCGAATCTACGTATGGGAAGATAGCCGCTTCAGGCGAATAGTCACGAAGCACACGACGGGGGATAGAGAGGGCGCTCTCTTCGAGTTGTTGTAAGACTCCCACGTCGTGTTGTTGGAAGATTCCACGCAGTTCGTCAGTGGCCCCACGGTTCTCGAAGACGAGGGTACCGAAGTTGTAGCGGTTGTCAATTTCGGGGAAGATACCCTTGTTCTCGAAGGTCACGAGCGATTGAATCTCGGCTTCATCGAGAAGGTGTAGCCGCAGGTCTTTCGTGGAAGAGCCATTGAAGATTGCCCCCGGAAGAACTTGGGCAACGTAACCATCGTCACGGGCAATCTGAAAGACTCGTTCGAGGAAGAGGGCGGACAGGTCATTTTCTGTAGCCGAGGTTCGACCGGCTACCTTTGGACGCTGAAGTTCATACTCTTCGGAATTATTGAAGTAGTCCGCTTGAATCTCGACTTGGCGCTTGTACTCTTCCCACCCTTCCGCAATATCGGAGTCTTCCAGCAGTTCCTCTTGACGCTCTTGTTTTGCTTCGGGTAGCAGAGTTCGGAAATCGGAATCGAACCGGGTGAAATAGTCGTCGCGCTGTGGCGTGATACGGTCCCACGGCGGATTCCCCACAACCACGTCGAACCCACCATCTGCGTAGACTTCAGCGAACTCAAGCACCCAGTTGAACGGTTGCATTTCCGCGACCGTCTCCTGATTCAGCCCTTCGATACCGGCCTCAACGAAGTCTGCGTGAATATCGCTAATCAGGTCCTCGCGTGCTTCGCGTAGTTTCTCGAACGCTTTCTGCCGGTGGTCTTCGGCAACGTCAGTGTCCACCGCTTGCTCGTGCTTCTCGATTTCGTCTATGATACCCTGATAACGGTCCCGAACGCTGTCTTCGGTGAAACTCCCGAGCGTGTATTCGCCGTCGTCAGTCGTCTCGGGGAAACCAGTGTACCCGATTAGGCTGTTGCCTTCACGCAGGTTGAAGACGATGTTCGGTAGGGCGAGTTCGTCGTCGTCAAGGTCGTCCACTACGTCTTCGTCCAACTCCGATATGATGGACAACCACAGCCGGAGTTTGCCGATTTCGACGGCTGGTCCCATCAGGTCCACACCGTAGATATTGTTCAGAACCGTTGTCTTCTTCAGCCGATATTCCTGCGGGTAGTTCTCGTTCTGCGCGTACAGCGCCTTGCGGACGTTGACGATTTCTTCGAGAACCGACGTGAGGAAGTGTCCACTCCCACAGGCAGGGTCCACGACGCGGAACTCGTCTACCTCTGCGAGAAGGGCGCTAATCAGCCCCCAATTCCCCGGCAGGTCCTCAATGAGCGAGTACACCGAATCGTAGTTCTCGACTTCCGGCTCGGGCCAGTCACGCTCTTCGACCAGCACGCGACCGAAGCGGTCCAGTAGTGCCGGACGAACTGTCTCTTCGGCGCAGAAGCGCGTAATCTCGCTCGGCGTGTAGTAGGCCCCAAGTTCCTTGTTCGTATCCGCGTTGTCGCTGGTGATGTAGTTCACCGTCTTCTCGAAGACGTTACCGAGAACACTCGGGTCAAGGTCGGTCGGTGAGCCGCCCGCCGAGAAACTGTATCGTTCCAGCAGGTCGATAATAGACTTCAGCACCGAGTTCCGCACGTCGAAGTCCTCTTCATCGAACTCGTCCCCACCGAGCGACGGACGGAACAGCCCACCGTTCAGGTACGGAATGTCCTCGAACACCTCAATGTCTTGGACCGTCGGCGGTCGCTGGTCGGGCTTCTCGTTCATCACGTCGTAGAACAGCGGCTTGATGAAATCGTCGTAGAGCGACCCAGTGTGCATACCGTCTTCGTAGGCGTCCGTGAGTGTTTGTAGCAGGTCGGGGTGAACGATTGCCTTGTCTTCAAGGAACTTGATGAACACGAGCCGATTCATCAATTCGACGGCGAACAGTCGGGCGTCGTCCTCGGTCGCGCCGTCGGGTTTGACAACGCCGTCGCCAATCAGCGAGCGCGGCGTCTCTTCATCCTCGTCCACGATACCGAAGACGTAGCGAATGTAGTCGTCGTAGAACTCGTCAGTGATTTCCTCTTGAGTTCGCTTGATTACCTGCCGGGCCTCGACGGCGATGGAAACGAAGTTCTCGAACTCGAAGGTGCGGAGAAGATTGGCGACACGTTCGCGGTCGGCGTCGAAGACGGCTTCTTCGACAGATTCCCGCGCCCCGACTTGATTCTCGAAGAGCGCGAGGAAGACGGGCTGAAGGTCCACCTCTTCGATTACGTTGTGACTGTACGAATCGGGGTCGTACCGGACGAACGCCCACCGAAGCCCGTCGGTAGCGAACCCGAAATCAGACTCAAACTCACGTTGGCTCAACCAGTCCCGAACCTGCCCGATACCGTGTTCACGGGAGTCAAGGTCCTTGTTGATGGGTTCGGCTTCGATAAGGAGCCGGGTCGAATCCGTGTCGAAGTCGCGCAGGGAGACAGTGTAGTCCGCGACCATCGTCCGACCACCGGACAAGCCGCCAGCCTCGGTATCGAAGGAATGACCCAACTCCGAAAGCAGTGGTTCGATAACCGCCTGCTGTGTGAAGGGTTCGGGCTGAAGCCCGTCGCGGGTCATGCCGCCCCGAAGCCGATAGGACCCGGCGTCAGCCCGTAGGATGTTTTCGAGGGTATCGTCGTCTATCTGTTCGCGGAGTCGGGATACAGCGTTGTCTATGGCTTCGAGAAGCCGCTTCTCGTCGTCGGCTTCGACGGTCGTCTCGAAGGCTTCCTGAACGAACTCAGTTTGCGAGGTAGATGTAGTGGCAGGTGGCATATGACGTACACCGAAGGGATGTTTCAACCCAACCAAGCAAATCGGGTTAAAGATTTGGAACAAGTGGCGAACGCTGAATTACTACACGTCGGTCAACGAGGAAAGCGAGATTATCGAAACATACCTGCCCTGTTCAGGCCCGACTGGTAGGTCGCTCTATTTATTGGCCTGAACCGACGGGGGTACGCAACCTCTTCTGTATCTGCCGGAGTTCCCGCTTCTGGTCGTACTCGAAATCCGGTTGGTCAGTCGAGTTGAACGGCACACCGTCGTTCCGGTAGGCGTCCGATGGGGGTTCTTCGAGTGCGAAGTCGCCGGATTCGACAGCGGCCACGAACTCCCACGGAGCGTAATACGTCCACGGCCCTTCCTCTTCCAAGTCGCTCACATCCGCGTCGTCAACGACGACAAACCGGAAGTCCTCGTCGGGGAACGCTTCTTGATACACGTCCTGAATCAGTCGAAGACCGTCCCGGCGGCGTGGCTTGATGTGGTTCTCGAACTCCGAGTTTTCGTACTCGTACTCGTCCCCTTCGAGTTCTTCCCACAGCCGCTCGGCTTCTCGAATCCCCGGAATCTTCGCCTCGGTGCGTAAATGCTGGTTGCCCGTTGCGAAAACCGGAATTTCGAGTTCGTGCGCGTACCATTGGACGTACCCTATCGGCACCGCTCGGTGTTCCGGGTGCGGGTTGACCGAAAGGGTGTCGTCACGGTCGAAGCACAACACGACCCGAGTCGTCGTATCTACAGCGTTGCTCACTGGCGGGCCACCTCTATGTCATATTATCGGCAAGAAATATCAAAAGGATTCCGGCGGCCCCACTTGACACCGACGCGAGGTTGTCGAACCTATCTGCGTGTTTCCTCTCTCGGCTAGTCGGTCAATTCAGAGAGTGTTCTGATACCCCTATCGAGAGTCCGATACTCGCTATTATCCCTACCAGCGCGAAATTCTACACGCGAGCGTGAAGCCTTGAGGTACGCCTGTGCGACAGTTTTAATGTACGGAGAAGGAAGGTGAACCAACCACACGAAACGCACCGCTAATCAGTTAGTTGCGAGGAAGAGGGAAGGGCGACCTTGGCGGGCTGGCCCGTTCCCCTGTCGTGGACGTGAACGACAATGCAAAGTACGAACGCTGTCAGTAAGAATCCACCGTATCGGCCACCCACCTTGTCTGACGTTCGACACCGCGTGGAACAAGCAATCAGAGGAATCTACAACGGACACGGGAATGTGTTACTCGAAGCACTGCCCGTCTCGGGGAAGTCCTATTCGTCCCTGAACGTTGCCAGTGAGACAGAAACGCTGTTACTCTATCTTGCGTCCCGAGACTACCTAAAGAGGGACGCTGAAGAGTTGTGCGACCAGTTCGGACTCACTCATAAGTGTATCCCGACCCCGCACAAACACTGTCCTGCGTTCGATAAGAGCGACCAAGACCACTACGACTGGCGGGCTGTGAAGGCATACGAGAACGGCGTCGGCGGTCAGGAAATCCATGACCGACTTGACGATATACGGTGCGGCGAGGACTGTAGGTATCTTGACTTGCTTGATTTCGACCCGTCAGCACCCGACGTTCTGATTGGCGACCCGAGCCATGCCTACCGGGACGAGTACCTGAAGGGGCGCTTCGCCGTCAAAGACGAATTTTCGGTGAGTGAGTTTGAAACCGAGTTCGAGAACCCGGAACAGGTCGTTGACCGCTTCCTTCAGAATGTCACCCTACGCTACGACAGTTATCAGGACGTGCTGAACGCACAGTCCGACAGCGACAGGTACGCCGACGCCCTCGATTGGTTCCGAGAACACGGCCTCTATCAGGACACCAACAACGTTCTCAAATCTCCGAACGAAGAGTACCACGCGCTCGCCCCGACTTTGACGTTCGTGCTACTGGCAGGGCATGAGTTGGGGAACGGGTGGGAACGGCTACCCGTCTCGGATTGGGCTGACTTGCATGGTATCGACGCCTCGGGTATCAACTCGAACGCCATCTGCGTGCGCGACCGAGACGAAGATACGATGTACCTTCTCAATCCACCGAACTTCGAGATTGCTGACGGCTTCCTCGGATTGGACGGCACTCCGACGCCCGCGATGTGGCGAATAGCGACCGGCCTTGACCTTACGCACTGTGACGTTCTCGAAGACCACGAGAAGCGAAAGTACGTCTCGGACGTGCTGAACCACACCATCATTCGGACGAATGACGACCTGAAACCCTACCAGAACGACGCAGACGGGCGTATCACGGCTCCGAAAGATACCCAAATCGCGCATTGGATACACCGGAGAGAAGGCGAGAACCCCGGCTTAATCACGAGCAAGAAGGCGATTGACAACGTGTACCCGGAGTCCAACGACGGGGAGTTGTTCGACTACGTTGGTACCCCTCGGAACTTCAGCAACGTCTTGAGTTACCAAGGCTTCAAGAACAAGCACCTCGGGTTCGTCTCCGGCTCTCGGCACTACGGCGACCCATACATCAAGAAGTGGGGGGCGTATGCGGGTGAGACGGTCGTGTCAAACGGTAGGCGCGGGACAGCGAAGAGTTACGGCGAGTTCGGCAACAAGATTCACCGACATATGAGGCGGCAGACGCTTCAGGACGTGCTTCGGTTCGGACGAGATACCAAACCTACGACGGTCTACGTGAACACGGCGGCGCTTCCCGATTGGGTGCCGAGTAAAGCGGCACACCTCGTTCTGTTCAGCGAAGACGCCCGAGAGGTAGCCGAGTATCTTCAGGACGAAGGGGGCGCAGGTGGTACAGTGAACGAAATCGCTACCGAAACGAGTGTCCGGAAACGAAGCGCCCGAAAGAAGACCGAAGCACTCGCAGAAAACGGATTCGTGACCAAGTACGACGACCTTCCCGACGCGGCGGCGTATGTGTGGAACGACGCAGAATAACTCACAGTGATACCCATATCAGAATATATTATAGCGTCCGAACAGCCCTACTCATAGTTGTTATTAGAGGGTGCGTTCGACCCTGTTAATAGAAGTCGGTGTGGGGATTACCGAGAGTTATTTGACGGTAGCGACTCTCGGATTAAGGTGTCGGAGTCCCCTTCAGGGTTTGTGAGCGACGTATCCCGTGTCATTCCTAAATGGGGGATGGGGAGAGGGTGGATTGGTCATTTTTGGTTCGTCGGCTATCGCGGTATCCTTCACTCGAAACCCACCCGTAGAACAGGGCATTTCTACCCCTCTACGGCCCGCTAAGTCTTTCTAAGGCAGAATTAGCAGAAAGTAGCGGCCTGCTACGGGCCACAGGGGCCGTCTCTCTGGTGGGGCCAGTCCGACTCGTCCACTTTCCTACACACTCGCACAGCAGGTACAGGTACCGCACGAACGCTCTACAGAGGGGGCCAGTGGGGTACCCCGTAGGAGCGGGTGGGCTGGTAGGGGTGCGAGAGGGCGGGTGGCTGGCCCGGTAGAGGACGGGGTTCCGGGTCGGTCGGGCCGGGAGAGCCGGGGGTAGGGTGGGGTTCGAGCGGTGTCGAAAAGTCTGAACGGCTCCGGCTCTGACTCTGACAGTCATTTTCAGAGGGGGTGAATCGGCAGTAGTTTCATGCGCTCGTGAAGCCCGATAGCGGCTCATACGGACCGCATAGTCGTCGTGAGCGTCGTCCTCGTCGGTGTGGGCCACACGGCAGAGTCGTAATTCGAGGGCGAGAGCGATGGACTGCGAGCCGAGAATAGGTTGGCGAGGGTCGTCTGAACAAGGCGGTTGTGGCGGCGTCGTTGGGGCATGGCTCTTTAGTATTCTTATGTTGTCAGCGTGGGCGACTCGCTCTTTACCTTGCCCGAACGGTGGTGAATCGAGTTATTCGGCGGGATGTGATTAGCGATAATCGGCGTCAGAAAACTGGTCGGCATATCCTTTATCATATTCAACCAGCGCACCACGAACTTCCTCCGAGTTGAAGTGGGGATGTGCTTCCCAAACAAGGAGTACGTCGTCTACTTCTTTTTCATCTTCTTCCTCGGCTCGGCTTTTCGCACACTTCAACAGGTCTTCAGCCGTTCCTCGGACATGGATTGTTTCATCGAATTGCTCATTCCACTGGTCGTACTTCCACTCCGTATCCGGAGCGTAAACGGATAGGATATTGTGTTTCTGGTTTACATCTAACCGTGACATTTCGTCCATAGCCGAGAGGCCCAAGTACTTGAGCGGGTTTGGGGTCTGTCCAATGAAAATATCAGTGGTGAATCGACCTATTTGGTCGGCTTCCCTCTGTACTTGAACTGTTTCATCAGGAAATTCAGCGTCTCCGCGAGTACTAATCAGACCATCTGCTTCGCCTGTCTCAACCTCGTGAACACCTTCCATTTCGTCTTGTTTGTAAACCGGGATATTGACGTAGATTCTAACACTGCTGTCAGGTGTCTCGGACATACGCCACGAATAACATACTACCGTGTTGAAATTACTGGTTTGCTACTGACTCGTCACACCTCGTCCGAGTTCGTCCAATCGGCCATAGGTCACGTCGTCGGAGTCTTCATTGGTCAGGCCGTATTGAGAGAGGTACTTTCGCACCGTCACGGGGCTACAGTCGAACCCGTCGCGGGCCGCTATCTCGTCCGCTGACAGGCCTTCTTCGACGTACAGACGCCTTAGGGTTTCCTCATGACGCCACGGTCGGAGTACCCCCAAGCGCTCGGCGTGAACCGTCACGCGGCTCTTTGAGACACCGAGTTCGTAGGCGATAGTTCGAGAGGACAGCCCGCGTTCGTGGTAGCACTTCCACAGAAACTCGCGGTCACGGTGTGGTTTTTCGTCGGGGATATCGTCTTCGGAGAGCCTGAAGGCCATGTACATAACTACGTGATTCGTGCGAGTAATTGATTCGATAATCTCTCAAACGCCAGTACATTCAATATTCAGACCTACGGTATTCCTTTTGACCCGATTGAAATGAGTCTCAACAAAACCACTATTGAACGGCTGTCGTTCAATAAATACCTCGTCAGGATGGGTGAAGAACAGGCACAGGAACCACAGCCAATGGCGGCAACGGCTATTTTATCGTTTCACGACGCAGTTGAGTTGTTTCTACAACACGCCGCTGAGTACCTGAACTCACACCGTGCCGGAAAGAGCCATGTGAACTTCATGGAATATTGGGAAATCATTGGTAACGAACTTCCGGATGAACAAGAACTCGGGCAGAAACCAGCAATGCGTCGTTTGAATGATTCGAGAGTGAACCTAAAACATCAAGGTACAAGGCCCAATTCAGCAGATATTCAGTCTTTTAGCGTGGCTGTTCGAGATTTCTTCGA
This sequence comes from Halorussus salinus, assembly GCF_004765815.2. Lineage (NCBI taxonomy): Archaea > Methanobacteriati > Methanobacteriota > Halobacteria > Halobacteriales > Haladaptataceae > Halorussus > Halorussus salinus. The sequence continues at coordinate 588,730 of NZ_ML974128.1, read as the reverse complement.
AGAGAACACTCCGAAGGTATTTGGAATTGAGTACACCGATATTTCAATGGTATCTTTGGTCGAATACGACAGTACAAGAGAGACACTACAGCAGGCAAAAGAGTATCTTGCAGATGGACAGAGGAAAGAAGCAATAAAGGAACTCGCTATCGCCTACGATAACCTATTCTTTGAATACAATCAACGAATGCAAGAAGAGTTTGGATACCAACCATTTTCTATCGATGATTCTGTTGGAATCTCGCCTTCAAGCAGAGATATGCGCGAGTTCGGTAGAGATATGGAAAAGTTTGTTGAGAGAGTGAATAGTTCGATAGACGCCATCGAAGACGCGATTCAGGTTCTTAGTCTTGGAATAGATTACAGACGGTATTCAAAGTTCGATTCGCTAACTCCGCGAGTTCTACGTAGCATTGGTGGCGGTGTTGATGTTCCGGACCTGCCAGACGAGGTGGAAATTACTGAAGATGATGTTGAGTTCTGCCTTGATTTTGTGATTGAAACAGCCATCGAACTACAGAAAATGGATGTTACTGAGGAACTCGAACGCTGATACTATTCGTAGTAACTCATGCGCTCGATAACTTCCGCGAAGGCGACGTTCTCACGAACATCAGTAATCTCGACGGTAACGCGCTCGCCCTGTTCGGTGTCGGGAACAATGACGACGAAACCACGCTCGACCCGAGTGATACCGTCGCCTTGGTCACCTATATCCTCGATTTCAACCGTTCGCTCTTCACCTTCCTCAACCGGTGGCTTCGGTGGGCCACGCTCGCGCTCTGATTCAGTGTACGTGTCGCTGGTGTCGTCAGTCGCAGGTGACGGCAGAACGGCCACACGGTACGTCTCGCCCGCCTGAAGGTCGCCAAGGCGAATCTCTTGCTCGGGGACTTCAACGACAAACGACTCGTCTTGCTCTTCGACAGTGGCAGAGAACAGACAGCGCAGTTGGTCGGAAATTTCCATCAGTGAGGTCTTGGACGAGGTAGCACAGGGAGAACACTTGGTTCTGCTGTCTCCGACTACTCCGGCGCTACAACATCCTCACAAGATGGACACTCCGCCCAAACGCCCTCGGTACCGTCGGCCCGTTCGTACTCGACAAGGAGCCACGCAGAGGGAATAGGCTCGCCGCAGTCCGGACAGCGACCGAGTGACGATTCGTCGGGGGTCATGGGTCGGTGGGCGTCGTCGGGCTACTCGTCCGGGTCAGAATCCCCGAAGGCGAACCTGTGCTTCAGCGAGATTACGACGCTGTTCATCGGTCATTCCGTCTTCCTCTTCTTCCTCGGCAATCTCGTAGACACCATCCATATCTTCGGGAATACGGAGAGGTGGGTTCTGGTCGTGGCTCATGCCTATCTGTTGGTAGCACGCCGACAATTATCCTTCGGCGTTGGACACGCTGGTTGCCAGTGTCTCGGAATCTGAAGGGCGTCACGGTGGACGCAGGTCACGCCAGCGGAAGTTCTCTACGTGGCCGTCTTCGAGTGCAATAGCAACGGACGGCGACGGGATTTGGTGGCTATTCAGTCCAAACCTATGGACACATATAAACCAGACCGGCAATCCACCCCTAAATTACGCTTACCGAGTTAAAGATAGGAACAACATAGGTCAGACTTATGAACCTATAATTTTATAAGTGCGAATCAACTATACACAAGGTAGAAGGCGCTTATCGGGTGATTTCACGGGGCCACAGGAATCCGTGAGGATACCTGCTTTCAAGGCAGGCGCAATAGGCCGCTCTGCCATCCCACCGCGCAGTCCTAAATTTCGCCTCGCCCGTCTAAGAACTGTCGGTCTGCGTTCGGGTCAACTCGGGGCCAGCGTCGCCCTCCTCGACGCGCAGGCCCCACTCCCGGAGGAGGCCCGCGGTGTGTCCCGGCACGATGCGCTCGGCCGTGACGCGGGCGTTGAGTTCCGGCACCAGCGAGACGAGGTCCGCGCCCGTGGCCACGCTGGTCGCGGTCGGCAGGAACCCGACCTCGTGGCCCGCGTCCGCGGCGCGCCGGGTCAGCGTTTCGATGGCTGGCGTGGCGTAGGCCTCCTCGAAGTCCACGGTCTCGGTGAAGCCCGCGAAGTGGACCCGGCCGCGCTCGCTCGGGCCGAGGACGACCTCGTTGCGCCGGAGCTTCATCGCGGCGCTGTCGATTTCCTTGCGCGTGAGCATCGGCGCGGTCCCCGGCACGACCGCGACCGACTGGGCGTCCTCCTCGCCGAGCAGGTGCGAGACGGTGTTTCCGGCGCGCGCCGAGAACGTCGAACCGACCTGCACCTCGAAGCGGGCCTCGTCGGGGTCTTCGAGCGCGTCGGCCGCGAGCGCGCGGACCTCGGCTTCGGCGCTCTCCTCGCCCGCGTCGGCGAACTCGTCTGGCAGGGTCTCGTCGTCGCGGTAGTTGACCAGCAGTTCGCCGCCGCTGCGCTCGGCCGCGCGCATCGTGTCTTTCACCATTGCGGCGTAGAGGTCGGCCGCCTCCTCGTCGGAGACCGGCGAGGAGTCGGCGAGGTTCGGCAGTACCAGTCCCGGTCGCGGCGGGTCGGCGAAGACGGCGATGACGGTCATACCTCCCTCTCGGTGGGCGCGACCCTTGAAGCTTTTAATCCGCGCCACCCTTCGTTCGCGTATGAACTGGTCGAGACTCCTCGGCGCGCTGGCGGTCGCGACGGTCGCGTTCGTCGCGGTCGGCGCGCTCGTCGGACTGGTCGGTGTAGTTCTCGGAAGCATCCCGGCGCTCGCGGTCGTCGCCCTCCTCGTCGTCGCGGTCGCCGCGGCGAGTCGCTTCGGGTCGTCGCCGAATCGCGAGCTGTCGAACCCCTACTGGGGGTAGCTCAGCGGCTTCGCCGCCCCTTCGTCTGGCGGTAGTCGCGGTCCATCAGCGACTCGAAGTGGTCTATGAACTCCTCGCGCTCGCTTTCGGCGAGGTCGAGCGGGTCGGCCATCGGGACGATTTCGAAGCCCCGGCCGCGAATCGTCGTCGCGTGGTCCGCAGTTACGTCGAACTCCTCGGCGGGCGTCGTGGTGTACTCGGTCGCTATCTCGGTCAAGGCACGCCCGCCGACCGGCACGAGGATTTCGGGGTTTATCATCCGAATCTCGGCGTTGAGATAGGGTTCGCAGGTCCGAATCTCGTCGTCGGTCGGCGGACGCTCGGGGTCTCGACACCGCGCCAGATACGTCAGAAAGGCGTTTTCGAGTTCCGGCTCGTCGTCGCTCGGCAGGGAGTTGTTGAGACCGAGGAGGCCGAGGAGGTGCTGAAGCTCCTCGCCCCGCTCGTCGCCCGTGAAGGGGACGCCCGTCCGGTCGGCACCCCGGCCGGGGACCTCACCGACGAACAGGAAGTCCGCGCCCACGTCGCCGTACCCGTGAACGACCTGCTCGCGGGTCGCACAGAGGGCCGGGCAGTTCTCGCAGTCGGCGTCCATCCCGAACGGGTTCGCCGGAGTCTGCTGGTTCGCGTCCATCGTCGGTATCGAGGAGCGCGCGAGATAAAAACCGGTCGGAGCGAAGCCGACCGGGCGGAGCGACGGACTGGTCGGAACAGGTCGGAGGTACAAATCGAACTGGGCGGAGAGTCCGGCTACGGCGAATCGGACCGAGGAGCGACGCCGCTCAGTATCGGTCGTCGTCGGCTCCGCGGAGCCGCCGGAGGTACGGTTCGACGCGCTCGAAGTAGTCGCCCGGTTCGACGCGGTCGGCCGCGCGGTCGTGGACGACGACGCCGTACTCGGCGAGTTTCGGCAGGTGGACGTGGCGAAGCGAGGTCGCGGCCCGGTCGCGGTCCACGGAACTCCGGTCGGCGATTCGGTCGGCCAGCGCCGGGACCGAGCGCGGGTCGCCGTCGGCCAGCGCGTCGAGGACGCACCGGCGTCGGGGGTCGGCGACGACGTGGAAACAGTCGTCCACCGAAGGGCGAGTCACCGACGGAGCCGCCGTTTCGACGGTCTCGACCACGGTGTCGAACAGCGAGGCGACCTCGCGGACGACCCGACGCTCGTGGGCGGCGGGGCGCAGACAGAAGTAGCCGACGGCGTCGCGGGTGTCCAGCGCACGGAGGAACTCCTCGAGGAACTCGGCGACCGCCGAGGAGTCCTCGCGTGCGAGGAGGTCGGACAGCGAGTCGAAGTAGACCATCGTGTCGCCGCCGGACGGCCACCCGTCGAGGTAGTTCGTCACGGCCGCGCGCATCCCGTCGGTGTCGGTCGGGTCCGCGACGCCGCGGAGCGGCGTCCGGTCGGCAGGCAACGGCGCGCTCGCGGCGGCCGACGAGCGCATCTGTTCGCCGACGCTGACGACGCCGACGTTTCGGGGCGGCCGGTCCACGCGCTCGCGCCACTCGTGGAGGAAGCGTTCGGACTGTCTGTACGTCACCGCGACCGCCTCCGTGGGGTCTTCGGTCAGCAAATCGAGCAGTACGTCGAATCGCGAATCGTCGTCGTTCGTCCGGCGCAGGACCAACTTGTGTGGGTCGCAGTCGATGCAGGTCCGGACGAGTTTCGTATCTTGCACACCACTCACCTCCTCAGTCGTCTGAAACGGGTTCGTCTACGATTCGGACGCGGCCGTCGCTCCGCACGAGGACTTCGAGACCGCAGACCCGAAACGCGGTCCGGGCCTTGCCCTCGTCGTCGGCGAACAGCGAGTCGAGTGCATCCGGGTCGATTCTCTCGGCGATGGGGATGACCGTCTCCGTCGGGTCTACGTCGGCGACTTCGGCGATAGCTTCGATGACGACATCGCTCAGCGTCGCCGGGCCGTCCGGGTCGTACGTCGCGCGGTAGACGCCGGAACGGTCGGGCGATTCGGTCAGCCCCGGATTTTCGTTGGTATCGTTTCCCATGTTACTTTTAGACACGTTTCCGACCCTACGTCGTATTCATCACGAAGGTCCAATAAATTTACGGGCAGATGGCTCGCGAGGGTCGAGCGGGCGAATCGCTCGACTGAATCGGGTCCCCCTGCGTAATAGAACAGTAATTTTAGCAACGGTGGGACGCTCGGCACCGCAAAACTGTTTTCGTCGATTGGAAAGGTTTCATTACGACTGTCCCGGCGACTGAGAGCGTACAACGATTGACCCCATTTAATCCGTTGGCGGAGGACTAGAGAGTGAGGGGTTTCATGACACAACAGTCATCCCGTCGTCGTTTCCTGAAAGCGACGGCAGCGACAGGCGCATTGGCGGGTATCAACGCGACGGTCCTCGCACAAGGCCAGAGCGGGAACGAGGAGGTCATCCTCCTCGGCGGATACACGAGAGCGTGGCAGGGGTATCGGCTCCCCGGAAGCGCAGAGGCGACCGGGAGCGCGAACCCGACCCTGAACCTACAGGCGGGGACGACCTACACGCTGATGTGGCAGAACGGCGACGGGGTGGGCCACAACTTCGCGATTCAGGACTCGCAGGGTAACAACCTCCAAGTCCTCGAACCGCTGTCGGTCCAGCCGGATGTCTTCGAGCAAATCAACCAGACCCAAGCGGGACAGAACGTCACGCTGGACGTATCGGGCGGCAACGTCACGGGCGTCAGTAACGGGACCGGCGGCAACGCGACCGGTGGCGGCGGCCAGCAGTCCACCGAATCGCTCGTCGCGCAGACGGAGATAATCTCCGAGCAGGGCGCGGTACAGGCCGTCCGGTTCACCGCGACCCAAGAGATGGCCCAGTACATCTGCATCGTCCACCCGAACACGATGGTCGGCGACGTGTCGGTGTCGGGCGGTGGCGGCGGCGCGGGCAACAACAGTTCCGGACAGTAGCGTTCCGGACAGGACCGCGCCGAATCGGGGTTCGACCGAACCGTCTCTTTTGCCATTTTCACGGTCTCTCGACCTCGCCGAGACGCTTCCCGACCTCGCTAGGACGCTACTCGTTGTGCGGACTGCTCGGGTGGTAGTCGGTGTCGTACTCGCCGGGTCGGTCGTCCACGCGGTCGGGGTTGATGCGACCGCCCAGCAGCATGAAGTCCACGAGCGTCAGCGCGAGCATCGACTCCACGACCGGGACGCCGCGAGGAGGTAACACCGGGTCGTGGCGGCCGATGACCTGTTCGTCTTTCTGTTCGCCGGTCTCCCAATCGACGGTGGTCTGGGTCTTGGGAATCGAGGTCGGCGCGTGGAGCGTCACCTCGCCGTAGATGGGTTCGCCGGTCGTGATGCCGCCCTGTAGCCCGCCGTGGTCGTTCTCGACGGGTACGGGGTCGCTCTCGTCGGGGTTTTCCGGGTCAGTGAATTTCCACTCGTCGTTGCGCTCGCTCCCGGTGTACTCGCGAGCCTCGCGGCCGAGACCGAACTCGAAGGCCGTCGCGGCGGGCACGCTCATCATCGCCTGCCCGAGTCGGGCCTGCACCGAGTCGAACCGCGGCGCGCCGAGTCCGCGCGGGACCCCGCGAGCCTCGAAGTAGATAGAGCCGCCGATGGAGTCGCCCTCCTGTTGGTACTCGTCGATGCGCTCGCGCATCTCGTCGGCGGTCTCGGGGTGAGCGCACCTGACCTCGTTCTCCTCGCTGTGTTCGAGTAGCTCCTCGAAGGAGACCGCCGGAGCCTCGATGTCGCCGATCTGGTTGACGTGGGCCTTGAGTTGCACCCCCTCGCTGGCGAGAATCTTCTTCGCTATCGCTCCGGCCGCGACCCAGTTGACCGTCTCGCGCGCGGACGACCGGCCGCCGCCGCCCCAGTTGCGTGTGCCGAACTTCGCCGAGTAGGTAAAATCGCCGTGGGAGGGCCGCGGCGCGGTGATGAAGGGTTCGTACTTCTCGGAGCGGGCGTCCTTGTTGTCGATGACCATCCCGATGGGCGTCCCCGTGGTGTAGCCGTCTTGGAGGCCGGACTTGATGGACACGTGGTCGGGTTCGCCTCGGCTGGTCGTTATCATCGACTGGCCGGGCTTCCGGCGGTCGAGGTCTTCCTGTACGTCCTCCTCGTCCAGTTCCAGTCCGGCCGGACAGCCCGAGACGGTGACACCCATCGCCTCGCCGTGGCTCTCGCCGAAGGTAGTCACCTGAAAGAGGCGTCCGAAGCTGTTTCCGTTCATTGCAGGAGTGTTGGTCGGCGCGGGTATTTATGGTTTGGAGATGCCGCAATCGGCGTCGGCGGCGGGTCGCCGACGATTCTTTGCCGTTCCGGCCGGTAGCGAACCCACGAACCTCATGGCAGGACAGTTGGTCGTGCAGGTCGGTCTCCTCGTCGCGACCGTCGTCGGTCTCTGGATAGGCGCGCGACTGCTGGTCGATTCGGTCGTTCGACTCGCCCGCGGGGCCGGACTCTCGGAGCTGGTCATCGGACTCACCGTCGTCGCGGTCGGCACCTCGACGCCGGAGTTGGCCGTCAGCCTCGACGCCGCGCTCGCCGGGGCGGGAGACATCGCGGTCGCCAACGTCGTCGGGTCGAACATCTACAACGTCGCGTTCATCCTCGGGGTGGTCTCGCTGGTCCGGGTCGTTCCCATCGAGCGGTCGCTGGTCCACCGCGACGGCCTCGCGCTCGCCGCGACGACGCTGGCCGGGGTCGCCGCGATGGCCGACCTGACTATCGGACGCGTCGAGGGACTGGTGTTCATCGCCTCGTTCGTCGCTTACACGTGGTATCTGATTCGCTCGGAGTCGAACCCCGAGGAGGGCGACGGCGGTCGGTCCCCGACCGGCGCGGCCCCGGACGACCGGGAGACCGTCCCCGTCGCCGGAGGGGCGGACAGGGCGACGACGGCCGACCGCGCGGAGACCGCGACCCCCAACGCGGAGCCGCCGGCCGACCGCGCGGAGACGCTGGCCGACGACGGCGAGCGGACCTCCTCGACCGCCCGGAACGCGGGCACGCTGGTCGCCGGACTCGCGGTCGTGTTGGTGAGCGGTCACTTCATGGTCGAGGCGGCGACCGAACTCGCGCTCGCGGCTGGCGTCTCCCCGTGGGTCGTCGGCGGGACCATCGTCGCCGCGGGGACCTCGACGCCCGAGTTCGCCGTCTCGCTGGTGGCGATGCGCCGGGGGAGCGTCGGCGTCTCGGTCGGGAACGTCGTCGGGAGCAACGTCTTCAACATGGTCGGCGTCCTCGGTCTGGCCGCGCTCGTCCGCCCGCTGGCGGTTCCGGCCGCGGCGCTGGAGAGTCTGGCGTGGCTCACCGTCGTCGTCGGCGTTTTCGTCGCGGCGCTGTGGTCCGGGCGCAGACTCTCGCGCGCCGAGGGCGGCCTGTTCGCGCTGTCGGAGATTCTGCGGTGGATTCTGGGACTCCTCGGCATAGTCGGGTAGTCGGCCCCGCGGGTCTCGTTACACTCCGACCGTCTCGGCAGGGTTCCGTCGCGGCGAACGTGGAACGTCCGATTGCCGACGGCCCGGCGTCGCCGACGCAGTAGAGACTTATTTACCGTTCTTTACGAAACATTCGTACGTGCGAAGACTCACTCAACCAGTTCGTCCGCGCGAACGGCGGCGAACGGAACCAGCATCTCGTCGGGGTGGAGACCGCCGTGCATCCCGACGTACGCGAGTTCGCCGGGTTCCTCGTCGCCCCACCAGACCCCGAGGTCCCGATGGCAGACGACCACGTCGCCGAGTCGCCGCCGGAACGTCTCGGACGCCGGAGCGTCACCGAACAGGTCCCCGTCGAACGCCTCGCCGCCGGACGCCTCGCCGCCGAGGAGGTCGCCCTTCTCGAACACCCGCGCGTCCAAGTCGGCGCGCAGGTCCGCGACCACCGCTTCGGCGGCGTCGGCTCGCTGGCCCTCCTCGGCGCGGTCGTCGCGCAGATGGAGGTGGACGTTCCGCATGCTCCCGGCGAACTTGACCGGCGCGCCGTCTGCGCGCCGCCGGAGCGCCGCGAGGAGGTCCTCGCGCCGGTCGAGGTTCACGTTGCGCTCGGGGTCGGTGTTCACGTGGCCGTGGTCGGCCGTGACGACCAGCAGGGTCTCGTCGGCGGTGCCGTCCGCGTCGAGCGCCGAGACGGCCCCGTCCAGCGCGTCGAACACCGCTCCGACCGTCTCGCGGTAGTTCGGCGACTCGGTGCCCGACTCGTGGGCCGCGGCGTCCACGTGGTCGAGGTAGGCGAAGCAGTAGGCGGGGTCGGCGGCGTCCGCGACCGCTTCGGCGACGACCGCCGGGAACTCGTCCAGCGACTCGTAGGAGCGCGTCGTCGCGCCCGGTTCGGCGTCCTCGAACGGGACGACGTGGTGAGACGACACGCCCGCGTCGGCCAACTTCGGATAGAGCGGGTCGGCGTCGGCCACCTCCGAGCGCGGGACCGACGGTTCGTCGCCGTCTTTCGTCCGATAGAGAAGCGACTCGAACTCCTCGTCCGCGGTCGGTTCGTAGACGTTCCACCCCACCACGCCGTGTTCGACCGGGAGCGTCCCGGTGTGGAACGTCGTCATCGCCGCGGCGGTCTCGCTCGGGTAGATGGACGTGAGTGGCGTCACCCGACCCGCGGAACTCAGGCGGTCGAGGAGCGCGTGGTGGTCTCGCTCGCGTCGCCACTGCCGGAAGCCGAAGCCGTCCACCAGCACCACGAGGACTCGCTCGAACTCGTCGGAGACTCCAGCCAGCACGTCGTCGGGCAAGGTCCGCCCGGTCTCGACGCCCAGCGCGTCGGTCACGGTGTGAGGGACGTTCCCGAAGCAGTACCCCTCGTAGTCGGGGAACAGATAGCCGTCCTCCTCGAACTCCCGACGGAGGTTCTCGGCCACGTCGGTTCGGAGCATTCGCTGGCGATTTGATTCGTCGGCGAAAGTACGTTTCGAAGGTGTGAGAGAGACTACCGTTCGACGGTCGCGCCGAGGTCGTACAGCACGTCGAAGAAGTCGGGGAACGACACGTCAACGTGTTCGCCGCCCGAAATCGTCGTCGGACCGTCGGCCGCCAGCGCCGCGACGGCCAGCGACATGACGACGCGGTGGTCACCCCGGCCGTCGAGTTGCGCACCGGTCAACGCCGACTCGTCGCCGCGGATGGTCAGGGTCTCCTCGGTCTCGCTGGTCTCCGCGCCCAACTTCTCCAACTCCTCGGCCATCGCGCTCACGCGGTCGGTCTCCTTGTACCGGACGTGTTCGCAGTTGACGATGCGGGTCTCGCCGTCGGCGACAGCGCCCAGCACCGCGATGGTCGGCAGGAGGTCGGGCGTGTCGCCCACGTCCACCTCGACGCCGGAGAGTTCGGAGCGTTCGACCGTCGCCACGCCGTCGTCGCGGTTCCAGTCCACGTCCGCACCCATCCGACCCAACACGCCGACTATCTTCGAATCGCCCTGCGCGCTCGGGTACGCGCCCCGCACGCGGACCTCGCTCCCGTCGTCGGCGGCCATCGCACCCGCCGCCAGCAGGTACGAAATCGAGGAGAAGTCGCCGGGGACGTGGTACTCGCCGTCTTCGGGTTCGTAGAACTGGCCGCCCTCGACGTGGTAGGTGCCGCCGCTCGGACCGTCGTCGCCGTCCGCGCCGACGCCGCGCTTCCCGGCTTCGACGCCGAACTCGTCCAGTAGTTCGAGCGTGATATCGACGTAGGGCGCGGACTTGAGTTCGGTTTCGAGTTCGACCTCGCACCCTTCGTCCGTCACGGCCCCGGCCATCAGCAGGGCGGTCACGAACTGCGAGGAGACATCGCCGGGCATCGAGACGGTTCCGCCGGAGATGGGGCCGTCCACGACGAGCGGAGCCTGCCCGTTCTTGCGCGTGCTTCGGGCGCTCCCGCCCAACTCGTCGATGGCCCGAAGGAGCGGACCGTGAGGGCGCGAGCGCAGGGACCCGTCGCCGGTCAGGACCGTCCCGCCGTCCGCGAGCGCGGCGGCTCCGGTCACGAGGCGCATCGTCGTCCCGCTGTTTCCGCAGTCGATAACGTCGCCGGGCACCTCGGGGCGGCCGTCGAAGCCGTCCACGTCGAGGTGGTCCGACTCGCGGGTGACATCGCCGCCGAAGGCGTCCACGGCCCGCATCGTCGCTTTCGTGTCGGCGCTCACCAGCGGGTCGTAGACCAGCGCGCCGCCGGAGTAGCCCGCGGCCAGAATTGCCCGGTGCGTGTAGCTCTTCGAGGAGGGCGCGCGCGCCGCCCCCGAGAGCGTCGAAGGAGTTATCGTTACGTCCATATCCCGGCCGACGGTCCGGGGGCGTATCAGAATACCGGAGGTGGCGAAGTATTCGTCCCGCGAGAGGTAGGGTCTCCTTACCCGACGACTGCGACCCCGAGCGGGCTACCGGACGACGGTCACGGGCACCGTCGCGCGCCCGACGATCTCCTTCGCGGTCGAACCGACCAGCCCCTCGTAGCGGTCCGAGAGGCCGCGGTGGCCGACGAAGATGGCGTCGTACTCCTCGTCGTCGGACCCCATCCGACTGCTCGAAGGGCCTCGCCCTTCGGCGAACTCGGTGACGACTTCGACCGGTTCGCCGTACAGGAGACCGGTCTCGACCTCGACGCCCGCCTCGTCGCCGACCTCGGCGGCGTCTTCGAGGGCGGCTTGGGCATCCTCCTCGGCATCTTGCACGTCCTCGGCGACGAGTTCGTCGGCGGCCTCGGCGTAGCTCGTCGGCGGGTCGTCCCCGCCGGTGAAGAACTGCTCGGGCACGACGACGCTGACCGCGGTCACGTCGGCCCCGGTCGCGGCCGCCTGCTCGACCGCGTACCGGAGCGCGTCCATGCTCGGTTCGGAGCCATCGACCGCGACGAGGTACTTCATGCGAGATACTTCGACGCGACGGACAATCTGGATTGCGGCTAGGTCCCGCGCTCAGCCGTCGGCTTCCATCGCGTCGGCGATGCGCTCTACCGCCGCGACGAACCGCACGCCGAGGAGGAACCACCGCCACGCGAGGTACGCGCCGAACACCAGAATCACCAGTAGCACGCCGAGGAGTGGCCGGGTAGCGACGAGGACGCTGTAGAGCAGGACGAGGGCCGCGATGACCCCGAGCGCGACCCGCGTGGCGGTTGAGGGTTCGGAGGCACCAGAGGGTTCGGGGCCACTGGAGGAGTCACGGTCGGCGGCGCGCGACGAGTCGTCTTCGAGTGACATGTTCCGGGGTTCGGAGTCGGGGGTCGAAAACCTTCGGTCCGACCCCCGGAGAAAATTTTTACCGCGCCCGCGAGAGTCGCCGGACGTGCCACCGTCGAGACGAACTGCCCTCCGACTCTGCGCGGCCGCGCTCGCCGGGTCCGTCGCCGGATGCGCGGGGGCGTTGGACGGCGAGTCCGGCACGAGTGCCACCGACGCGACGACGACGGACGCCGAGGCCGAGACGACCCACGCGCTCGGCGTCGATACCTCGCTTCCGGAGGGTTCCGTCGAGTTCCCGGAGGGACCGAAGTCCCGACCCGAGCGCCCGGCCGACCTGACCGCCGAATCGGTCCGGGAGTTCGTCGCCGACTTCGAGCGCCGGTGGGTGTACAACGAACTGTACCGCGGCGAGTCGAGTTCGGTGCATCGGGAGTGCGGCGTCGAGTCGGTGCGGGAGTACGGCGAGGAGTTCCGGGTCGTCGCGTGGTGTTCGGCGTGGGTGAACTCCGGCGCGGGCGAGACGACCGTTCACGCCGATTATTTCACGCAGTACGCGACGTACTTCGTGGGACCGGACTCGCTGGTTCGACGCGAGGGGAGGTCGAGGACAAGAGATTGAGGGACTGGATTATCGGTCGTGTGGAAAACTGCTGTGATGGTAGCAGTGAGGTCTCAGAAAGCCCCCGCCCGCTCGCGGTCGCTCGGCGGGATATTTCGGGCGCGCAGAATTGCGCGCCCGAAATACTGACCACGCCGAGACGACCACGGCGAACGCGAGCGGGCGGCCCCTTTCAGCCCACCCAAACTGTGGTCTGTGACACTCAGCCCATCCTCGTGGTCTGCGTCACGGAGCGCACGTCGGACAATCTGGCCCGGTTCCCGCGTTCCGGAACCCGTATCGTTTTCTCCTCGGCGAGGCTTGCTGTCGGTATGAACCCCGACCTGTCGCCGTTGGCGGACGCGCTGGACGCGACCGAGGTAGACGGCTACCTGCTGGACGCCAGTTCCGAGGAGTCCGACCAGTTGTACCTCTCGGGCTTCGACGCGCCCGACCCCTTCGTCACGCTCTACACCCCCGACGGGACGCACCTGCTGGTCTCCGGACTCGAATACGGTCGCGCGACCGACGAGAGTCGCGCGGACTCGGTGGCCCGTCTCTCGGAGTACGGCTATCAGGAGAAGGTCGCCGAGTACGGCCGCACCGAGGGCAAGCACCGCGTTGTGGCGGCGTTCTTGGACGACCGCGGCGTCGAGTCGGTCGCCGCGCCCGAGCGGTTCCCGCTGGGCACCGCCGACGACCTGCGCGAGCAGGGCGTCTCGGTCGAGGTGCTGGACGAGGACGCGCTGGCCGAGATTCGCGCGGTCAAGACCGACGACGAGGTAGATCACGTTCACGCCGCACAGCAGGCCAACGAGGAGGCCATGCGCGCGGCCGAAGACCTCATCGAAGCCGCCGCGGTCGAGGACGGCGTGCTGTACCACGACGGCGAGGAGTTGACCAGCGAGCGCGTCAAAGAGGAGATAGAGGTGACGCTCCTCCGGCAGGGCTGTGCGCTGGACGAGACCATCGTCGCCTGCGGCGCGGACGCCGCGGGGCCGCACAACCGCGGGAGCGGACCGCTCCGGGCGAACGAGACCATCGTCATCGACATCTTCCCGCGGGACAAGGAGACGAAGTACCACGGCGACATGACCCGGACGTTCGTCAAGGGCGAGGCCAGCGACGAAGTTCGCCGACGCTACGACGACACCTACGACGCCTTCGAGGCCGCACTCGACGCGGTGGAACCCGGCGCGACGGGCAAGGAGGTCCACGACGCGGTGTGCGACTGCTACGAGGAGCGCGGCTACGACACCCTCCGGAGCGACTCCTCGGCCGAGACGGGCTTCATCCACAGCACGGGCCACGGCATCGGACTGGACGTTCACGAGGAGCCGTCGGTCAGCCCGAGCGGCGAGGAACTGAAGCCGGGCCACGTCATCACCATCGAGCCGGGCCTCTACGACCCGGACGTGGGTGGCATCCGCATCGAGGACCTCGTGGTCGTGACCGAAGACGGCTACGAGAACCTGACCGACTACCCGATTCACTTGGAACTGGAGTGAGTCGCCTCGAAAGCCCCGGACGTTACCGCTGTCGTGACATTAGAACGACAACTTTCCGACGCTAGTTTTATGTCCGGGCGTTTTCCAAGTCGTTCCATGAACGCAGTGAGTAACGAGCCCCATCTGACAGATTTCGACACTTCGTCGGCGCTCTCGGCCGTCGAGGAGGTCGCTGGCGACGGCCTCCGGGCGTTCGTCGAGTACGACGACGAGACGTACAATCTCCTCTACATCGCGGAGCGGGTGGTCCAAGAGTTCGGCGACGAGGCGACGCTCGAGGAGTTCGCCGACAGGCTCCACTACAACTACAAACTCGACTTCAACGAGCGGGAGATGTACGCCGACCTCTACGGACCGCTCGGGGAACTGGCCGCGTTCGCGGTCTACTTGGACGACGAGACGCTCGTCAGGTACGTGGGCGAACGGGAGGGCATCTACGTCTCGGTCGAACCCGACGTGAGCGCGAACGGCGTCGTGGACGCGCTGACCGAGACGGCGGAGGCCGACCGATGACCGACGGAGTGATCGAGAAGCTTTCCGGGGCGCGCAACGTCCTCATGCTCGCGCCGTCCTTGAGTTCGAAGACCGACGACATCCACGACCACCTCATCGCCAAGCGGTCGCTCGACGAGGAGAACCTCCTCGTGTTGACGTTTCAGGACCCGGAGCGTTGGCTGGCCCGATTGGACCGCCACTACGACGGCCTCCCGAACAAAGTTACCATCGTCGCGATGGACGAGACGACGCGAACTCCGGCGGGGTACGGCGACGACGTTTCGGTGACGACGGTCAAGCCCGCGGACCTCACCAGCGTCGGGATGGCGGTCACCGACTGCATCACCGACTGGGCCGACAGCGACGCCGAGACCGTCGTCTGCTTCGATTCGGTGACCGACTTCCTCCAGTACGCCGACCGCTCGACGATGTACCGGTTCCTCCGGGTCGTGACGCGGCGCTTCGACGCGGTGGACGGGTTCGCGCACTTCCACATGGACCCATACGCCCACGACCGGGAGACCATCGCGACGCTGAAGTCGCCGTTCGACGCCGTGGTGGACGCCAGCGGCGAGGGCGACGAGTCCGTCACCGTCTCGACGCGCTATTAGACCGGAATCCGGTCCACGACGGTGTCCTCGTCCACGACGAGATTGTAGGCCTCCTCGTCGTCGTTCCAGAGTACCAGCACGTTCTCGAACGACAGTAGGTCCCCGTACTCCGCACCCGCGAGGTCGGCGTTCATCGCCGTCTCGCGGGTCAGGACCGCGAAGTGGTCGGTCTCCTCGCTCCCGTCGCTGACCTTGAACAAGGGATTCCGGTCGCCCTCCGACAGCGAGTGGCTGAGTTTGAGCGCCACGAGGTCGATGCGCCCGGTGACGTGGCGGTCCATGTCGGCCATCTTGGCGACGTGTTCGGTGTCGAGGTCGAACTCGACTTTCCGGGTCCCGTCGGTGCGCAGAATCGAGTAGGAGAACTGCACGTCCACGTTGACGAACTCGCCGGACGCGCCTGCCGCCTCGTCCAACTTGCGCTGGAACGCGGGCACCTCCACGTCGGGTTTCACGTCGAACGACCACCCGCGGTCGGTCGGGCGCTCGCCGGGCCAGAGCCGGAGCGTCGGGTAGAAGACGGTGGCCGCCCGCGCGTCGTCCACGACCGCGCGCTCGACGCTCCGGAGGCCGATGCTGGTCTCGCGGTCGGCGGGTTCGAGCGCGACGAGCGACCCGTCCTCGGCCACGAAATCGAGGTACCGGGTCACGACCGCGGCGGGGTCGTCCAACTCGTTGAGGACGTTGGCGAACAGCACGAGGTCGTACGGTTCGTCGGAGTCAGGTTCGAACTCCTCGGCGCGCTCCCGATGCACCTCGGCGTGGAAGTTCCGGTCGGCGTCCGCGAGCATGTGTTCGAAGATGTCGGCGGACGCGCTCGGTTCCACCGCGTCGTACTCCACGAGGGCGTCGTCGGGCAGGTAGTCGGCCAGACCGAGCGCCGGGCCGCCGACGCCCGCGCCCACGTCGAGAATCCGGAGTCGCCGGTCGAGGAGACCCTCCTCGGCGAGTTCGTGGACGACGTACTGGACCGCGGCGTAGTTGTCCGGCAGGTGGTAAATCGCGTAACCGAGCGCGGCCTCCTCGTCGTACTCGACGGGGTTGTTCCGGAAGTAGTCGGACTTGAGCCGCTGGATGGTGTTCCGGAGTCGGTTGCCCGACTCGCCCTCGTGCCAGTCGGGACCGAACCGCTCGACCAGCAGGTCTTCCAGTTCCATCCCGTACTCCGGCGGAAACGCCTCGACGCCGCGGAGCGAGGGCGTTATCGGCCCCTCGGCGACCGGCTCGAAGGTCCGGTCCTCGCGCTCGACCAGCCCGAGCGACGGGGCCTCCTCGCGGAGAATCTGGCGGACGACGCCGGGATGTGGCTGACTGTCGATGTACTCGGAAATCTCGTCGGCGTCGATGGGTCGGACTTCCCGGAGATACTTGGCGTTCTCCCGGACCCGCTGTCGTAGTTCGTCGTTCATGAATCGTCTGCCTCCGTCGGGGTCGCTTCGCTCGCGGTCGCGTCCTCGTCAGTCACGGCCTCGTCGGCCGCGTCCTGCATCGTCTCGGTCGCCTCGCGGTACAACTGCGCGAACGTCTCGTCGTCCCCGTCGTCCGCGTCGTCGGCCGCGGCGTCGGCGAGGAGGGCCGCCGCCTCGGCGACCCGGTCCGCGCCGTCGAAGGTCGTCTGAATCTCGGCGTAGACCGCCGGGTCGTTGCCCGTGACCTGCTCGGCGACCGCGGCTAGCTCCTCGAAAATCGGGGTCGTCAGCCCCTCGGGGACCTCCTCGGCCGTCAGCGCGAACGAGAGTACCGCGGCGTGGGTCCCGGCTTGGACGGTCTCCATCGCCGAGTCGTGTTCGTCGGGGGTCGTCTCGACCAGTCGGTTGCCCGCCGAGTCGAGCGCGTCCAGAAGTCGGTCGGTGACGGGACCCGACTCGTCGGTCACGACCGCAACGTTGCCCGGCGCGTTCGACGCCGCGAACAGCGGGTGGAGGCTCGCGCGCTCGCGGTCGGGCGCGGCCTCGGCCATCGCGGCCACGGGGTCGGCCATCCGACCGGTCACGTCCACCAGCGCCCGGTCGGCGTTGGGAGCGTGGCGTTCGATGGTCTCCTCGGCGACCGACATCGGGACCGCGACGCAGACCGCGTCGAATCGCTCGTCGGTCGAGAGCGCGACGGCGCGACCGCCGACCGCCTCGGCGGCCTGCCGGGCGACCTCGGGGTCGGTGTCGGCGAACGCGACGCTCGCCGGGTCGAGTTCCGCGGCGACGACGCCGCCGACCCACCGGCCCATCTCGCCCGCGCCGACGACCAGTAGCTTCATCGAGAGGAGGTAGCCGGTCGGGTCTCAAAAGGGGTTCGCTACGGAGCGCGTCACCGGAGCGAGCGCGCCATCTCCAGTTCGCCGAGTCCGCTGTCGGTCGGCTCGAACCCGGCCCCGCGGTAGAGGCTGACCGCCGGGCGGTTCGTGCGCTCGACCGAGAGCCAGACGCGCTCGACGCCCGCCGACCGCCCCTCGCCGAGGAGTGCCCGAACGAGCGCGGTCCCGATTCCTGCCCCGCGGTAGTCGGGGTGGACGAACAGCGCGAGTTCGTGGCCCGGCCCGCCGTCGAGCAGGATACCGTGGCCGACCGCGCGCTCGTCGTGGCAGGCGACGACCTCGATGCCCTCGCGGAGCCTGTCGAGCCACTCGCCGCGGCGTCGGGGGTTCGCGGGCGGGATGCCCTGCGCGCGGTCGCCCGACTCGAAGGCGTCGTACATCGCCGCTAGCTCCTCGTGGTGGTCCGAGGAGGGAGAATCGCTCGGGGACTCGTTGTCGGACGCCGCGGACGCCTCGCTGGCGAGCAGTCGGAGTACGCGCTCCTCGCCGTCGGTGAACGTCCGGGGCGGCGCGGGGAACTCGTCGCCGCCTACCTCGTCCCCGGTGGCGTCGCTCCCGGCGTCAGTGGCGTTCGCTTCGGCGTTGGCCGCGTCCAGTTCGGCGTCGGTGGCGTCCGCGCTCATCGTCCTCCGGCGCGGCCGCGCAGACCGAGCGGGTCCGAGAGCGGACCGTCGGTCGGTCCGATGCGAAGCGAGTTGTACGGGGCTATCGACGTGGGTCGTCGTCCCATTGCGACCCGACCGAGGACGTTCCGGGAGTTAAAGATAATGGTCTTTCATGATAAAAGTCGTAATATGCCCTTAGTTCACACACCCGTCGCAGAGCGCGTTCGTCCCTCCCCGTCGCCGAGGAGGGCGGTCGTTCTGCCCCATCGCCGACTCACTCGTTCCACGGCGCTTCGTCGGGGTCCACGATGCGGCGGCGCTCGTCGATGGCGTCGATTTTCTCCACGTCCTCGTCGTCCAACTCGACGCCGAGACTGAGCCAGTTCTCCCGGAGGTGGTCCTCGCCGGTCGCCTTCGGGATGGCCGTGACCTCCTTCTCGCGGAGCCACGCGAGGCTGACCTGCTGGGGCGTCGCGTCGTGCTTCTCGGCGACCTCCTGTAGCGCGTCCACGTCCGACACGTCGCCGCGGGCGATGGGTGAGTAGGCGACCAGTTCCACGTCCACGTCGTCTTGGGCACAGAACTGCTGGAGTTCGGTCTGGGGGAGCAGGGGGTGCATCTCGACCTGATTGGCGAAGATGGGTTCCTCCGATACTTCGATGGCCTCCTCCAGCAGGTCCACGGTGAAGTTGCTCACGCCGATTTCGTCTATCATTCCCTCCTCGCGGAGTTCCGCGAAGGCATCCAGCGTGTCCTCGGCCTCGTACTCGCCGAGCGGCCAGTGGACGTACAGCAGGTCCACCGACTCGACGCCGAGTCGGTCCAAGCTCTCCTCGGCGCTGGTCAGCACGTGGTCGAAGTCGAGATTGTCCGGGCTGACCTTCGTCGCCAAAAAGAGGTCCTCGCGGTCCACGTCGGCCTCCGCGATGGCGTCGCCGACGGCCTCCTCGTTCTCGTACCCCTCGGCGGTATCGACGTGCCGGTAGCCCATCTCGACCGCTCGCCGGACCGCATCGACGCACTCGTCGTACTCCTCCATCTGGTACGTGCCGAGACCGAGCATCGGCATCCCGTGAGCGGTCGGCGGCGAGAGCGCGGCGACCTCCTCGTCGGTCTCGGTTTCGGCTTGCTCGGTCTCGTCCGCTTCGGCTTCCGTCCCTTCGACGGCCTCCACGTCCTCGGACTCGACCTGACTCTCTGCGTCCATCTCCTCGCGGTCGGCCTCCCCGCGCTCGGGCGCTTCGGACTCTCCCTCGGCCTCCGCCTCGCTCTCGCCAGGGGTCGCGCGTTCCCGGACCTCGCTGGCGGCCTCGCTCAACTCGTCGCCCTCGATGGCCTCGGCCCCGTCGCCCCGCTGTCGGCCGAGGAGAAAGCCCATGGCGAAGGCGAACGCGAAGGGCAGGCCCTTCCGGAGAACGCCGCCGTCGCTCGGTTCTTCGCGTGGCTCCTCGGTCTGGAGTCGCTGTCGAAGCATGGTCTCAGTTCGGCGGTCCCACACTTGCCGGTTGTGGCTGGTCTCCGTGAGAAACAGGTTCTTTGCTCGGGAACCGGTGGTCTCGGTACTTCGAAGACTGTTGTTGACATCGAAAAGCTAGTTTCAGGCTTGAGCAGAGGAGTCTACCGCACCGCGTCCGCACGGCACCTCGTCCTCCCCATCCGATTGCGCTTCTCACTGCGTTGCGATGTCTGCGAACGACGTTCGCAGATGGGCGAGACGCGTCGTGTCTCGCAAGCCTCATCCCTCGCGCGGAAGGGCGCGGCCACTCGCGGGCCGCACCGTCGGGCAAACCGCGTCCGACGAGCCGTGCGCTCACGTCCGTTCGCGCAGACGCCCGCACGCGCCGAGAGGTCAGTATCTCGAAGTCCACGTGAGTCGAACGCCGAGGAGTTCCCGGAAACCCCCGACACCCCGAGTCGTCGCAGTCTCCGGACGGCTTTGCCGACTCGGACGACTTTTAGCGCGCGAGACGACAACCACGGGTATGGCAACCTTCCGCTCCTTCGAGGGACTCCGCGACGCGCTCGCGGACGCCGAGTTCGACCGACCGCCAGCAATCGTCTGTAACGCCCACGTCACCGGCCTGAGCGTAGCTCGCGCGCTTCAAGCCCGCGACGTGCCGGTAATCGCTATCGACCGCAACGAGAAGGGGGTCGCGCCCTACTCCGACGCGGTCGATTTCGCGGGACAGGTCACCTACCCGCTGGACGACGAGGAGGGCTTCCGTGAGGACGTGGAAGCCCTCGCCGCCGCGGTGGACCACGAACCGGTCGCCTTCGGGTGCATGGACGAGTGGGTCCACGCCTTCTCCCGAACCGAACCCGAGGGCGTCCGGCTCCCGTTCGCCGAGCGCGCGACCATCGACCGCGTGCTGGACAAAGAATCGCTGTACACCGTCGCCGAGAAGCTGGACGTTCCGTACCCCGAGACCTACCGCATCGCCGAGACCGACCCCGCCGAAACCGGCGGCGAGCAGGGGCCTGCCGGGCGCGAGGCCGGACCGGGCGACGCGGGCCGCGAGAGCGTCCCCGCCGCCGAGGCCGCCGAGCGACTGGGCTTCCCGCTCGTAATCAAGCCCGCGCTCAAGCGGAAGTTCTCCGAAGCCGTCGGCACGAACGTCATCGAAGTCGCCGACGAGGGCGAACTGGAAGACGTGGTGGCCAACGCCGCCGCGGAGGGCATCCGCGTGATGGCCCAAGAGAAGGTCCCGGCAGTACAGGGCGAGGACTGCTCGCTCGCCTCCTACGTGCCCGAGTCCGGCGAGGCGGTCTCGTTCGTCGGGAACGCCCGCGTCCGATACCCGCTGGGCTACGGCACCTCCTGCGTCGTCCGGCGCGCCACGGGCGAAGCCGCCCACGAGGTCGAAGAGAACGCGCTCGCGGTCTTGGACGAGACCGACTACTATGGCATCAGCGAGGCCGAGTTCCTCTACGACGGCGACCGCGAGGAGTACGTCCTCATCGACGTGAACACTCGCCCGTGGAAGTGGATTTCCCTGCCGGTGCAGGCCGGAGCGAACCTCCCGCTGGCGGCCTACAGCGACGCCGTGGGCGAGAGCTACGAGGCCGACGAGGTCCGCGACGCGAGTTGGGTCTACCTCGCCGACTACCTGCAACTGCTCTCGTCGGACGAGACTTTCGCGGACGTGCTGGCCCGCGACGACTGGCTCTCGCTGTTGTCCGGCGACTTCGAGTCGAGCGCCGACCTGACGACCGGCGTCTATCGGCCATCGGACCCCGCTCCGGCGTACCAACTCCTCTCGACAGAGTTCGGGACGAGCGAGTACTACTGTTCCTGCTAGCCGACCGCTCTCGTCGGTCGCGGCCGAGTCGGACGCCTCCGAGGTGGAAGCGTTCGAGTCGGGAGCGTCCGAGGTCGGCCGCACGTCTCGCCGGTTTCCCGGTCTTTTCCCGCGGGCGACCCCACCGACTCGACAATGAGTAGCGACTACATCCACCTCAACCTCTTCACGATGAACTCGGTCGAACACGTCACGACCGGCAACTGGCGGACGCCGGGCGACCAGTCCCACCGCTACACCGACGTGGAGTACTGGCTCGACGTGGCCCGGACCGCCGAGCGCGGCGGCTTCGACGCCGTGTTCTTCGCGGACGTGCGGGGCATCTACGACGTGTTCGGCGGCGACAGCGACACCGCCATCGAGAACGCGGTCCAGACGCCCGCCAACGACCCGCAAGCCCTCGTCCCGGCGATGGCGACCGTGACCGACAACCTCGGATTCGCCGTGACGCGCTCGACGACCTACGTCCACCCCTACCAGTTGGCCCGCGAACTCTCGACGCTCGACCACGTGACCGACGGCCGAGTGGCGTTCAACATCGTGACCTCCTATCTGGAGAGCGCGGCCCGCAACCTCGGGCTGGACGAGCGCATGGACCGCCAGACCAGATACGACCGCGCCGACGAGTTCATGGACGTGTGTCATCGGCTCTGGGAGGAGAGCTGGAGCGACGACGCAGTAGTCCGCGACAGGGAGTCCGGCGTCTACACTGATCCCGAGGAGGTCTCGGGCATCGACTTCGAGGGCGAGTACTTCGAGGTCCCCGACGCCCACAGTTGCGAACCCTCGCCACAGCGCACGCCCGTCTTGTATCAGGCTGGCTCCTCGGACCGCGGGCGGGACTTCGCCGCGGACAACGCGGAAGCCGTCTTCGTCAGCCAACCGACCGAGGAGGGCGTCCGGGACTACGTGGCGGACCTCCGCGAGCGCGCCGAAGCGCGCGGCCGGGACCCCGACGAACTGCGCTTCTTCCCCGGCGTCGTTCCCGTCGTCGGCGAGACCGAGGCGGTCGCCCGCGAGAAGTACGAGACCTACGCCGAGAACGTCGATTACGAGGCGACGCTGGCACTACTTGCCGGTTTCACTGACATCGACTTCTCCGAGTTGGACCCCGACCAGAAGGTCGAACACATCGAGACCGACGCGATTCAGGGCGCGGTCAACGCCTTCACGCAGAACGACCCCGACCGCGACTGGACGGTGGGCGAAGTCGCCGAGTTCGCTGGATTGGGGTCCACGTCGCCCGTCATCGTCGGGAGTCCCGAGCAGGTCGCCGACGAACTCCAGTACTGGTACGAGGAGGTCGGCGTGGACGGGTTCAACGTCAAGGAGGTCGTCCGGCCGGGCACCCTCCGGGACTTCGTGGACATGGTGGTGCCGGAACTGCGCGAGCGCGGACTGGTGCGCGACGAGTACGAGGGCGAGACCCTGCGCGAGAACCTGTTCGAGGAGGAAGGGCGGACGCGATTGGCCGACGACCATCCGGCGTGGGACTGAGGTCGGTCGCGCCCACTTCTCCCAAAACGGTGCTTCAGATGTAAATAACAATAATTTTTAACATCCGCCCGTGCGCGGCCTCTGGTAGAGTATGGCAACCGCATCGCGCAGTTTCGTCGGCGGTATGGCCGACCGGGCGAACCCGGCGTTCGCGGCGGGCGTCGTCGCGGTCCCGCTGGTCGCGCTGGCCTACGGGGTGACAGCCGGGCCGCTCCGCCACCTGATGTACGTCCACGTCATGGCCGGGGTCCTGTGGACCGGTATCGACCTGTTTCTCGGACTGGTCCTCGGGCCGGTCATCGGCGGCCTCTCTACCGAGGAGAAGGCGTCGGTGTTCCGGCGGCTTACCCCGAAGACGACGTTCTTGATGCCGTCGCTGGCGCTCGTCACCGTCTTCGGCGGGGTGACGTTAGCCGAGCGACTCGGCAAGTTCCCGCACGCGGAGCCGTGGATCGCGCTGATGAGTACCGCGATTTCGTTGCCGGTGATACTGCTGGTCGCGCGCCAGTTCGGCGCGCTGACCGACCGTCGCACGCTCACGGTCTTCGGCGTCGCGGGGGTCGGACACGCGGCGTGGCTGTTCCGGACGCTCCCCGAGTTTGCCATGACTGACCACGAAATTGCCGCGGCGCTCGGCATCGTGACCGCGCTGTCGATTCTCGGCTTCGGGGTGTTGCTCCCCGGCGAGGTTCGGATGTATCGGGAGATGACGACCGCGAACCCCGACGAGGAGCTAATCGGCGCTATCGGGATGCGCAACGCGAAGTTGGCGGGCGTGCAGGGCGCGCTCCAGTTGGCGATTATCTTCGTGATGGTCTACGTCCGGTTCTGAGTTCTCGCGGCGTCTCTTTTCCGATTCGGTCGGCGAGCGATTCGAGGTCCCGCGAGCGCGGCACCGAGAGCGGTAGGACTTTTGACCGGCCCCCGCAACCACGGACACATGAGCGAATCCCTCGAAATCCTGCTGACGAACGACGACGGGATAGACAGCCCCGGCATCCGCGCGCTCTACGACGCCCTCTCGGAGGTCGGCAACGTCACGACGGTCGCGCCCGCCGACGACCAGAGCGCGGTCGGCCGGGCGATGACCTACGAGGTCCCCGTCGAGGAACACGAACTCGGCTACGCCGTCGAGGGCACGCCCTCCGACTGCGTGGTCGCGGGACTCGCGGAACTCGGTCCCTACCCCGACATCGTGGTCTCGGGCATCAACGAGGGCGCGAACATCGGCGCGTACGTCCTCGGCCGCTCGGGCACCGTCAGCGCCGCGGTCGAGGCGGCGTTCTTCGGCGTCCCCGCAATCGCGGCGTCGCTCCACATCCCCCAAAGCGAGTGGCCCCGCGACACGACCGTCGAGGAGTACGCCGAAGTCGCGGAGTCGGTCCGCTACCTCGTGGAGCGCGCGCCCGAGGCGGGCGTCTTCGAGGAGGCCGAGTATCTGAACGTCAACGGCCCCTTGCCGAACGACGCGAGCGCGGTCGAAGACGGTGGCCGCGAGGCGACGACCGGGAACCGCACGCCGATGGAAGTCACGCGGCCCTCCCACGTCTACGACATGGACGCGACCGAGGAGGACGGCGTGGTGACGCTCCACGACCGGACGTGGGAGCAGATGGACGGCGACGCGCTCTCGGACCCCGAGGGCACCGACCGCCGGGCGGTCTTTGAGGGGAAAATAAGCGTCTCGCCGCTGACCGCGCCCCACACGACCGAGCATCACGAGGCGCTGGACGGACTCGCCGAGCGGTTCTGAGCGCGGCCGTCGGAATGAGAGAGTGAGTCGAAAGCAATATTTTCGTTCTTCTACGGTGGTTCGAGAGTGCTATTGAGCGGGTCGGTGGTGTCGGAACTGTCGCCGCTCGTCGGGACCTCCTCCTCGGAGCCTCGGAGTCGAAATCGCGATTCCGAACCGACTGTCTCCGGTTTCAGCGACTTCCGGTCCCGGAATTTCCGATTTCGGTTCCCCTCCAATTCCGGGATTCTCCGATTCCGGCGGTTTCCAACTCCGGCAACTGCCGACTACGACCCGTCGAAGCCGCTGTCGAAGCGGTTGCCGGTCTTGTTCAGGTGCTTGATACCCGGACAGTCGTGATTCTCCGGGAGTTGGTGGTGCGGACAGAACGTGCCTTCGCAGTACGAACAGCCACGCGTGCCGACCAGTTTCTCGCCGCACTCCTTGCAGGTGGCCATGAGTGATGTAGACAATGCACAACCAAGGAAGTATGGGTCAGGTTTTTCGGGCCTTCCCGAAACCAGATGCGCCGGGAAAAGCCCCAGCGGGCCAGCGAACGGCATCTCTCGGCCACCCGAGTCAGCTGTTGCCAAGGTTTATTTAACAGCCTTGAGAATAGTGTAGACACATGGTCAAGAGTACCGTCCGATTTCCCGAACCCGTCGTCGAGGAAATCGAAGCACTCGTCGAGGAGGGCGTCGTCGAGAGCAAATCGGAGTTCCACCGCTTCTGCTCGGAGTACGTCCTCGCGCAACTCGACCCGGACTTCGAACCGGAGACGCTGGATTTCGAGGAGTTGGAGGACGCGCTCATCCGCGACGCCGGTCCCTCGGAGGGCGAGGGGCTCTCCTTCCTCGAATCGGTTCTCTTCGTCCGCAAACACGCGCTCCGCGGGAACGTCCAAGACGCCGAGGACTTCATCGACCACCACTACGACCCCGCGGACCGCGACGCGGTACTCTTGGAGGAACTACTCTCGTTCTACCACGACTCGTCGCCCGACTCGGCCGCGACTCCTCGGCGGTCGGTCCACCCCGAACAGCGATAACGGGGGCGCGACGGGGCCGAATCGGAGCGCGACGCGACACGTTCGCTCGCCAGTGAGTCCGAACCCGAGGAGTAATTTTCCCCGAGTCCGTCGGTCCGAGCATGCAGGAGACGGTCATCGAACTCCTCGAAGGCAACGCCGACCACGCCGAGCAGTTCCAATCGCGCTTCGGCGACGTACAGGACTCCCAACACCCGGATGCGGTCACGGTCTGTTGTTCGGACTCGCGGGTCTTGCAGGACGCGATGTGGAACAACGACGAACCGGGCCACGTCTTCACCTGTAGCAACATCGGCAACCGCGTCGTCCAGCGGACCGACGCGGGCGAAGTCGTCTCGGGCGACGTTCTCTACCCCATCGCACACACCGGCACGGACACCGCCGTCGTCGTCGGCCACACCGGTTGTGGCGCGGTCACGGCGACCTACGACGCGCTGACCGACGGCCTCTCGGACTCGCCGGGCATCGAACACTGTATCGACCTGCTGGCCCCGCGCCTCGAATCGGGCGTCGAGGAGCTTCCCGACGGTCTGGACCGAGACGAAGCCATCAACCGACTCGTGGAGTACAACGTCGATAGGCAGGTCGAACTCCTCCGCGAGAGCGACGACGTTCCCGACGACACCACCGTCGTCGGCGTCGTCTACGACTTCCAAGACGTGTACGGCGACCGCCGGGGCGAGGTCCACGTCGTCAACGTCGGCGGCGAGCGAGACGCCGAGACGCTGCGCGACGCCCATCCCGAAATCGACTCCCGTATCGCGCGGCTCTGGGAGTACTGAGCGGCCGCGACCGAAGCGAGTAGCGGAACCGAGAAGTGTAATCTTTTCGTTGCCGGACCGGTAGTAACCGAACGTGAGAACAGCCGAAACGCGACCGGACTCGTGGCTCTGGGCAACAGTCGATGTATTCCTCGCTTTCGTCGGGTTCGTCGTCGTTTTCTATCCGCTCGTGACGTTCGGCAACGAGATTCTCGGCTTCCCGGTCACGCAATCGACGGTGAACCTCGTCGTCGCCGTGCTTGCGCTCGGGGGCGCGTACCCCGTCGTCGCGGGCGACTGGTCGCTCGGACGACTCGGCGAGTTCACGTTCGTCCTCGTCGCGTCGGCGATGGTGACAGCGGTCGCGGCGATGATATTCATGGTGGCGTCGGGAACCCAACTCGCCAGTGATACCCTACTTTTTCGAGTGGCCGTGTGGGGACTCGCGTACCTCTTGGCCTACGTCGTCTACAGGACCAATGTGTCGGTTCTCACGTGAACTCGTCGTCAGCGCGTCTCGCGCTGTTCGACCTTGTTCAGCTCTATCAACAGCCTGAAAATCGCTTTCACGAGGTTGGCGTCCACGTCGAACTGCTCGGCGTTGTCGCCCGCGCGGTCCATGACGCGCTGTTCTTGGTCCTCGTCGGTCGTGGGCATCTCCCGTTCGGCCTTGACCTGCGCGACCGTCTCGGCCACGTAGGTCCGGCGGGCGATGAGTTCCACTATCTCTCGGTCGATACTCTCTATCTCCTCGCGGAGTTCCGCGAGGTTCATCTCGTCCGGGCGCCGTCGTTCTGTGTCGTCGTGAGCCATGTCGTACCCTCTCGTTCGCTCCAGTGGTCGCGTACCTGTTCGACCGCCGTCTCCTCGCCGACCGCGACGAAACTCGGGCCGGTGCCCGACAGCGAGACGCCCGCCACGTCCGGCAGGGCCTCGACCATCGGGTCCGCGGAGAAGCCCAACGCCGCTGAGAAGGCGAAGCCGTTGACCGTCATCGCCTCGCCGTACCGCCCGTCCAGCGCGAGGTCCGCGACGAGTTCGGCGACGGGGGCGATTCGCTGGCATCGCTCCACGTCGGCGTCCGCGCTGTAGGCCTGCTCGGGCGGCGTCCAGACCGCCACGTCCCACTCGACGGGTTCGCGGGCCAGCAGTTCGTCGGTCCGGTTGTCGGTGACGGTCGCCCCGCCGAGCATGCTTGCGCTCGCGTCGTCGAACGCGCCGGTCACGGTCACGCCCGCGTCGCGGGCCGCCTCCACCCCGAGGAGACAGGCCTCCTCGTGAGCCACCTCGTCGGCGACCCCGAGCGCGTCGAGCGCGGCCAGCACGGTGGCGTTGGCGGCCGCGCTGGAACTCTTGAGTCCGGCCGCCATCGGGACCTCGCTCTCGGTGCGGACGTGGCCTCCGGAAATATCTGCTCCGTCGTCGGCGTACTCGGCGACGACCAACTCGACGCACCGCTCTATCAGCGTCGTGTCGGCGTCGGGGGCGTCCGCGATGTCCGCGTCGAACGACCCCGAGGAGTCCAACTCGACGGTGGCGGTCGTCTCGGCGTCGATGGCGAACGCCGACCCCTTCCCGCAGGCGAGGGCGTTGAGTATCGTGCCCGCCGCGGGTGCGGATGCTCGGCCGTCCATGCTCGGGACTCTCTCGCGGGGCGTAAAGACGCTGGTGGTTCGTGCAATCGGGGACCGTAGTCGATGCAGTCGGGACCGTGGTTCGTACGGTCGAAGCGGGAGCGTCCGAACTATAGTCCCGGAGCTTCGACGCTCGGAAACGGGAAGTGGAAATCGGTGACAGACCAGCGTTCGGAGCGAGCGACCGAGACGGCAGAACACGCGGAAGCCGAGGAGTTCACGACCGACGCGACGACCGCGCTCGCGGTGAGCGTCGTCGTCGCGCTCGTCACGGCCGGATACGTCCTGTCGATTCGAGGCGTGGCGGAGGCGCGATTCGTAGAACGGACCGTCCCGTTTCTCGCCGACAACGTCGGTCGGTCGCTGGCGTGGGTTGGCGCGTTCGCGGTAGTGAACCTCGTCGGGAGGCGGTTCGCCACGCCCGTCTCGGTGCGCTACCCCGGCCACGAATCGGCCGCCGCGAGCCTCGGTCGGCTCGCCGTCGTCGCCGCCGTCACCGCGGCGGTCCTCGGGGCGACGCTGGAGCTGACCGTCGGGTCACTCGACGACGCCGTCTATCGCTGGTTCGGCGGCGGTGGGGTCGCTCTCGCCGCCGCGGTGACGTACTACGTGTTGGTCCGAGCGCCCGACCTACAGCAGTGGGTCTCGTGGGCGAAATTTCTCGGAACCCTCCTCGTTCTCGGCGGGGCCTCCCTCGTCGTCTCGTGGTGGGAGACGACGAACCAAACGTGGGACATCTACGTCGCGGTCGTTCGGTGGGTCTACACGCCGGTCGTCTTCTGTTCCTTCGCGGTCTACTACCTCGTGGCGTTCGCGGATACCAGCCAGCGAAGCGACGACGAGGGCATCGGCGTACTCTCGTTGGCGGCACTGGTCGCGCTGGTCGAGTGCTATCGCGGCCCGACCGACTTCTGGAAGTTGCTGGAACGCGAGGACGACGAGACGGAGACGACGGTCTGACCCGCGCGCTCCTCGGCGCACTCGGCCGCCGAAACACGCACTTTTTCCCCCGCCCCGACGAAAATCCGGGCATGAGCGCACGCAACGACGTGGCCCCCGATACCCTCGGCGTCGAGTTGGCCGAGGACGGCATCGTCGTGGAGTACACCGACGGCCGGGAGGCCTACTACCGCGGCGTCCCGGAGAAGGAGTCGGGCACGCTCCGGACCAGCCCCGGCAAACTCGTCCAGATTCTCGTGACCGACCCGACCGAGACCGAGGGCGTGCTGACGTACGTCAACGACCGCAACACCCACGACGACATCCTCGAATCGACCGGCGTGGGCCGGGTGATGCTCGAACCCGACGAGGAGGAAGAGCTGTTCCCCGGCGTCACGGTGCGCGTGGACGGCTACGCCATCGAGGTCGAGGCCGACCCGGAGGTCGCTCGCGGCCGCGTGTTCGTCTTCGAGGAGGACGAACTCGGCGAACGCTCCTTCGAGTTGGTCAACGAGGACTGAGAGGCGAGAAGACAGATGCCGCTCCCGAAACGCTGGCAGACGCTGAATCGCCCGACGGTCGGCTCCGCGCCCGAGCAGTACGGCGTCTACGAACTCGGCGAGGAGGGCGAGGTCGTCGAAGTCGGCTGGGGCGTCCTCCGGGACGAACTCAAGGACGCGCTGGCCTACGGCTCGGGCGACGAAGTGCGCTGGGAGACTTGCCAGACGAAAGCCGAGGCGAAGGAACTGGCCGCCGAACACCGCGAGCGCGCCGGGTTGTAGGTCGGGAGTTCGGGGACTTCGGCACTCCTCGGACGCGCTCGACTAGATTTCCGACCCGGCGCGTGCGGGCGCGTCGCCCACGGCGACGCGCCCAGCGCGCGAGGGACGGCGGCCGCATCCGCGGCCGCCGAGGTTGGGGAGGCGTGAGGCTGGTGCGGTGCTGCGCGGTGACGGTTGCGGTGCTACGCGGTCAACTCCGTGTTGTCGGCGATAGCTAGCTTCTTTTTTACCTTCCACGTTCGATTTCCGCCGACCACACCGACCACCGAAACTCCACGACCACCGAAACTCCACGACCACCGAAACTCCACGACCACCGAAACACCGCGACCACTGAAACACCGCGTCCCGACTCACGAACACCCCGAGAGGAGCCGACCCCCGACTACTGGATGTACGAGGGGTCCTCGTGGTCGCAGTTCGCCTCGTGTTGCTTGGCGTCCTCCTCGTCGTCGAACATCATCCCACAGCCCTCACACTTGTACCACGTCATCTCGTCGCGCTCGGTTGTGACGACCATGTTCGTGGGTACGCCGGTCGAAAGTAAATCGTTTGCCCCGACGAGACCGACTGCTCGCCGGACCTCCTCGCGGTAGGGGAACCCTCAATACGGAAGAGCGACGAGAGGGTGTCATGAACGCGAAGGGTTCGGCCGCAGTCGAACTCACCGTACAGGGCGCGGAGAAGCGCGACGCGGGCCGGGGAATCGCGCGCATCCCCGAGTCGGCCCGGTCGGCGCTCGGCGTCCTGAGCGGCGACACCGTAGTGATAGAGGGCGAGCGAGAGACCGTCGTCAAGGTGTGGCCCGCGGGGACCGACGTGCAACGCGGCATCGTCCAAGTGGACGGCGAGACGCGGGCCAACGCCGGAATCAGCATCGGCGACACCGTGACCGTCCGCCAGATTTCGGTCGCGGACGCCGAGGCCGTGACGCTCGCGCCGACCGCGAAATTCGACGAGGAGGACCGCGAGACCCTCGAAACCGCGCTCAAGCGGACGCTCCGGGACCGGCCGGTCAAGGAGGGCGAGCGCGTCCGCATCGAGCGCCTCGGCGACGCCGGGACGTTCACCGTCGCGGGAACCGACCCCGACGGCGTGGTCCGCGTGACCGACGAGACCGACGTAGCAGTGACGGTGTCCGGCGGTTCCGGGTCGGGAGCGAGCGTCGGGTCGGTCGGTGGCCCCGGAACGAGTGCGGGGAGTGGAGAGGAGTCAGAAAGCGTCTCGATTCCCGTCGGCGGCGACGACGACGGGAGTCCCCAGCGACCGACCGGCGCGACTTACGAGGACATCGGCGGTCTCGAAGAGGAACTCGAACGCGTCCGCGAGATGGTCGAGTTGCCCCTCTCGAACCCCGCGCTGTTCCGGCGCTTGGGCATCGACCCGCCGAAGGGCGTCCTGCTGTACGGCCCGCCCGGCACCGGGAAGACGATGATAGCGAAGGCGGTCGCCAACGAGGTGGACGCTCACTTCGTCACGGTCTCCGGTCCCGAAATCATGAGCAAGTACAAGGGCGAGAGCGAGGAGCGCCTGCGCGAGGTGTTCGAGCAGGCCCGCGAGAACGCCCCGACCATCGTGTTCTTCGACGAGATAGACGCCATCGCGGGCGAGCGCGACGAGGACAGCGACGTGGAGAACCGCGTCGTCGCCCAGTTGCTCTCGATGATGGACGGACTGGAGTCGCGCGGCGAGGTCGTCGTCATCGGCGCGACCAACCGCGTGGACGCCATCGACCCGGCGCTCCGGCGCGGCGGGCGCTTCGACCGCGAAATCGAAATCGGCGTGCCCGGCGAGGCTGGCCGCCGCGAGATTCTGGACGTTCACACCCGCGGGATGCCGCTGGCCGAGGACGTGGACCTCGACAGACTCGCGGCCGGGACCCACGGCTTCGTCGGCGCGGACCTCCACACGCTCTCGACGGAGGCCGCGATGGCCGCGCTCCGGCGGGCGCGCGACGACGGGGCCGACGAGGAGGAACTGATGAACGTCGAGGTCACTCGCGCGGACTTCGAGACGGCGATGGCCTCCGTGGACCCCTCGGCGATGCGGGAGTTCGTCGCCGAGTCGCCAGAAATCGACTTCTCCGCGGTCGGCGACTTGGACGAGGCCAAGCAGACGCTGACCGAGGCCGTCGAGTGGCCGCTGGCGTACCGCAACCTCTTCGAGCAGACCGCGACCGAACCGCCGACGGGCATCCTGCTACACGGGCCGCCCGGTACCGGCAAGACTCTGCTGGCGCGGGCCTTGGCGGGTGAGAGCGGCGTGAACTTCATCCACGTGGACGGGCCGGAACTGCTGGACCGCTACGTCGGCGAGTCCGAGAAGGCCGTCCGGGAGATCTTCGACCGGGCGCGGCAGGCCTCCCCGGCGATCGTGTTCTTCGACGAGATAGACGCCATCGCGGGCGAACGCGGCGGCGGGATGGGCGGCGGCGCGGAGGTCAGCGAGCGCGTCGTCTCCCAACTCCTGACCGAGATGGACGGACTGGCCGAGAACCCCAACATGGTCGTGCTGGCCGCGACGAACCGGCGCGACGCGCTCGACCGCGCGCTCCTGCGGCCCGGCCGACTGGAGGAACACATCGAGGTGCCCGCGCCCGACGAGGAGGGCCGCCGCGCCATCCTCGCGGTCCACGCCGACGACAAACCGCTCGGCGACGACGTTGACTTGGACGAACTGGCCGCCGAGTTGGAGGGCTACAGCGGCGCGGACTTGGAGGCGGTCGTCCGGGACGCCTCGATGCGGGCGATTCGGGAGGCCGCCGACGCGTGGGGCGTCGAGCAGGCCGACGAGAACGCCGACGAGATAGCCATCGGGAAGAAGCACTTCGACGCCGCCGTCGAGAAGGTCCGGCCCTCCATCGACTGACCGAACCACGTCCCGCCGTCGTCCCGTCTTCGCCGAGTTTCCGGCTGGCTCCCTTTTCGTTGAATTACATTGACATACCGCGAGAGTGATATGAAAACGTCCGCGTACGTATTAAAAATATTTAGTTTACTTATAGAATATTTTATGTAGTGTCCGGAGAATTAAATGGCCGAAGTCATGACAGACGACTCCCCCGACCGTCGTTCGAGCGACGGCACTCGTCGGCAGTTCCTGCAAAGCATCGGTGCGGTAAGCGCGGGCGCGTTCGGTCTCTCGCTCGTCTCCGGCGAGGGCCGTGCGGCTTCGGACTCGACCGGTCCCGAGAAGTTCCGCGTCACCGGCCGTGAAATCGTCCAGACGAAGATTCGCCCCGAGGAGGTGACCGTCAGGACGAAGAAAATCAGTTCGGACCTGAAGAAACGCTACGGGCTGACCCCGCCGGTGTTGACGAAGACCGAGACGTTCCAGCGGCCCAAGCCCGAGGCCGACGACCTGCCCGAGCGCGACACGCGCACGGACAAGCGAAAGTGGGACACCTACTACGCGAAACCCGACGAGTGGAAAGACTACCACCAGCGAAGCGGCGGCGTGAGTATCCAGTCGAAAGACCCCGCCGAGGAGGACCACCCCTACGGCATCTGGGATTACGAGGCGGTGGACGGCGGCTACGAGACCTCGGCTCCGATGAACGTCATCTCCGAGCAGAGTACCGGCGACGTGGCGGGCGTCCTGACGAGCAACGGCTGGACCGACATCGTGATTCAGTACAACCGCTACGCCTACAACAGCGCGACCAACCGGTTCGAGCAACAGGACAAGTCCGTGGCGACGGGCACCTTCGGCTTCCTCGGTCGCAACCACCTCAAGATGTGGGAGTTCGAGGGCTACGTCTCCGGGTCGGCGCACACCGATAGCGCAGTCCCCCACGAGGCTACCGCCTTCGAGGACGCCGAGCAGGCCATCGAGGATATCTTCGACAACGCCTCGGGTTGGTACGGCTACAAGGACTACTACCAGATGGACAACGGCTACCAACTCGACCACGACAGCGAAGCGACGAAGCTCATCAAGTACTGAGTCCGTTCCCGACCGTCGGGTATCCGCGCGGCGGTCGAGCGCCCACCTTTATTTTTCCACCGCGCGTACGTCTCGGTATGAACCCGCGAGCCGTCTTCAAACCGCGCAGAAGTCTGGTCCTCCCGTTGCTCGTGTTGGCCGTTCCGACGCTGTACTTCGTCTACCGGGACGCCGCCATCGGCTGTCCGCCGGGCCGGACCTGTCTGGAACTCGCGCACCTCGGGGCGGTGGCCGGAGGGCTGGCGGTCGAGTACCTCGTCGCCAGCGTCGCGCTCGCAATCGTGGACGCGGACGCACTCGCCGACCGGTCGGCGCTCGCCCGCGTCGCGTTCCGGCCGACCGACCGCACGCTCGCGGTCCTCGCGCTCCTCGTCGCGGCGGTAGTGGCGTACGTCGTCGGGTCGGCCGCGACGACGCTTCCGGGGTGGCTCGACGCCGCGTTGGCTCCGGTCGGTCTCGTCGTCGGCCTGCCGTTCGCGGTCGCCGCCGTGGGGACGACGCTGGTCGGGAGCGCGCTCGGCTACGAACCCTCGCTGGCGGTCCAGTCGGCCGTCGTCGCAGTCGGTCTCGGAGCGACCGGCGCGTGGCTGTTCCTGTTGGCGACGGGCACCGCGGGACTCGTCGGGTCGTGGCTCCCCGCGAAGATTCGGTCCCAGTAGCGCATTCACTCCAAACTTGTCGCCGAACTCGGCGAGGAGGGCGCACGACGACGCGATAGCGGCCGGGGAGGCCGGACCAATTGTTTCGGCTCTCACGGCGGTAAACCAATATCTATCCTCTAAGGTAACTATTCATAGAAATTAAAACAGTGTAAGAGAGACTGACCATACGAATGTCTGGTGAGTCTCCCGAACTGACCCCCGAAACTCCTCGGCCCGAACCGACTTCCGAGGAGTACCGCCGCCGTCGTCTCATCGAGGACGACGAGACCGCGAGCGAGGCGGTCGTCGCCGCGGTCGCCAACGCCGAAGACGCGGAACGGGACGCGCTCCCGCCGCTGGGCGACCGGTTCGACGTGGAGAGTCTGGACGCGCTCGTGGACGCCGGAACCGCGCCGTCGGCGGGCGGGTTCGTCTTCACGCGCACCGAGGAGTTGACCGCGGAGATAGAAGTCTCGTTTCGCTACGCGGGCTACGACGTGACGGTCTCGGAACACTACGTCCTCGTCGAGTAGTGATTTCACTCTTCTCTCCGATAAGTCAAAAAGCGATTTGAGCTTACAGAAGGTCCTTTGAACTGGCTCTCGAACGACGAGGTATGAACCGACGCCAACTCCTCCGTCGCACCGGCGCGCTCGCGGCGGCAACCGGTCTCGCGGGCTGTATCGGCAGTTCCGGCACCGGCTCCGGTCCCGGTACGACCGGGGACGGGACGACCGAGCGAACGACGACCGAGGCCCGTGAGCGATTCTCGGGCGTCCGGTCCGACGACGACGAACCGTTCGAGACCGTCGCGGTCGGCGACCGCGAGTCGGTCCCCTTCCCCGACAACAACCGAGCGTACGGCGTCCGCGTCTGGAACGCGGCCGACGAAGCCCGGAGAATCGACCTGCAAGTCTCGACGGGTGCCGACATCCTCGTGGACCGGACCGCCGAGTTCGCGGCCGACGCGTACCTCGAACTCGCGCTGAACGAACCCGCCGACTACAGCGTCTCGGTCGGTCTCGCAGACGCCGACGACGAGACGACGTTCGAAATCGAGCGAAGCCGGTTCGACTGCAACCAGTCCGGAACCGACGTGGGCGTCACGGCCGACGGTCGCGTCGAGACCATGTCGATGTCCACCGCGATGGGCTGTCCCGGCCCGCGAGTCGCCGACAGCGATCTCTCGGTCGGCGAGGGCGAGTGCGGGAAGACCCACAGCGCGAGCGTCGCCTTCGAGGCCGAGGAGGCCGCGGTCGAGGGCGCGGTCAGGACGCCGACTCCTCGGTCGGACCTCGAACTCGCGGCCGCCAGCTACGACCGAGAGACCGGCACGCTCACCGTCCGAGTCGTGGAGAAAGAACCCGACGAATCCGGCGTCGGCACCCAGTGCATCGGCGAGGTGCCCTACGAGGCGACCGTGACCTTCGACAACGCGCTCCCGGAGACGGTCGTCGTGGTCCACGAGAGCATGGACGAGACCGTCGAAGTGACCGAGAAGACGCGATGAGGGCGCGCGCAGGGACGCGACAAGAGTGAGCGAGGAGACGCGGCGGGGCGGCTACCGCGACAACCGGATGCGTCCGCCCAGCACCGAGTTCACCACCGCGCCGACGAGGACGACAGCGCCCGCCAGATAGAGCCACGTCAAGAACAGCAACACCGCGCCGATGACGCCGTAGGCCCGATACTGCCCGGCGTACGTGAGGTAGAACTGGAAGACGGCGTGGAGGACGACCCAGCCGACTCCCGCGACGACCGCGCCGGGAACCGCCTCCCGGACGGTCATCTCGACCGGCGGCATGACGTAGTACAGCGGGAGGAACGCGACGACGAGTCCGCCGACCAGCGCGATATTTCCGACGAGATTCCTGAACGGGACGTTCGCGGCGAGAGAGGGCGTCCGCAGGGCGTAGCCGACCGCCGCGACGAGACCGACCGCGACGACGACGAGGCCGATAGTGACCGCGCCGTCCACCAACTGTTCGACCAGCGAGGGGTCGCGCTCGGTGCCGTACGCCTCCGAGAACGCGATGTCGAGTCCGCGGAACAGTTTGAGCGCGCTCCACGCCACCGTGACGAATCCGACGACGCCCGCGCCGGTCCGGCCGCTCGAACTCGTCAGCGCCTGCTGGAGGACGCGCTCGCCCGACGTAGAGAGCGAACTCGCGACCTGCTGGACCACGAAGTCCGCGAACGCCTGCCCGCCGACGACACTCCCGACGACGATGACCAACAGCGTCAGCGGAATCAGCGAGACGAACGCGTAGTAGGCGACGCTCGCCGCCAGAAACGTGACGTTCCGGTCGCGCGCAACGTCGAAGACTCGCTTGACCCGACTCCGGGAAGTAGCCATGTGCGACAAGCAGACGCCAGCCACGCCTAAAGGCGACACGGCCGACTGGCGGTTTTCGGCCGGTAGAGGCGTCACCGAGGCATCGACTCGTCGGGTGGTCGGCTCGCCGAGCCATCAGCCCGCCGAGGAGTCGGTCGCTACTCCGTCGTCGTCTCGCCGCCAGAGGGCGTCGCGGTCGTCTCGGGCGGGTCGCTCGCCTCGACGGTGAGCGCATTCAGGCCGTCGCACGGGTCCGCGCTGGCGACCCGGTACCACGCCCCGAGTTGGATTTCGGGGAGTTGGCCCGGTGCGACGGTGGTCTGCTGGCCCGCCGCGGTCGTGGTCTCCCCACCTGCCGCAGTCGTCGTCTGGTCCTGCAAGGCGGCTTGGGTCGTCGTCTCACCGGCGGGCGTGGTCTCGGTCATCCCGCTCTCCTCGGTGGTTTCGGTCATCCCGCCCGCCTCGGTGGTCTCCCCACCTGCCGCAGTCGTCGTCTGGAGCAGGTCCTCGGCGAGCGCCTGTTGGGGTGCCAGCAGGCCCCGGAAGCCGAGGTCGGTCCCTCCTCGGAACACCCGGACGATGAACAGTTGGTACTCCTCGGACTGCTCGGTGCCGAGACATCCCGCCGGGACCGTCTCGGTCGCCGGTTCTCCGAAGGGGTCTCGCGGCCGGAACCGGACCCGGAACAGGTCGCCGTCTTCGAGGCTGAAACTGAAGACCCCCGTACCGCCCTCGCCCTCCGCCGGTGTCGTCGTCTGCTGGGTCGTCGTCTCTTGGGCCGAGGCCCCGTTCAGCGAGAGGCCCGCCACCCCGAGGAGGCCCGCGGTCGCTCCGGCCTTGAGCAGGTCGCGCCGTCGTGGTGAGTTATCGTCCGTCATGCCAGAGAAGCCACTACGTCCCGAGTTATAGAGAATCGGCCGTTTCTCTGCCGCAGCGTGCGGCTATTTCGGGGAACGAGGATTACGGCAGCGGAATCGACGCGACGCCGCGGTGCAATCGTGGTTACGCCGCGGAAAGGAGCGGTTTCGTTAGTCCCAGAACGACTGGGTGCGGGCGTACTGACGCTCCTGTTCCAGAATGTCGCGGTAGAACTCGTCTTCGTCCTCGCGCAGTTTGGCGATGATGCGCGCGGCGTTCCGGGGACCGACCCCGCGGGCCGCGAGGGCTATCACGGCCTGCTTGCCGTGGCTCTGGACGAGGTTCGCGGCCTTGTGCGCTCGCCGGGTCATCTTCTCCTGCTCGTCGTCCTTCTCGGGGGCACGGACCGCTTTGACCACCTCGTCGGCCCACGGGTTCAGCGCGGCGACTCTGGTCGAGTCGCACTCGGGACACTTCGGCTGGTCGCGGACGCGCCGGACCGGTTTCTTGCGCCGGTACTCCTCGCAGTGGAGACAGAACAGGATGACCTCGTCGTCCCGGATGCGGTCTTTGACGGTCTGGATGACGCTGGCGTCGGCGTTCTCCGGCGCGAGGAGTTCCCGGCCCGACGAGCGCCCGCCCGACCCGACCGGGGTGCGCCCACCCGTGGTCACGACCTCGATCTCCTTCTCTCGAATCCGCCGCAGAACGTCGGCGGCGGCCTCGACCGCGAGGTCGTCGTGGAACACCTCGCGGACCGCCTCGTCGTACATCGGCGTGCCTTCGAGCGCGGCCATCAGTCGGGAGATTTGCGGTCCACCGGCGCTGTTTCCCTCCCACGTGCGGAGCGCGCCGAACTTCGCGGCGACTTGCGAGAGCTTGAACTTGAGGGTGTCGGAGTGCTTGAGGCTCAACTCGATGATGGCCTCGACGTGGCCGGGGTCGGTCTCTCGGAGGACCCCCGCGACTTCCTGTCCGTTGACCTTCGCGGGTACGTCCAACTCGATGCGGTAGGGGTCCACTTCGAGGCCGACCGACGAACCGGTGCGCTGGCCCACCAGCGACGAGAGGACCCGGCCGAGCGTCTCGTTGACCTTGTGGCCGAAACAGGAGTTGACGACCACGGTGTTAGCGGCGTGTTCGACCACGATTCGGTCCGCGGTCGGGAGCGGGGCCTCGGTCTCGGCGTGGCGGTCGAGTTGCGAGAGGGCTTCGCTGGCGGTGTACTCGTCGGTCGGGTAGCGGTTCGTGAACTCGCGGGCGACGCCCTCGCGGGGCGCACCGCGCTCGAACTGCGGACCGGCGACGGCGCGCATCTCGCCGACCTCTTGGGCCACGTCGTAGGGCACCGGAATCTCTTGGCCGACCCACGAGGGAATCTCGCCGCCGGGGTCCTCGATGGGCGAGACCTTGACGGTCTCCTCGTCGTCCTCGACCTCCGTAATCCGCCACATCTCGCCACGCTGGACGAAGATTTCGCCGGGTTGGGCGAAGTTGACGACGAACCGCTCGTCCAGCGTCCCGACCTGCGACCCCGACGCGATGTCCTCGACGGTGTACTTCTGTTCGTCGGGAATCATCGACAGGTTGGCGTAGAAGTACTGCCACGTCTTGCTGGACTTCTCCAATTGGTCGTGCTGTTCGTCCAGCCAGACGAGTCGGTTGCTCTTCAGTTCGCGGCAGACCTCCTTGAACTCCGATTCGGACAGGTCCCGGAAGGGATACGCGCGGGTCACGATGTCGTAGGCCCGCATCGCCGACAGCTCGCCGAAGTCCATGACGAGACCCACTATCTGGTTGGCCACGGTGTCGAGGCTCCCGTCGTGAATCTCGGCGGCCTCCACGTCGCCCTGCTTGGCCCGGCGCGCGATGGCCAGCGCTTCGAGGGTGTCGTCGGGGTGCTTGGTGATGATGGTGCCGTGGGAGACCTCCTCGCTCCGGTGGCCCGCGCGCCCGACCCGCTGGAGGAGGCGCGCGACCTCGCGGGGACTCGAATACTGGACCACGTGGTCGATGCGGCCCACGTCGATGCCCAATTCCATCGAGGAGGTACAGAGAAGCGCGTCCAGTTCCCCGGCCTTGAACCGGTCCTCCACGTCGATGCGGGCCTCCTTCGACAGCGACCCGTGGTGGACCCCGACGTTCGCGTCCAATTTCTTGAAGCGCGAACCGAGGGCTTCGGCGGTCTGACGCGTGTTGACGAATATCAGCGTCGAGTCGTTGGCCGCCACGACCTCCAGAATCGCCCGGACGTGGCTGGCGACCGACTCGTCAGTGACGAGTTCGCCCGCCAGACGCTCGTCCTCGTCGGTTATCTCGGGTTCCCGGACCTCGAACTCGACTTTGCTCCCCACGTCCACCTCCACGATTTCGCACTCCTCGGCGTCGCCGTCGTCACCGTCGCCTCCGTCGTCGGCCGCGCGTCCGGTCAGAAATCGCCCGACTTCTGCCGGGTCGCCGACCGTCGCCGAGAGGCCGATTCGCTGGAAGTCGCCCGCCAACTCGCGCAGGCGTTCGAGTCCGACGGTCAACTGCGCGCCGCGCTTCGCGCTGGCGAGTTCGTGGACCTCGTCCACGACGACGTGATGCACGTCTTCGAGTGCCTCCCGGAGTTTCGACCCGGTGAGCATCGCTTGCAGGGTCTCGGGCGTCGTGACCAGCACGTCGGGCGGGTCGTTGGCCTGCTTCTGGCGCTGGTAGTCGGTGGTGTCGCCGTGGCGCACGTCCACGTCCAGATTCAACTCCTCGCCCCACCACTCCAGTCGCTGGCGCATGTCGCGGTTCAGCGCGCGCAGTGGCGTGACGTACAGCGCCGAGATGCCGAACCGCGGCCCGTTCTCGGTCTGGTTCCGAGCGATGGCGTCGAGGACGGGCAACATCGCCGTCTCGGTCTTGCCGGTCCCGGTCGGCGCGACGACCAGCGCGTGGTCGCCCCGAGCGAGCGGCGGGATGGCCCGACGCTGTGGCTCGGTCGGGGTCGAGAACCCGCGCTCCGAGAGCGCCGCCCGCACCTCCTCGCCGAGTTGCGCGAAGGCCGCAGAACCCGCGGCCCGGTGGTCGCTCATTGGTCGTTTTTAGCGGTTAGAGGGTCATAAGCACGTTGCCTTCGAAATTCGAGAAGTCGACTTCGAGGGTTGTTCCGGCCGCTGAGTTTATAATATACTGCCCTGTCTTTGAACCGGAATGAGGTACAAATGAACTCCGAGCGGAGTACCGACGGGAGCGCGACGAGCGACGGCGTGTTCACGACCGAGGAGGCCGTCGAACTCTACACCGAGCGAATCCGAAACCCGACGCTGTTCCCGCAGGAAGAGAAGATAGTCGAGCGATACTTCGGCGACGCGGAGGGGTCCGTGCTGGACGTTGGATGCGGCGTCGGGCGCGTCTCGTCGCTGCTCGCCGACCGGGGCTTCGACGTGACCGGCATCGACGTGAGCGAACCGCTGGTCGAGAAGGCCCGGTCGCTGTTCCCGGACGTGGAGTTTCACGTCGGCGACGTGCGGGACACCGACTTCGAGTCGGCGTCGTTCGACTACGCCGTCTTCTCGTACTACGGTCTCGACTACCTCCTGCCGAAGACCGAGCGCGTGGCCGCGCTCCGGGAACTCTACCGCGTGTTGAAACCCTCGGGCATCGTCGCGTTCTCGTCGCACAACAACTGGTCGCCGCTGGTGCCGCTATCGGCTGGCGACTTCCGGCGGGCGGTCGGCGACGTGGGCGACTTCTACAAGAAGCCCAAGAACCACGCCCGCCTGTTCTCCAGATACAAGTTCGAGACGGTGCCGCTGGGCGAACTGGAGGTCTACCTCTCGAACCCGCTCCACCAGTGGCTCCAGCTTCGGAAGTGCGGGTTCACCCTCCTCGACGTGGTCGGCGAGCGGGAGAGCGTCGCCCGGTTCTTCGAGCGCGACACGCACTACGTCGCCAAGAAGTGAGTAGCGTCCGCCGAACGTATTCGGGAAAATAACTTTATTTCTGACGCGTTGATGTCCGTTCGCGCCGGTCGCTTTCCGACCGGGAATCGAGTCA
Source organism: Halorussus salinus (assembly GCF_004765815.2). Classification (NCBI taxonomy): domain Archaea; kingdom Methanobacteriati; phylum Methanobacteriota; class Halobacteria; order Halobacteriales; family Haladaptataceae; genus Halorussus; species Halorussus salinus. Next base: position 547,122 of record NZ_ML974128.1, on the reverse strand, counting down.
CGACTATCGCAGGGTCGCCCTCTGGCGGCCACGACGAACACGGATGTCTTCAGGAGATACCCTCTACCATCGGTTAGGCGGCGACGAACAGATTTCGAACATCGTGGACGAGTTCTACGAGCGCGTGCTGGCCGACGAGTCGGTCGCGCACTTCTTCGACGACGTGGACATGGCGGCCCAGCGCGCCCACCAGACGCAGTTCCTGAGCGCGGTCGCTGGCGGACCGGTCGAGTACGACGGCGAGGAGATGCGCGCGGCCCACGAGGGACTGGGACTCGAACCCCAACACTTCGAGGCCATCGCCACCCACCTCGACGCCGCGCTCCGGGAGTTCGACGTATCGGACGACGCGAGAGACGACATCATGTCGGAGGTCGCCGCGCTGGAAGACGACGTGCTGGTTCGCTAACCCTCCTCCGGGGACGCTCCGTCGTTCGGCGGGGCGGCCTCCTCCGGCGAAGCCTTTTCTCCGCGAACGTCGAAGTCGTCGCATGGAGACCGAAGTCCACTTTCGGGAGACCCAGCGGTTCGACCAGCCGTGGCTCTGGGGCCTGCTCGCGCTCCGGACGTTCGCGGACCTCGTGGCCCTCGTGCGCGGGAAGCGAAGCCTCGGCGAGACCGTCCGCCGACTCGCCGCCGTCGGCGCGGCCGCGCTGTTCTTCCGGGTCGCGCGCCTCGACACGGAGGTCCGCGACGACGGCCTCTACGTGAAGTTCGCGCCGCTCCACCGGTCGGCCAAGCGCGTCCCCTTCGCGGACCTCGCTGACGTGCAGGAGACGGGCTACAGCCCCCTGCGCTACGGCGGTTGGGGCCTGCGCTGGACGCCGAGCGGGACGGCCTACACGGTCCGGGGCAACAGCGGCGTCCGGTTCGAGCGGACCGGCGGGAAGTCGCTGGTCGTGGGTTCGTCGCGCCCGGACGAACTCGTCGCCGCGGTGCAGGAGGCGACCGAGCGAACGGTGTGACGAATCGAAAATCGGCCGCCGAGTGCGCTACACGTCCCGGTATCTTCCGAGTCGCGTCCCGTCGAGGAGATACGCCTGTCCGTCGGCCAACCCGGCGGGCAGGAAGGGAGCCAGAAACTCCTGTCCCGGAACGTTGACCCACGTCTTGCCCACGAGGTCGTTGAAGGCGGGGAAGACGACCAACTCCGCGCCGGGGCGAACCGCGCCCTCGCGGTCGGCGAACGCCTCGGGAGCGAGCGACCCGCGGAGCCAGACGCGCTCGGCGCGGCTCCCGCCCACCTCGTCTTCGAGTCGGACCGCGGGGTGTTCGTGGCCGACGCAGACGACTTCGCCGTCCAGCACCTCGGGCGCGGGCCACGTGTGGCCGTGGGCGAAGCCCACGTCGCCGAGTCGGACGCCCGCACCGTCGGTCACGTCGAGGTCGGCCCACGACTCTATCGCGCCGTCGTGGTTGCCCTTGACCAGCGTCGCGGCCACGCCGCGGTCGGCGAGGCGTTCGAGGAGGACCTCGATTTCGCCGCGCTCCGCGCCGCCGGGGTCGCCGATGGCGTGCATCAGGTCGCCCAAGAAGACGACGCGCTCGGCGTCGGTCCGGGCCACGAGCGCGAGGAGGCGGTCGCGGCGCTCGCCCGCGCGGCTGTCGATGGAGACGCCATCGGCGCGAAGCGCCTGCTCGACGCCCGCGTGGAAGTCCGCGACGACCAGCGCGCGCTCGCCGCCCAACTCGGCGACCGCGGCCGGGTCGCCGGGGACCGGCTCCACGAGGCTCATCAGATGGGCTTGAGGGTGTCCTCGCCGGACTCGTAGCACCGGCCCGCCATCAGCGCGGCTTCGAGAGCGTCGTCCACGTCGGCGGGCGTCACGTCGTAGTCCTGCACGACCGCGGCCAGTAGCGTCTCGCGTTCCACGCCGTCGCCGTCGTTCAACTCGCGCATCTCGGTCATCACGGTGTCTTCGAGGTTCGCGGGCGCTTCCTGCTCGCCGTCGTCGGCCGAGTCGGTCTCCACCGCGGCGTCGGCCGTCTCGGTCGGCGTCTCGTCGGCCGCGCCTACACCGCCGTCGTCGGTCGAGTCGGCGGCGTCAGCGTCCGGCGTGTCGGACGCGGGTTCCTCGTCGGAGCCGCCCCCGAAGTCGCCGAGGTCGTCGCCGTCGCTCTCGTCGGTTCCCGCCTCGGGTTCGGCTTCGTTATCGAGTCCGGCCTCGGGGTCGGGTGCGTCAAGGTCGGACTCCTCGGGACTCTCGACTTCCGAGCCCGAGGAGAACTCCAGTCCGTACTCCGCTTCGACCTGTTCGCGCTCCTCGTCGTCGAACTCGTACATCTCGTCGCCAGCGCCCGCGGTGCCGATGTCCGGCCCCTCGCTGTCGTCGCCGGTCTCGGGCGCGAACTCGTCGTCGGTCGAGGTCGCCTGCTCGTCCTCGACGGTCGGCGGTTCGTCGGTGCCGATGTCGTCCTGTAGCTCCGCGGCGTCCTCCGCGTCCTCGACGGTGTGGTCCTCGGGTTCGGTCGCGGACTCGTCGGCCGTGCCGGTCGGCGCGTCGCCGAGTTCGGTGTCTGCGGTCGCGGACTCGTCGGCGGTCGATTCCGCGTCGGCGGTCGATTCCGCGTCGGCGGTCGTCTCGGTCTCGGGTTCGGGAGTCTCACCGAGGTCCGTGTCGGCCGATTCCGGTTCGGATGCGGTCGAATCCGGTTCGGACGTGGGCGACTCCTCGGCGGTCTCCTCGGACAGCTCCGTCGTGCTTTTGGAAACTTTTGCCGTTTCGTCGGCACTATCTGGCGTGCTTTCGCTCGGTTCCGCATCGGTCTGCGTGGTCTCCTCGGCCTCGGTGTCGAGGGCAGAGACCTCGTCGGTCGCGTCCGGGAGCGCGTAGTCGAAGTCCACGGCCGCGTCGTCGCCGCCCTCGCCGGGCGCGAGTTCGAGCGGTCCCACGTCGTCGGCCGCGAGTTCGCCCGAGACGACGCGGGCCGAATCGACCGCGAGGTCCCACATCTCCGCGAGGTACGCCTTCGTCGTGCCGTAGTGGTCGAGCGCGAGCGGGATGCCCGACGCGAGTCCCGCGTCCACGCCGTTTTGCTCCAGCGCCGTCCGGAGCGCGTCGCCGCGTTCGCCGGAGTCGATGGCGTCGGCGACCGTCGAGACCCGCGAGAGGGTCTGCTCGGCGGTCTGGACCACCCAGCGGTCGCGGGTATCGGCGTCCACGCGGTTGATGGACTCGGGACGGATCGAGGTGAACACGCGGTCCGAGTCGTCGGGTTGGAAGGTCCGGGCCTTGCCCGTCACCGCGACGAACGCCGGAGGAGAAGCCTTCTCCAAGAAAGCCATCTCGTCGGGCTGGTACTGCCCGGCGTAGAGGACGAACGCGCCGGTCGGGTCCACGACCCGGCCGCGCAACACGTCGTCGCTGACCGCCTCGACCTCCGTCAGGACCCCGACCACGAACAGGCGGTTGACGCGGGCACCGGTCGGCGTGACCACGTAGTTGGGCGCGCGCTCCTCGTCGCTCTCCGAGTAGTCGAAGTCCGAGTCGTCGTACTCCGCGGCGAAGACGCGCCACGCGACCTCGCGGCGGCCCGCGCCGCCTTGGTCGTCGCCGTCGCCGTCTCCGTTGGAACTCATTCTGCCACCTCCGCCAGCAGGGCGTCCGCGCGGTCGGCGGGCGAGTCCTCAGAGCGGGCGAACTCGGTGACTTCGAGGTTCGCGCCGTAGTCGTCCACCGAGAGGTTCCCCCGGACGCGGTACTCGTGGCCGACGACGCGCTCGCGGATGCTGTCGGCGACGACTTCCTTGTCCATCGCGTCGCGGGCTTGGGCCTTGGCGTCGTCCACGTCGCCGCCGTAGACCTCCTCGGTGCGCTCGGCGTCGAGGACCGCCGTGACCGTTCCGGTCCCGTCGTCCACGATGGCCTTCACGCGCAGGTCGTCCTGCCCGTCCACGTCGCCGTGGCTCCGACACTGGCCGTTCTGGATGACCCGACCGCACTCGGGACACCGCTCGATGAGGCCCGACCCGTCCCGGACCGCCACGATGCTCCCGACGACCTCCACGTCGTAGGCACCGCCGGTCTCGACGGCGTCCCGGACGGTCATCCGCGTGCCGGTGTCGCTGATGGCCAACTCGCGGTCGAGGGGCGCGACTTCGGTGAACTCCGAGAGGTTGACCGAGGGCACCCCGCGGAACTCCCGGACGTACACGTCTTCGAGTCGCAACGTCTTGCCCTCCGCGACCTCGGGGCGAGCCTCCCAGTCGGTGAACGGGAGGCGGGCGCTCTCGTCGGCGAGGACGCCGCTCTTGATTTCGGTCTCGCCGTCGCGGCCGTCGATGGTCTTGGTCTCGACTTCGACCACCTGCACGTCGAGGTTGATGCCCCGGTCGCCGGGTTCGAGGTCCGCGAGGTCCGCGTCGCCCCCGACGGGGTAGGACACGTCGATGCCCTCCTCGAAGGCGACGTTCGTACTCTCACCGAGGTTCAGTTCGGGGTCGCCCTCCCACTCGCGGACGCCAGCGTTGCCCGCGGTAATCGTGTCGCCCGCCGAGAGACCGAAGTCCTCCCACGCGGTGTAGGAGATTTTCCCGGTCTCGTCGGCGAGTTCGCCCTCGTGGATGGTCTGCTCGTTGCCCTGATACCGAATCGAGCGTTTGCCGACCGTCAGCACCTTCGCGGTGACGGTGACGTTGCTGTCCTCGGTGGAGATGTCGGCCACGTCCGCGCGTGAGGGTTCGCTGGAACCTCCGCCGCCGTCGCCGTACTTCCGCCGGAGACTCTGTTTCGCTTCGTCCACCGGGACGCTGTACTCCACTAAGTTTTCGAGGTCCGCCTTGACCTCCTCCTTGTCTACGCCGAGGTCGGAGGCGAGGTCCTCGGCATGGTCGTCCAAACTCATCACCGGAACTTTGCCCGGACGGATTAAAAGTGTTCGTCACGGGGGTCGGCCGTCGCTTCCGCTGGTCGCGTCCGACGCCTCTCGGCTCTCGGACCGGTCCGCTCGCCGAAATTGTCATGTATCTGTCCGTCGTGCGTGCGTGGACGGATGGTCTCTGCACACGACGCCGGAATCGGGTTGGCGATACTCGGCGTCCTCCTGCTGTTGAACCCGATGTACCTCTACCCCGACGGCGGACCCGACCGGGTCACGTTCGAACTCCGAGCGGAGCGAGTCAACGCGTCCGCCCTCGACGATTCGAACCTGATAGCGACCGGCGACTCGGCCGTCGCCGCCTGCACCGGGACCGCACACCGACGGTCGTGTCTGTTCGAGCGGCGGGTCGGAGCGAACGGGACGCTCACCGTCGAGGAGACCCGACTGTATCGGGACGGGGACGGCGAAGTGGCCGTCTCCGCGGACTACCGGTACGTCTACCTCGACGGCGAGTTCTACGAACCGCGGGCGGAGGCGGTCGGCGGGTCGGCGGTCCTCCGTCTGGAGCGAGTGAACCGGACGGTGTTGGTGCGAGCGTTCAGCACCGAATTCGAGGCGGCACCGCCGCTCGTCCGACGCGCCGTCCGGAACGGGTCGGCCGCGAAGACGCTCACCGTCACCGAGCGGACTCCTCGGGAGGCGACGGTGGACCGGATTCGGCTCGCGACGCCCGCACTGGTCCGATACGATGGGGAGTACGTCGCGGTGCGGCAGGTCCGATACGAGCGGCGGCGCTTCGCGCTGGCGAAGTACCTGAGTTACCTCCAGACGGCCGCGTTCTTCGTCGGTCTCGGTCTCGTCGTCTACGCGTTTCAACTCCCGCGAATCGCGACCGAGGAGTAATCGTTCACTCCCGACGAACCGGCCACTGGAACGACAGCGAAACCGAGGAGTGCCGGTACTCCAACCCGGCCCACGCCAGCGCCGACAGGACGAGGAGGACCGCGGCCCCGGCGTCGCTCAGACCCATCCAGACGGGCAGGACGAACGAGATGCTGTTGCTGACCTTCCGGGGCGTGTACCCCGCGACGGAAGTCGTGTTGCCGTCTCTGTCGGTCGAGTCGGTAACACGCGAGTCCAAGTCCGCGGCGACGGCGCTCGGCCCGCCCGCACTCTCGTCGCCGGTGCCGAGGCGTTCGAGTTCGTAGGGCGCGTAGAAGGGGGCCTCCCAGACGACCGCGCCGGTCTCGTCAACCTCCAGCACGCGGTGGGCGTTGGTGTCGGCGACGAGCGTGTTGCCGTTCGGGAGGCGGTCGGCGTCGCGGGGCCACTTCATCTCGTCGTCCGACCAGACCCACGACTGCTCCCACGAGCCGTTCACGCGCTGGTACTCCACGAGGCGGTCGTTGAGCGAGTCGGCGACGATGACCGCCGGACCGCCTTCGGACTCGGGGATGTAGTCGGGGTTGTGCTGTTCGTAGAGGATTTGATGGGCACCGTCGGAGCCGAGCGTCCAGTTCTCCTGCACGCCGGTCCGGCGGTCCACGAAGACCACCGCGTCCTGATTCCGGAGGCTGGTCATGTACCGGCCGTCGGGCAGTCGCTCCACGTCGTTGAGATGCGCCCAGTCGGCCGGGTAGGGACCGCCGCCCGAGATTGGGTAGGCCTGCTTGGTGGACCACTCCCACGTCGTCATCCCGGTCGTCGTGTTGACGACGTACATCTCGTCGGTGTTGATGGCACCCACCAACAGTCGGTTTTCGCCGAGTCGGTCCACGTCGTGCCAGTTGGCTCCTCGGTCGGCGGGGATGACCCGCGAGTAGATGCGCTCGATTTCGCCGGTCGTGAGGTTGAGTCGCTCGACAACCGAGACGGTACACTTGCCGTTGCAGTCGTCGCCGTCGTAGTCGCGCTCGGCGACGTACTCGACGGTCGTCTCGGTCCCCTTCACGGGGTCCACGTCGAAGTAGCCGTGGAACGTGTCGTTGTGATAGAGGACTCGTCCCTCGGGACCGAACGCCACGAGCGCGGCGGACTCGCCTTTCATGCCGTGTCCGGCGACGACGGTGACGTTCCCGGTGGCGGGGAACACCGCGGTCCGCTCGTCGGCCGGGAGGTCGGCCTGTCGCTCGTAGGTCGTCACCGCGGCGTTGGCGGGCGACGAGACGTAACTGTACCCGAGCGTGCTGGCACAGACGAGGACCAAGAGGGCGAAGACGACACGATAGCGGCGCACACCTCGAAGTACACGGTCCGAGACATAAATCGACCGAAAGCGGTTTTCCGACTGACGCGTTAGCGGGGGTATGCGCGTGGTCGTCAACGCCGCGACGAGCGCCGACGGGAAACTCTCGTCGAAGCGCCGCGAACAGATAGCTATCAGCGGTCCCGACGATTTCGACCGGATGGACGCCCTCCGGGCGGAGAGCGACGCGGTGATGGTCGGCGTCGGAACCGTGCTGGCCGACGACCCGCACCTGACCGTCGAGGAGCCCGAGCGACAGGTCGCCCGGCGAGAGCGCGACGCGAGCGCCCACCCGGCCCGCGTCGTCGCCGACTCCCGAGCGCGAACCCCGACCGACGCCCGGATTCTGGACGACGAGGCGACGACGTACCTCCTCGTCTCGGAGGCCGCGCCCGCCGAGCGAATCGAGGAGCTAGAGGCCGCGGGCGCGCGACTCGTCACCGCGGGCGACGAGCGCGTGGACCTGACGAGCGCGCTCGCCTCGCTGGAGCGGGAGGGCGTCGAGCGACTGATGGTCGAGGGCGGCGGCGAACTCCTCTTCTCGCTGTTCGAGGCCGACCTCGCCGACGAACTCCGGCTGTACGTCGGGTCGAAACTCATCGGCGGCCGGGACGCGCCCACGCTGGCCGACGGCGAGGGGTTCGTCGAGGAGTTCCCGGAGTTGGAACTGGAAGACGTAGAGCGCGTAGACGACGGCGTTCTCCTGCGGTACGCCGTCGAGTGAGTGAGAATCGAGCGCGCGAACCGCAGTCAGTCGTCCATCCGGTCGATAGCGAGCGTGTGGCCGGTTCGTTGGCCGTGGTCGATGAGGACCTCCGCGGGTTTCTCGTCGTCGTCGCTCGCTACGACTTTCTCGAACGGGCAGTCCCGACAGTGGACTCGAATCCGAGTTCCTTCCTCGCCCATTTGTGTCGTCCGAAAGGGTATTCGGCGGCCTCGGTGGAGTGATTGTCCCCTGCCATACAACCGGTTTCTTAATGCCCGGTGAAACAAGAGCCGCCTCGATGAGGTGGCCGGACCGGACGACGAGAAGTCACCGTCCGCGTCGGGCTAACCGCTAAACGCGATTGTCTCGAAGAAAGGGGAGTCCGAGCGACGACTCAGTGAGAGTGGCCGGTCATCTCGCCGAACGTCTGGCCGAAGCGCTCCTCGAACAGTTCCATCGTCTTCTCCTCGTTGGCGAGAACGTCGTCGTCGGGCTCCTCGGGCGCGTGGTGGACGAGCGCGTGGGCCTGCTGTGCGAACGACAGCATCGTCAGGTCGCCCAAGACCTCGGTGTCGGTCTCGGAGTCGTCCTCGCGCAGGAGGTCCACGACGCCCGTCGGGAGCGTCAACTCCTCGGAGTCGCCCTCCGGCGATTCGATGGTGTACGTCACCGTCTCGACTTCGTGGTCTGTCATACCCTCCCCTTCCGCGGGCGAACGTAAAGATGTGCGGGTATCGAGACACGACGCCGCGGGCCTCGTCGTTTCGCCCGCGGACTGACCGAGGAGGTGTTTCGATTCAGAACCCTTTTGACTGACTAGTCAGTAAGTTCCGATAGCAAATGGACGCAGAGACAGCCGACCAAATGATGGAGGCGACGTACCGAGCCCTCCGGGAACACGGGTACGCCGACCTGACGATGCAACGCATCGCCGACGAGTCGTCCGTGTCGAAAGCGACCTTCCACTACCACTTCGACACGAAAGAGGAGTTGCTGAACGCCTTCCTCGACCACCTGTTGGAGCAGTTCGAGGGACGACTCGCGTGCGAGGCGAGCGACCCCGAGGAGCGACTGGACACGTTTCTGGACGCGATTTTCGCGCCCGCCGAGGACGCTTCCCCCATCCCGTTGATAGAACTTAAATCGCAGTCGCCGTACCACGAGACGTACCGCGAGCGGTTCGTGGCGATGGACGAGCGACTCCGAGAGGTCGTCGCGGGCGCGGTCCGGGACGGCATCGAGTCGGGGCAGTTCGACGAGGCCGACCCCGACGAGGTGGCCCGGTTCGTCGTCACGGCGATAAACGGCGCGCACGTCCGGGAAGTCGCGCTCGGTGAGTCCCCGAGCGAGACCCGGCGACTGGTCGAGGAGTACCTCGAACGGCGACTCGGACGGCGACCGGAGGTGGCCGCGTGAGCTTCTTCAAAGGGCAGGAAGAACTCGACCTCACCGAGGGCGGCATCCTCAAGCCCCTCGTCTTCCTCTCGCTCCCCATCGTCGTCACGAACCTGATGCAGACGGCGTACAACCTCGCGGACACCTTCTGGCTCGGCCAGTACTCGACCGAGGCGCTGGCGGCCATCAGCTTCGCCTTTCCGATGGTGTTTCTGCTCATCTCGCTCGGGATGGGGCTGTCGGTCGCCGGGAGCGTCCTCGTCGCCCAGCACACCGGGGCCGACGAGACCGAGCAGGCGGAGTACGCCGCGTCCCAGACCGTCTCGTTCGCGTTCATCGCGTCGGTGATTCTCGGCGCGGTCGGCTACCCCTTCGTCCGGCCGTTCCTCGACTTCCTCGGGGCCTCGCCGGAGGTGCTTCCCGGCGCGACCGCGTACATGCAGGTCGTCGCGCTCGGACTCCCGTTCATGTTCGGGTTCTTCGTGTTCATCTCGCTGATGCGGGGCGCGGGTGACACGCTGACGCCGATGTTCGTGATGTTCGGCACGGTCGTCCTCAACGTGGCCCTCGACCCGTTCCTCATCAACGGCTGGAGCCTCGGCCCGATAGCGTTCCCGGAGATGGGCATCGAGGGCGCGGCGGTCGCGACGGTGTTCTCCCGGAGCGTGGCGATGGTCGTCGGCGTCGCCATCATGCTCTCGGGGGACCGCGGCATCCAGATCAATCTCCGGGACATGCGACCCGACTTCCAGTACCTCCGGAAGATTCTCCAAATCGGCATCCCCGCGAGTATCGAGGGGACCGGCCGCGCGCTCTCTATCAACGCGCTTTTGCTCATCGTCGGCCTGTTCCCGACGACCGTCGTCGCCGCCTACGGCATCGGGACGCGCGTCTTCTCGGTCATCTTCCTCCCGGCCATCGCGGTGGCGCGCGGCGTCGAGACGATGACCGGCCAGAACATCGGCGCGGGCAAGTACGACCGCGCGGCGAAGGCGAACTACCTCGCCGCCAAGGGACTGTTCGCCGTCCTCGCGGCCGCGGGGGTCCTCATCTTCCTCGTTCCGAGACCCATCGTCGCGGTGTTCACCGACGACCCCGCGGTGCTGGCCTCCGGCGCGACCTTCCTCCGGTACGTGTCGCTGTCGTTCGGCTTCATCGGCATCATGCGAGCGTTCACGGGCGGGTTCCGCGGCGCGGGCAAGACGATGGTCGCGGCCGCCATCGCCATCACGACGCTGGCGGGGATTCGACTCCCGGTCTCCTACGTCGCCTCGCAGTTCCGCCTCTCGATTCCGTTCGTCCCCACCGAGGCCATCTTCGGCGTCGAGGGCATCTGGGTCGGCTTCTTCGTCTCGAACGTCTTGGGCGCGACCATCGCGTACCTGTGGTTCTCGCGGGACACATGGCGCGAGGGCGACGTGCGGGGCACGCCGGGTCCGGGTCCCGCCAACGCCGACGACGGCGAACCGGCGGTCTCGGACGACTGACCCGAACCGAAAGAAAGAGCCTCCTCAGTCGTCGCTCGCGGCGGCCTCGGTCGCGCCTTCTTCGACTTCGAGTTCGGCGGTTTCGAGGTAGTCGTCCGCGTCGAGCGCCGCCTTACAGCCCATCCCCGCGGCGGTCACGGCCTGCTGGTAGTGGTAGTCCACCACGTCGCCAGCGCCGAAGATGCCGGGGACGCCGGTCTTCGTCTGGCCGCCGCCCTTGCCGCCCTCGGTCTGGATGTACCCAGCCTCGTCCATCTCGACGCCGGTGTCTTCGAGGTAGTCGGTGTTCGGCGTGTGGCCGATAGCGAGGAAGACCGCGCCCACGTCCATCTCGAACTCCTCGGTCTCGGGGTCGTCGAGTTTGTCGGTCGGGTAGCCCTCGGGGTTGCGAACCAACTCGACGTAATCGACGCCCTCCTCGACCGAGCCGTGAATCTCCCGGACTTCCGCGTTCTGGATTATCTCGATGTCGCCCTCCTCGACCTTCTCGTGGGTCCGGTCTATCCAGTAGTCCTCGGCGCGGAACTCCTCGCGCCGGTGGACCAGATACACCTTCGAGGCGAACTTCGTGAGGAAGTTGGCCTCCTCCATCGCCGCGTCGCCGCCGCCCACGACTATCATCTCCTCGTCGCGGAAGAAGGCTCCGTCGCAGGTCGCGCAGGTCGAGACGCCGTAGCCCATCAGGTCGTCCTCGCCGGGGATGCCCAGCGTCCGGGCGCTCGCGCCGGAGGCCGCGATGAACGCGTCGGCGGTGTACACGTCGCCGTTCGAGAGTTCGACGCGGTACGGACGCGACGAATCGTCTACCTCCTCGATGACGCCGTTCTTGACCTCCGCGCCGAACCGCTCGGCCTGCTCTTTCATGTTGTTGATGAGGTCCGGGCCGCTGATGCCCTCGGGGAAGCCGGGGTAGTTCTCCACGTCGGTCGTCAGCGTCAACTGACCGCCGGGTTCGTCGCCCTCCAACACGAGGGGGTCGTTGTTCGACCGCGCGGCGTAGATGGCCGCGGTCAGGCCCGCGATACCGCTCCCGGAGATGACGAGCTTGTGATGTTCGGTCCCGCCGTCGGCCGTGGCGATGCCCAACTTCTCGTCCAACTCGCCCGACTCGTCCAAGGCTTGGGTGTCGTCCCAGCCGCCGATTAACTCGTCGTCGATGAATACCTCAGGAGCGGTCTGGCGACCGTTCGCGCGCTCGACCATCTCGTCGAACAGTTCGTCGTCGCCGGTCACGTTGTACGTCTCGTACTCGACGCCCTTCCCGTCGAAGAGGTCCTTCGCTTTCTCGCAGTACGGACAGTCTTCCTTCGTATAAATCTCGACGTGCGGGTGTTCGCTCATAGTGCAATATTGCTACCGGGAGGGTATTTAGCTTGTGTTGTCTCCTCGATTTTCCGGTTCCTCGGTTGCCAGCGAGTCGGCGGGCGGGCCGATTTGTAGCCGTCGAGAGCCGGGGGATTCGGACAGCCTCTCGAAGCTCTTACCCCGGTACCTTTCTTCGTACCACGTATGCCCGCCGACCTCGAGGAGAAGACCGACCGATACGAGGGCCTGCTCGCGGAGGCCCTCGACGCCGCCGAAATCGCGCCGCCAGAGGAGACCCCGATGGGCGAGGCCGCCGCCGAGTGTCTGGAGATGGCGCGTTCGTACCTCGAAGACGGTCGTCACTTCCGGGAGAACGACGACCTCGTGAACGCGCTCGCCTCCTTTTCCTACGGTCACGCGTGGTTGGACGCGGGTGCGCGCGTGGGCCTGTTCGACGTGCCGCGCGAGGGACACCTCTTCACCGTCTGATTCGGCGAACCCGCGGTCCGACGTGTAACTCTCCGGGCCCGAAACGGTGAATTTGGCCGAAACGTAACGGGAACTTTCGATAACCGATTTGCGGAAGTTCGTGATAGATGCTAGCATGGCACTGACGAGGAGAACGCTCCTGCGAGCGTCCGGACTCGGCCTCGTGGGGTCGAGTATCGGGTTCGCGGGCGCGAGTGAAAATCGACAGGAGACCGAGACCACCGGGCGGGCACAGGAGACGACGACCCAGCAAGAGGAGACCCGGTTCACGTTACAAGTGACGACGCATCCCGAGTACGGCGTCGTCTTGACCGACGGTGAGGGGATGACGCTCTACCGGTTCACGCAGGACGAGGGCGGCGAGAGTACCTGCTACGACCAGTGCGCCGAAGCGTGGCCGCCCCTGACCGTCGAGGAGTCCCCGACCGTTCCCGACGGACTGGTCGGCGATGTCGGGACGACCGAGCGCGAGGACGGGTCGCGACAGGTCACGTACAACGGAATGCCGCTGTACACGTTCGCCGAGGACCAGCGCCCCGACGACGCGAACGGGCAGGGCGTCGGTGACGCGTGGTTCGTCGTGAACCCGGCCTGTCCGGGAGCGGCCGAGACGACGACCGAATCGGGCCGAGAGGAGACGGAGGCGACGACCGAATCCGGACGAGGAGGCACCGAAACGACCACCACCTCCGGGGGCGGCGGCCCGTACTGACTCGTCGGAGTCCCGATTTGGTGGAAAATAGATTACTCGCCCGGAGGCGTCGTCAGTGCGACGACTGGCGACGCTCGGTCTCGCGCTGGCTCCCGTGACCGTGGCGACTCCCGTAGCGGCGGTCGCGCTCGCTGGTCCCGCGCTCGCCGCCGTGGCGGTGTTCGCGCTCGCCGCGAGTCTCGTCGCGGAACTCCGACTCTCTCGGGTCGCCGTGACGGTCGGGACTGCCCCGCTGGCCGGTCATCCGACCCGAGACGCCCTCCTCGTTGTGACTCCCGCGCTGGCTCCCGGTCCGCGAGGAGTCCGCGCCGTGGCCGCCCTGTCGGCGGTCGGCTTTCCCGTAGTGGTCGCTGTCGGGTCGGTTCGACCGCTCGCTACCGTTTCGGTCGCCGCCGTGGGTCCGGTTGCTTCCCCACCGGTTCGCGTGTCCGTGCCCGGTCTCGTCGTGGTTCGGCTGGCGGTCGGACCGCGAGCGACGGTCCTCCTCGTGGGACTCGTGGCCGGTCCGGTGTCCGGTGCGACGCTCGTGGTCGCGGTCGGCGGCGTCCCCGTAGTCGTTCGTGTGTCGTTCGTCCGCGGGGTGGTCGCCGCTCCGGGTCTGCTGGTCTCCTCGTCGCGTCCGGTCGTCGTCTCGTCGCGTCTGGTCGCTTCGGTCCTCGTCCAACTCCGTCCAACTCTGGTGACGAGTTTCTCGGCTCTCGTGTAGTTCGTCCTCGTCCGCCGCGTCGCGCCGTCGCCGTTCCTCGTGTGGATTAGCCATGTTCGAAACCCCCGCGAGGAGGTTGCGCGAGAACGTCCTTAGCCGTACTGGCTGATGGTTCGAAACCGCCAAAACGACCGAAGGCACGACGACGCCAGCGGTTTCAACGAGTTGGCACTCCGCGACAAGTTTTTTCTATCAGCCACGCGCATGGTTCTTTGTATGAACGAAACGTACGTGCGGTTGCTCTGTCCGGAGTGTGGCAAGGACTGGGAAGCGTCGCCGGACGACCTGCCGGACCCCACCGACACGTTCCACTGCCCGAACTGTCACGCCTCGCGGCGGATGTCGGAGTTCACGCGGACCGAACGGGACTTGGAGACGCTCAAGCAGTTCAAGTAGTCAGTCGCTGGTCGCGGAGCGGGCACCGCACGCCTCGCACCGCAACAACAGCGCGCCCTGTTCTCGTTCGAGTTGCGTGTCGGGCAGACCGCACTCCGGACAGACGACGAACTCGTCGGCGTACTCGTCGATGGCCTCGTCGATGCGCCGCTGGCCGAACTCGCCGGTCAGGCGCGCGCGGCCGCTCTCGTCTATGTGCGCGCTGGTCCCTAATTCGTCTTGGAGGAATTTCAGCACGCGCTCCTCGTCGCGGCCGAGTACGTCGAGCGTGTCTTGGAAGTTCTCGTAGACGGTGACGTTGCCCTCTTGACGCACGTCGGCGTCGGGCACGTCGAAGCGGTCGCCGCCCTCCTCGATGTCGGGAGTCTCGTCCATCGCCCGTTCGAGGTGGTCGTCGTAACCTTCCATAGATGGTCCAACGAGTGCAATCCGATAAAAACTTTTCAGACTTGCACCGAATCCGAACGGAACGGGCGTTACGCCCGACCAAGCTTGCATTTCCCCATGAAACGAATACAACTGTGTGCAACAATAGTCCAATACCGTGTTACTGCCTATCACCTGCGATTACGGCGGTATCGAGAGGAGTAATGCGTACTCCGTGTTAACGGGACTCAAGATAATACTATAACCCTGCAACTGTTAGCGTCGTTTGGTTATGAAGAAGCAGGAACTCATCCACCTTCACGGGCTGCTCGCGGAGGTCGGGAACTACTTCGAGGCGGAGAACAGCACGGAAATCGACTTCGACGAATACGAGTCTCTCGGCGTACGACCGACTTCTATTCATAAATCGAAAACCGACCACAAAGCAGCAGTATTCGCGATGGCAAACGCGATCACATCCGAGATGACCGAAGCCGAGGCGGACGAGAAAGTCGCCGCCAAGGCCGACTGAACTGCGGCGCGACGCTTCCTCAGAACCTCGACCCCACACCGTAGCGGCGGCGCTCTCCTGTGAGCGGTAGTGTCTTCCTACGAACGGCAGTTCCCTCCTTCGAACGACGTTTCTCCGACCCTAACTGGACGGATTCGATTCCCGAAAACCGAGAGCAGTCAGGTCACCACTCCCGAATCGTGAGAAGACAGAGCAGTCGTTACCGCGAGGAGACCCGAGTCGGACCCGCCGGTCGCGCCCCGCGACCGGAGACGAACGGCGTCGAACGTTACTCGATGAGGTCCTCGAACTCCGGCAGGACCTCGTCGTCTTCGTCGCGGTCGCTCGTCTCGACCTCGGACTCGTCGTCGCCGTCGTCGGTCTCGGCCTCGGATTCCTCGTCGTCGTCCTCCTCGATGACTTCGACTTCGAGGACGGTCAGCGGGATGTTTTCGAGACGCTGGCCGATCTCCTTCCGGGCGATGCGCGAGGCGTGTTCCTCGCGCTCGACGTTGAACACAGTCATCTCCAGTTCGAGCGCGACCAAACTCTCGTCGGCCGCGATGAACGCCGGTTCGAGTTCCTCCCCGCAGTGGGGGCAGGACCGCTCGCCCATGTTGATCTCGACGTAGTTGAGGTCGGGGTTGAGCAACTCGCCGGTCTTCGAGATGGCGATCCGAACTGCTTCGTCCGGCGTCTCCACGTCGTAGACCGGAACCGCGGCTTCCACGACAACTCTGCAGTTCATGACGCATAGAAGTAGTAGCGCCAACAGTATCAACTTTGGCCCTAAAGCGAAAGGTTTGCCCGTGTCCGGCGCTTGGGGTCCCGCGATGGAGTCGGGTTCGATACCGGTCGAGAAGCTATCGGGCGGCGTAGACGTACAGGCGACCGTCGAGAGCGGCCAGACGTTCTGCTGGCGACGGGAGGACGACCGGATGTACGAGACCGTCGGTCCCAGCGGCGGGTCGGCGTGGTACTCGACGGTCGTCGGGGGCCGCGCCGACCACCCCGAGGTCGTCCGCGTCCGCCAGCGTGACGGGGTGGTCGAGTGGGAGGCGACCACCGACGCCGACTCGCTGGTAATCGAGCGACTCCGGCTCGACGACGACCTCCCGGCCATCTTCGAGGAGATACCCGACGACGACCTCCTCGATTCGGCCATCGACGCCTACCGAGGGCTTCGCATCGTGGACGACCCGTTTTTCCCCTGCCTGATTTCGTTTATCTGCTCGGCCCAGATGCGCGTCGAGCGCATCCACGAGATGCAGACCGCCCTCGCCCGCGAGTTCGGCGACGAAGTAGTCTTCGACGGCGAGACCTACCACGCCTACCCGACGCCCGACCGCCTCGCGCGAGCGACCGAGGAGGAACTCCGCGAGTTAGGCTTAGGTTATCGCGCGCCCTACGTCCAGCGTTCCGCGGAGTTGGTCTCCTCGGGCGAGGCGACGGCTGACGACGTTCGGGGACTCGACTACCGTGAGGCCCGCGACGAGATACAAGCGTTCGTCGGCGTCGGCGACAAGGTGGCGGACTGCGTGCTTCTCTTTTCGCTGGGCTATCTCGAAGCGGTCCCGCTCGACACGTGGATTCAGACCGCCATCGGCGAGTACTACCCCCACTGCGAGCGGGGGTCGTACGCCGCCACCTCGGACGCGATTCGGTCGGAGTTCGGCGGCGAGTACGCCGGGTACGCCCAGACGTACGTGTTCCACTACCTGCGGAATCGGGAGTGAGTTTTCGAGAAGAGAGAAAAGAGCGTTTCAGGGCCGGAAAACGGCTCTGACACAGCCGTCTTCCTTCTCTTTGAACATCTCGTAGCCGCGAGGTGACTCTTCGAGCGAGAACTCGTGAGTCGCCAGATACGAGGGGTCCATCCGGCCCTCCGCGACGTGGTCGAGGAGTTCGGGGACGTACCGCTGGCCGTGCTGTTGGGCGGTGCGGATGGTCAGCCCCTTGTTCATCGCGACGCCGAGCGGGAACTTGTCCATCACGCCGTAGACGCCCAGAATCGAGAGCGTACCGCCCTTCCGACAGGCGACCATCGCCTGCCGGAGCGCCTCGCCGCGGTCGGTGTGGAGTCGCATTCGCTGTTTGGCCTCGTCGTAGGCGTGCATCGGGCCGGTGCCGTGGGCCTCCATCCCCACCGCGTCGATGCAGGCGTCCGGGCCGCGCCCGCCGGTCATCGCCTTAAGTTCGTCCACGACGCTGTCTACTTCGGTGTAGTCGATGGTCTCGGACCCCGCCTCGTTTCTGGCCATCCGGAGTCGCTCCGGGAACCGGTCGATGCCGACGACGCGCTCGGCACCCATCAGCGCGGCACTCTGTTGGGCCATCAGCCCCACGCCGCCGCATCCCCAGACCGCCACCGTGTCGCCCTCCTCGATGTCACAGAAGTCCGCGCCCATGTAGCCGGTGGGCCACGCGTCGGAGGCGAACAGCGCCTGCTCGTCGCTCAGTTCGTCGGGCACCGCGAAGCAGTTGGCGTCGGCGTGGGGCACCCGGACGTACTCGGCGTGCGAGCCAGCGTACCCGCCGAACGCGTGGGTGTAGCCGTAGATGCCCGCGGTCGGGTAGCCCAGAATCGGCTCCTGTAGCTCCGGGTTCGGGTTGGTGTTGTCACACAGCGACCAGAGGTCATCCACGCAGTAGCCGCAGTTGCCACACCCGACGAACGACGGGACGACCACGCGGTCGCCCTCCTCGACCGACTCGACCTTGCGGCCGACCTCCCGGACCTCGCCCATGAACTCGTGGCCGATAACGTCGCCCTCCCGCATCGTCGGGAGGTAGCCGTCGATGAAGTGGAGGTCCGACCCGCAGGTCGTCGTCAGGCCGACCTCCAGCACCACGTCGCGCGGGTTGACGAGTTCGGGGTCGGGCACGTCTTCGACCCGCAGGTCCTCGACGCCCTCCCAACAGAGCGCCCTCACACCCAATCACCCCGGCCGCGGGCCGACGGGTTGCGTTCGAGCGTCGGAATCTCGCCGGTCTCCGCGAGGCTCTTGAACCGGTAGAGCGCCTTGCTCGCCAGCGTCTCGGGCACGACGCCGAGCAGGTCCAGCGCCTTCGCGCCCGCCGACCCGCCCGGCGGGTCGACGAGCAGTTCGAGCGTCACCTCGGTCCCGCGGTCGGCCGGTGCGGGGCGGAAGCGCACCGACGCCTCGTGCGGGACCAGCGCGCCCGCTTCGGACCGCCAGCGCAGGACCTCGCCGGGCCGGTCTTCCAGTATCTCGGTCTCCCACCCCACCGTCAGGCCGAGCGGCGCGGCCAGCGTCCAGCGGTGACGCTCGTCGCCCGCGGCGGCGACCTCCGCGACCTCCCCCGCGATTCGCGTCAGTCGCTCCGGGTCGCGCCAGAACTCGTACAGGTCGTCGGCGGGCGCGCCCACGGTGACGGCGCGTCGGATTGTGATGCGCTCGGGCGCGCTCTCCTCGTCGTCCGACCGGGAGCCTCTCGATTCCCGGTTCAATCGCCGGTACACTAGCCACCCCGCGACGAGTGCGAGCGCGCCCCCGACCAGCGTCGCGGCCCCCGTTCGCGCGTTCGCTCCGCCGGTCTCGCTTCCGGTCGCGTCGTCGGTCTCTCTCCCGGTCCTGTTCCCGGTCCGTCTTTCGGTCGTGTACTGTCTCACGTCGTCTCCCCCACAATCTCCTCGGTAGAACCCCCGTTGTATCTTGTGACCGATTCGCGTCCATCCAAATCGCCTTCCGTCAGCGCGACGAACGACCGACCGGCCATGTCGAACGACTCCGGAAGTGACGACGAGGAGCGAACCCGCGCACGCGTCTTCGTCTCCGGGACGGTACAGGGCGTCTACTACCGAGCGAACACCCGCGACACCGCCCGCGAGAAGGGCATCGACGGCTGGGTCCGGAACCTCTCGGACGGGCGCGTCGAGGCCGTCTTCGAGGGTCCCGACGAGACCGTCGGCGAGATGGTCGAGTGGTGTCACACGGGCAGTCCCGCCGCCGACGTGGACGACGTGAGCGTCGAGTACGAGGACCCCGAGGGCGAGGAGGGCTTTCGCGTCCGGCGGTAGTCGAGGTAGAACGACCCTCGACGAGAGTCCCGTCGCGCCCACGACCGACCGTGCGCGAGAACGCGCGCGACGAAGCGGTCCGCCGGAAACGCGAAGAATAGCGGCGTTTCGGTTCGGCGAGTGCGGTCGTCAGTACCGGTCGTCCCGTCGGTCCGAGGAGCGATACTGCTCCTCGTCGGCGTGCGACCGGTCCGCGTCGCGGTTCTCGACCTGCTGGCTGTAGGTCTCACCCTGCGACCGGTCGGACCGGTCGCTCCGACCGCTAGCGCGCCTCTCCCGGCTTCCGTACCGCCGGTCCGTCTGCTGGCGCTCCTCGCGCCCGCGCTCGTCGTGCTGTTGGGGCGTCCCGGCCGGGCCGGTCGGAACCGGGCCGGACCGGCGCTCGGTGCGCTGGCGAGTCACTTCGAGTCGCCGGGAGTAGGACTGCCCGCCGCTCGGTTGCTGGTGGGGTTGCTTCGACTGCGTTCGTCGCTCCTGTTGGCGCTGTCCCGAGGA
This sequence comes from Halorussus salinus, assembly GCF_004765815.2. Lineage (NCBI taxonomy): Archaea > Methanobacteriati > Methanobacteriota > Halobacteria > Halobacteriales > Haladaptataceae > Halorussus > Halorussus salinus. The sequence goes on along the minus strand of NZ_ML974128.1, from coordinate 527,446 downwards.
CTGCCGTTGCTCGGCGGGCTGTCGCCGTCCGGACGATTGCTCGTGTCGCGGCGACTGTTGGTGCTGAGACGACTGCTGATGCTGAGACGACTGCTGATGCTGAGGCGACTGCTGATGCTGAGGCGATTGCTGATGCTGAGACGACTGCTTGGGTGACTGGTTCTGCGACGAGTGGCCACGAGACTCCTCCTGTGGCGACTGGCGGTGGGACTCCTCGCGAGACGACCCCCGTTGGTGGGACTGCTGTGGCGACGGTCGTCGCCGAGGCGACTCGGCCGACGCGCCGCGTCCCGACTGCTGGCCCTGCGGTCGCTGGTCGCGGTTCGGTCGCTGGCCTCGGTTCGACTGCTGACTCCGCTCGGACTGGCCGCCCCGTCGCTCCGACTGCGAGAACTGCTCGCCGCCCTCCGGTCGCCCGGCGTGGCCCGACCGGTGGCGCGACTCGCCGCCGAACGAGAGCGTGTGACGACTCGTCCGCTGGCGCTCGGACTGGCGTTGACCGCCCGTCTGCTGGAAGTCCCGCGTACGCTGGCGGCCCTGCGACTGCTGCTGACCTCGCGCGTGCTGTTGGCTCCGCTGTGTGTGGTGCTGGTCCTGCGCGCCCTGCTGGCCGGAGAACTGCTGGCCGCTCGACTGACGACCGGCCGACCGCTGGCCGGACTGCCGACCGCCGGACTGGTACGCCGAGGAGCGTCGGTCCGACTCCCGACCGCCGGACTGCCGACCCGCCGACTGCCCGCTACCGGACCGTTGGCCACCCGACTGCCCGCGCCCGGTCTGCGAGTCCTGCGAGGAGTCCCGCTCGCGCGGGATGTGGTTGCCCCGCTGGCGCGAGCCGCCGCCGAAACGCACGCTGACCTGCCGCCCGCGGGCCGACTGTCGGGGCTGGCGGTCCCGTCCTTCGGCGCTGTTTGCGGGGACGATGTTTTCGCCGCCCTGCATCCGACGCTTCACGTCCTGTTCGACCTGCTCGGGACTTCGGTCGTCTCCTCGTGGCTGATTGCCCTGCCGCTGGTCGTTCCCGCGCTGGTCGCCCCGCCCGCGCTCCTCGGTGTGTCGATACTCCCGGCCTCCTCGTCGGTACGGCTCGTGAGACATCAGTACTCTCCCCGGCGACAGTTTCGGACGGCGAGCGTCTTATCCGTGCTGGCTAGCCAGCGTCGAACTGCCCGATATAGAAATAAATACAATTTTATGAACTATATTTTTCTTCTTTTAGAACACCTACGTATTTCTATCTCGGAAGTCACGTCACCGTCTTTCGGTCGGCCCCACAGCGGGAACCGCAGTATCGCCGACGCCAATCAGACCGCACCGCCACTGCACCGCCACCGCACCGAAGCCACTGCACCGCCACCGCGCCGAAGCCACTGCACCGCCACCGCACCGCGCCGAAGCCACCGCACCGCCACCGCACTGCGCCCGAAGCCACCGCACCGCGCCCCGAACCTCCTCGCCTGCGCGCTCGGCCGCGCAGCACCGCGAGCGGGGCCGAGCGCGCGGCGCATCCGGGTGGTCGGGTGAGCCGACAGCGACAGGACTTAACGCCGTCGCCGACCAACGACCGGACATGATACCCTCCGAGCGGATGGCACAGGTGGACGCCAACGCGGCGGCCCTCGGGGTGCCACAGAAGCAGTTGATGGAGTCCAGCGGCAACGCGGTCGCCCGCGAGGTCCGGGCGGTCGCCGACCCCGGCGCGCGAGTCGCGGTCGTCGCCGGACGCGGGAACAACGGCGGCGACGCCTTCGTCGCGGTCCGATTTCTGGAGGATTACGAAACCTCAGTCCATTTACTCGGCCGCGAGGAGACCGTCGCCACGGACATCGCCCGCGAGAACTGGGCGGCCCTCCGGCGGGGCGACTACGCGACCGAGACCGTCACCGACTCGCGGGACTTCGACCTCCCGGACTGCGACGTAATCGTGGACGCGATGCTCGGCACCGGCGTCACGGGCGCGCTCCGGGAACCGGAAGCCACCGCCGCCGAGCGCATCAACGACGCCGACGCGACCGTAGTCGCGGTAGACGTGCCCTCAGGCGTGAACGCCGACACCGGCGAAGCGGAGGGCACCGCCGTCGAAGCCGACCGCGTGGTCACGTTCCACGACCGGAAGCCCGGCCTCGATTCGCTCGACGCCGAGGTCACTGTCGCGGACATCGGCATCCCCGCCGCCGCCGAGGAGTTCGTCGGGCCGGGCGACATGCGCCCCGTCCGCCGCGGGTCGGGTGTCGAGGACGCCCGCGCCTACGTCGTCGGCGGCGGGCCGTACACCGGTGCCCCGGCGCTGGCCGCGCAGGCCGCGCTCCGGGCGGGCGCGAACCTCTCGTTCGTCGCCGCGCCCGGCCCGGTCGCGCCCCAGATTCAGGGCTACGCCGAGGACCTCATCGTCCAAGCCTACGAGGGCGACCACCTCGCACCCGAGCAGGTCCCCGACCTCGTGGACACCGCCGAGAGCTACGACGACGTGGTGGTCCTCGGCCCCGGTCTCGGCACCGCCGACGAGACCTTGGCGGCCGCGAAACGGTTCCTCGAATCGTTCTCCGGCCGGGCGGTCGTGGACGCCGACGCGCTCCCGGTCGTCCCCGAGGTCGAGACCGACGCCACGCTCGTCTGCACGCCGAATCGCAAGGAGTTGGCCAAGATGGGCGGTCCGGAAGTCGAGTCGGCCGACGCGCTCCGCGAGCGCGCCGACGAAGTCGAGGAGTTCGCCGCGGACCTCGGCCACGTCGTGCTGGCGAAGGCCAAAGACGACGTGATTTCGGACGGCGACGAGACCCGCGTCTCGCGGGCCGGGACCTCGGGCATGACCGTCGGCGGAACCGGCGACACGCTCGCGGGCACGACAGCGGGCCTGCTGGCGGCTCACGACCCCTTCGAGTCGGCCTGCATGGCGGCGTACGCCAACGGTCGCGCCGCGGAACTGCTGGACGACGACCGACGCGACGGTCTGCTGGCCTCGGACCTGCTGGACGCGCTTCCCCGCGCAATCTGGGGTGAGGACGATGAGTGAGGGCGGCGATGCGACGGAGGCGCATCGAAACGGAGGCGGTGAAACCGCCGGAGACGGGAGCGACGGCGAGACCGAACTGACCCACACCGACGAGGAGGGCGAGGTCCAGATGGTGGACGTGGGCGACAAGCCCGACACCGCCCGGCGAGCGGTCGCCGCTGGCGCGATTCGCCTGCAACCCGAGACCATTGCGGCCATCCGCGACGACGAGGTGAGCAAGGGCGACGTGCTGGCGACCGCCCGCGTCGGCGCGGTCCAAGCGGTCAAGCACACGTGGGAGACCATCCCGATGTGCCACCAGATACCCATCACGAACGTCGAGACGGACTTCGAACTGCACGACGAGCGCGTCGCACTCGAAGTCGCCGTCGAGACGACCGGCAAGACGGGATGCGAGATGGAGGCGCTGGAAGGCGTCACGACCGGCCTCAACGTCGTCTGGGACATGGTGAAGGCCGCCGAGAAGGACGCCGAGGGGCAGTATCCCGACACGGGCATCGAAGACGTGCGCGTGGTCGAGAAGCAGAAACGAGAACTGTGACCGTCCTCACGGTCGCTCGCGGGACCCGAACGCCGTCTCGGCGTAGCCGAACACCCCGTAGAGACCGCAGAAGGCGACGGCCGTACTCGTCACCGTGACGAACGACGAGTAGCCGAACAGCGCCTCCCAGAGCGCGGAGAGTTCCCACGAGACGACCCATCCGAAGACAGCGGTGAGGCAGAGGACCGCGAATTTCCGGCGCGCCGAGTCGAAGTCCGTCGAGTCCGCCCACGTCTCGCGGAGGGTGTCGAACGACGGGAACATGCTGTGATAGACAGCTCTCCGACACCTAAATCGCACGATCTGGCGACGGGCGGCGTCACGACGCCCGGTCAGCCTCCGCGGTCGTCGGCCGACCCTTCATCGGCCGGTTCACCGTCCGCGTCACGTTCCGACTCGATCCCGGATTCGCCGTCGGACTCGTCGAGGTCGTCCAACGACTCCCGATACCGGACCTCCTCGTCGAGCGTGACGGCGAAGTCCGGGGGCATCTCCTCGGTCGCGCGACGCCAGCGGTACACGTCGTACCAGTGGCCGAGGCTCGCCACCGCGAACAGGGCGACGACCAGCGCGGCCGCGGCGATGGGTTCCACCGCGTCGAACGGCGGCACGTCGAGTCGCACCAACCCGAGGAGTCCGGCCGACAGAACCGTGACGAGCAGGTAGACCTTGTACCACGGGAGTCGCGTCCGGGGGTGGTTGGCCAGCAGGACCTCGGCCGTCGGGTCGCTCACGGTTCCCACCACCCGGTCGGCGTCGGCGTCGTACGCGACGAGTCCGGAGTCCGCCAGCGCCGGGAGGTGACGCTCCCGGAGTGACGACGCGACTCGCTCGGCGAGTTCCGAAGCCACCTCGTCGGGCGTCGCGGTCCGCTCCCACGCCGCCACCTGTCGCGCGAGGGCGGCGACGGCGACGGGACCGGACCGCTGATGCAGGTAGTAGAGTGCATATCTGCGACGGCGATTGCGGGCGGCCGCGGCGACCAGTCGCTCCCGAGTGCGCGAATCGTCGGTCTCCGAATCCCTCCGCGTTCGGTCGCTGACCATCGTCCGGGACGGAGCGTCCGACGCGCCGGGCGCGGCCACCCCTGCCGTGCGTGACTGACGGTCGGGACCACTTTGTTATTGACTCTGGTCGAACGCGGGCGGCGAGACAATCGGAGATACGACCGGCGACATGGCCGTTACCGGCGGCTACGGACGGCGTAACGAGCGTTGTCGGAGCGAAAACGACCGGCAGTCAGGCCGAGAGCGCGCTCGCCAACTCCCCGGCCTTCGCTCTGGACTGCTCGACGATGGCGGGCCGGGCCTCGAAGTCCACGACCACCTCGTCGTCGGCGTAGGTCACGTCGTTGACTCGCGCGTGGTCGTGGACCCACGAGACGACGCTCATCGTGTCCTCGGTCATCGGCAGGACCAGTTTCTCGCGCTGCCAGTCGGGGAGTTCGGCGTCGATGCGCTCGCGCAGGTCGGTCAGGTTTATCTGCTCCTTGCCCGAGACCGCGATGGGGTTGGGCGCGAGCGCCGACAGCGCCTCGGCCTTCTCGGCGAGTTCGTCGTCTTCCACCGCGTCTATCTTGTTCAGCACGGTCACGATGGGCGCTTCGTTGCGCTCGTAGAGGGTGTCGTGGCTGGTGACCAACTTCTCGCGTATCTCCTCGACCGGTTCGCTCACGTCCACGACGAGCAACACGAGGTCGGCGTGGTACACCGCGTCGAGCGTGGACTTGAACGACTCGACCAGCCAGTGGGGCAGGTCGCTGATGAACCCGACCGTGTCGGTCAGCAACACGTCCCGTCGCTCCATGTCCATCTTCCGCGTGGTGGTGCCCAAGGTGGTGAACAGACGGTCCTGTGCTTCCGCGGTCGTGTCGAGGTCCGGGTGCAACTCCTCGTTCTCGCCCAACTCGATGTCGGCCGCGAGGCTCTGCATCAGCGTGGACTTCCCGGCGTTCGTGTAGCCAGCCATCGCCACGAGGTCGAATCCGGACTCGCGTCGCCGGTCCCGGCGGTCGGCCTCGGTCCGGGCGATGGAGTCGAGTTCGTCCTTGATGTTCGAAATCTGGTCTTTGATGTCCTGCTCGCGGCTCTCGTCGTACTCGCCCAGCCCCATGAACCCCGGCCGCTCGTCGCGCTTGGCGAGGCTGGTCTTGGCCTCGGCGCGCGGTAGTTCGTACCGCAACTCGGCCAACTCGACCTGCAGTTGGGCTTTCCGGGTCTGGGCGCGCTGGCCGAAGATTTCGAGGATGAGCCGGAACCGGTCGATGACCTTCGTCTCGGCGGGGAACTTCTGGCCGAGATTGTACGTCTGGTAGGGACCCAACTCGTTGTCGAAGATGACCACTTCCGCGCCGGTCTCCGCGACCGCGGCCCCGATTTCGGCGGCCTTCCCCTCGCCGACCTGTAGCGCCGAGTCCTCCTTCCGTGACTGGGTGAACTCCCCGACTATCTCGTAGCCCGCGGCGCGGGCGAGGTCGCGTATCTCTTCGGTGTCTGGCGTGCCGGAATCGACTCGCTTGACGATTATCGCTTTCATAGGAACAGTTTTCGGGCGGCGTACGCGGCGTGGTGTGCGGCTTGCACGGTCTTGCGTTCGGCTATACTCTCGACGTACTTGAAACTCGGGCCGAGGAACTGCTCGACGCGGACCGCTGGCTCCTCGTAGAACTCGCCGCGCTCGGCGACCACGGGGCCGTCTGGCGGTTCGGGCAGTTCTTCGACCGCGCCCGCGACGACGCGGGCGGTATGTTCGAACGTGGGCGGATTCTCGCTCGTGGCGAACCCCATCCCCTCGACCGATCGGAGTCGGTTCGTGCCGACGGCGGCGTACACCGCCGCCGCGACCATCAGGTACTCGCCGGACTCCTCGTGGCGGCCGCTGATGTCCACGCCGACGACGGCGGTCTCGCGGGCGTCAACCTCGCCGGGCCTTCACCTCGGTTCGCCGAGCCACGTTGCCCATACGCGGACGCTACGGTCCCATTCCATTTCAACTGTGCGGTAGCGCGGAGTCCCCGTCCTCAACGAGTAACGCAGACCGAAGGTCGAGTAGCGTTAATGAGAGCAACGCTCTCGTTCGCACATCAGAACGCGAAGCGTTCTGAGGACGCAGTAGGGCAGGGAGGAGCGCGTCACTCACAAACAGCCAAACACCAACTATTAACTAATCATAACTCTTCTTTGAATTTGTGGCGGATGACAGCTACCTGAGACGCACCGCGATAACACGCCTCTCCGTATCTCCTGAGCAGGCCGACCTGCTCGAAGACACCATCGACGAGTGGCGCATAGGTGCGGACATCGCTACGGACATCGGCTGGGAGCACTACGAAACCCGCAAACGCAAACTCCAGTCGCTCGCCTACCACGATGTTCGTGACGAGACACGTCTCGGGAGTCAACACGCCATTCTTGCGTGCTTCCAAGCCGCACAAGCCCTGAAAGGCGTCGATGAACGCAAACAACAGGGTCGCACCTACTCGAAACCCGAGTTCACCGCACCTACGGTGAAATACGACGCCAACACGATGACCCTGTTCGATGACAACACCGTCTCACTCGCCACTACTGACAGTCGAGTGCGGTGTGAATTGGTACTGCCCGACGACGAAAACGGCCACCAGTACCAATACCTCGACAACGACGAGTGGGAAGTCACGGAATCGACGCTGACAGCGCGTGACGGTAACTACTATTTGCATCTCGGCTTCCGTAAGCCGAAACCCAATGCCGATGAGTCTCCCGCCGAGGACAGGACAGTTCTCGGGGTTGACCTCGGTATCGAAAACCTCGCCGTCACCAGTACAGCACACTTCGAGTCAGGGCAAGAACTCTTGCACGAACACCACGAGTTCGAGCGCGTGCGTGGGGGCCTCCAAGAAACAGGCACCGAGTCCGCGCATCGCACGCTCGTCCAGCGTGGCAACCGTGAAGAACGCTACAACCGTGACTACCTGCACAGGGTGTCGAATCGGTTGCTCGCGGAGGCAGTCACCTACGACTGCACGCATATCGCGTTCGAAAACTTGACCCACATCCGCGACTCGATGCCGAGCAAGCGTAAATTCCACCGGTGGGCGCACGCCCAACTCGTCCAGTACGTCGGTTACAAGGCCGACGAACTTGGTATCGAGGTCGTATACGTTGACCCGGCGAACACGTCGAAGCGGTGTTGTGAGTGCGGGCACACGAGTGATGGCAACCGCACGGAACGCGACTTCTTCGAGTGCGAAAAGTGCGGTGCGACGGCGAACGCGGATTATAACGCGGCGAAGAACGTGGGCTGGCGGTTTGTCCGTCGTGGGCGACATGACTCACGGCGGACGGGCGACAGTCAACTCGCCCTGAAGTCGGGGACTGTGAAACCGAACCGAGGATTTGTCTCGTACTCTGCCACAGAGTCAGAGGTTGAATCCACCGGCAAGCCCCACCCTCAACGAAGCGAGCGCGTCAGCGCGAGCGAGTAGGGTGGGGTAGTTGACTCATGCGTCGGTCGGCCGCTTCGCCGAGCGCCTCGAGTCGGCGTTTCGAGACCCAGCGTCGTTCAGCTCCGTCTACTCGTCGGTTTAACGCGCGCCCAATCTTACCACAAGAACCTTAACCTATCAATGAGCCATTCCTGCCTATGCAACTCGACCCCCAGCAACTCGGACTCGAATTCGGGTCCGGAGCCGTCGTGGGTGGCGTCATCGGCTTCGCCGCCAAGAAGATAGCGAAGCTGTTGGCCATCATCGTCGGTCTCGAACTCGCCCTGTTCAAGTTCCTCGAATCGCGCGGCATCCTCACCGTCGATTGGAACAAGCTCACCGCGGGCGCGCTGAAGGCCAGCGAGAGCGCCCAAGGCGGCGCGCCGCCGTCGTGGGTGACGACCATCCTCTCGACGCTCTCGGTCGGTGCCGGGTTCACCGGCGGCTTTCTGCTCGGCTTCCGGAAGGGATAGTCTCGAAGTCGTACTCCTCGGCCGCGTCCCGCCGCTCGACGCCCTCCGCGGCGACGCTCGGCACGAACCGCCTCATTTTCGACACTTGATAGAGCGTCAGTCCGAACGCGCCCAGCGCGGCGACCAGTCCGAACAGCGGTCGCTGGACTATCAACAGCGTGTAGCCGAGCGCCGCGGCGCTCGCTACCGCCGCGAACCCGAGGAGAACGAGCCGACGTTTCCGTAGCTCGTCTTCGTGGGCGGCGACGATGTCGCCAGCACGGCCCGCTTCGACCGCCCGGTACGCGGTCTCGCCGTCCGGCTGGTCGTACGCCAGCACGTCTACGAGTGCCATCTACCGCATGCTGATGTCGTCCTCGTCTTTGATGATGCGGGTCTCGGCCTCGCCGCTGGTGTGTTCGTTCACGAGGTCGTAGAACTCGTTTTGCATCCCGGCGGGGAACGTGAGGACGCCGACCCACCCGCCGTCGTTCTGCCACTCCTCGCGTTCGAGGTCGCCGAACTGGCGAATCTTCGCCTGCGCGCTCCCGGCGTAGTCGGCGGGCACCTGCACCGCGACGGTGACCTCGTCGAACCGAATCGGGATGACCGGCCGGAGCGCGTCGAGCGCGTCGTCCACTTGGGTCTCGACGGGTTCCATCGGGTCCACGCGGAAGTCGGTCTCTTCGAGCGCGGACTCGATGCGCTCGGGCGGGTGGGGCGCGTTGTCCATCTGGGGATTGACCGCGTTGCGCGTGATGCGGTTGACCAACTGCTTGTGCTTCTGTTCCTGCATCTCGCGGCGCTGTTCGGCCGTAATCTGAATCTCCCCGTCCGTGATGACCTGCGGGATTATTTCGAGCGGGTCGGTCGTCCCGAAGACCTCCTCGAGCGCCGACTCGGCGGGTCGGTCGCCGCGGCTCGCGTTCTCGAACACGTCTTCTGCCGCGATAACGTCCTCGAGTTCGCCGTCGAAGTCGCCGCGCTTGATTTCGAGCGCCGCGTCCGGGTCTACTAGCACCTCGAACCGCTCGCCGTGGGATTCGAGGCGAGCAGTCACCGCCTCTTCGAGTGGTATCATACCGTACGGTAGTGCCCCGTCGCTAAAATAAGCTTCCCGTCGAGGGTGTCGTCTTCGGCCCGGCGTCCCCTACTTGCCGGTCCGCCGTTCCACGAGGAGCAACACGGCCAACCCGAGGATGATGATGGTGTAAGCGGCCGCGGCCAGTAGCGCGGCGCGCTCGGAACTGTACTCGCCGGTCCGGAAGATGATGGCCTTCCGGACCATCGCGATGACGCCCGTGTAGATGACTAACTTGACGATGCGTCGGGTGTCGCTCTCTTGGGTGTAGGCGACGACGGTCTGGTACACCTCCACGATGATGAACAGCAACAGCGCGGTGTCGATGAACCCGACGACGACGAGCGGGTCGGTGATGTCGCCGCCGAGGGCGCTGGTGACGATTTGCAACGCGAGGTCGAAGACGCCGATGGCGAACAGAACGACCAACACGAGCGCCGCGACCACCTCGACGTACCGGATGAGCGACTCGCTGATGTCCACGATTCGCTCCGGCGTGGCATCGGCCTCCGAGGTCGAGGCGTCCGGCGTCTCCTCGTCGGCGGCCATACGCCCGACACGGGCTACACGACAAAGAATCTAGGTTTCGGTCAGCGATTCGACGGCACCTCACGAGAGGCAGAAAATATATTTCATTTTAAAATTTTTTCTTAGATACTAATTTGTTAGTTAGAAAATTATAACTTAAGATAGTAATATTTCCAACTGCAATGTCCGAAACCCGACGCTCGGTACTGAAGAAGGGAATCGCCGCGGCAACCGTCGGTAGTGCCGGACTCGCTAGCGTCACCGGTTCGGCATCGGCGGCGACGTACGATACCGTAATCAGAGTCGAACCCAAGAATACCTCGACCGGGCCACAGAACTACGAGATTGAGTTCCCGAGCGCGTACGTGGAGGGCGAAGACGGGAGCATCGAGAGTGACACGTACTTCCAATCGGAGAACGGCACGATTCAGTTCGGTGGAACCGTCAACTTTGACGGTGACAGGTTCGACGAGATCTCCACCACCGCCGACCCGGCGAACGTATCGGTGAACTTCGCCGACGAGGTGTACGTTCTCGTCAACGACGAATTCATCTACTACTGATTTTCGACGGGAATCCGAAATCGGCCCGTCGCCATTACTGGAATTTTTGAGAGGTCACTCGTCTTTCGCCGCGAACTCGACTAATGTCAGGTCTCGGTCGAGCATGCAGTAGTCGTGCGGAGGGTCGCCTAAAATCTCGGTGATCTGGTAGTCCTCGTCGAAATCCGCGCCGACCGGTTCGCAGTACTCGTGGCTCGGACACTCGGTGTGGGGACACGGCCCGGCGAGACTCGCCTTGCTCCCGGCGTAGGCGTTCTTCGCCGGGACGTTGGCCTTCATCCCGACCGGTTCGACCTCGACGGCCGTGACGCCGGTGTCGTGGACCGCGCAGTCGAGGGTCTGGGCACCGTCGCGCACGTCGCTGACGCGGTAGCGCACGCCCTCCGAGAGGTTGAGACACTGGTCGCGATACGGACAGCCTTCGCAGGCCGAGGAGGCCCCCTGATAGACGAACTCCTGTCCGGGGTCGGCGAGGCGGGTTCCGATGAGGGTGATGGAAGACATGCGAACCGATATGGCGGCCTCGCGGTTAAGACTCTCGTCCTCACTCCGGGTCGGCGCGGCCCGTCAACTCGTCCAACTCGTCGAGGTACTCCTCGCGGGGGACCTGATACGCGCCGCGGTAGTCCAGTTCCCCGCGAGCGAACTCGGCCGCGAGGTCGCGGGCCTCGGCTATCGCCTCTTCTCTCGTGTCTCGCGTGCGTGCGGGCACGAGTTCGACCTCCGGTTCGAGGAAGAACTCGACGCGCCAGACGTTCGTCCGTCCGTACTCGGCTTCCGAGGCCGGTCGGTTGGGCTGTCCGGCGGCGACGTACAGCGTCGGCATGCACGCCGCGGGGAACTGGTCGGCGTCGAACACGTCCGGGCGGTAGGCGAGGATTCGTCTCCCGCCGGGTTCGTCGTTCCAGACCGTCCACTCCTCGGGCAGGTCGGGTTCCGTGTCGCCGGTCTCGGGAGAATCGGCGTCGCTCGACTCGTCGCCGTCGCTCATACTCCTCGTTTCGGTCCTGTCGGGGAAGACCTTGCCGGTCGCCGTCGGAGAAGCCTTACCGGTCGCTATCGACCGACGGCGACCGGTTCACGAGGCGATATATAAAGAGGGCGCGCACTCGTTGGCAGTGAACCCCGCGGCGGTGGTCTCCGCGGACGAATTCGCCAAACCGGTCGAGAGTGTGGAACGTCGTAACCGGCGACAGGTATATCAGTTCGCTCGTCAAGGATTAATCGTCGCCTCCGGCGGAAACTACTCGGAGGGTTCCAGACGACCGCGTTTTGTGTCGGTATCGAGTGACAGAAATGACCGAAACGGAGAGCGCCAGCTACATGACGAATCCAACTACCCCATCGAGCGACGGTATCACTTGGTTCCAGATACTCGTGATCGTCGAGACGGTGCTGGGCGTACTCTGGCTTCTGTTCAAAATCTGGACCGACGTTTTCGCCCCCATCGCGTGATTTTTCGCCGCGAGGAGGGCCGAAGCGGATACGGCGGTACGGAGATGTCGGCATCCGAGTAGGAGAGGCGGGCGAATCGAACTTAAACCTGTTAGGAGTTACCACGTACCACGAATAGCTCGATGTCGCTCTCCCGCGTCAGTCGTCGTTTTCAATACTATTAATTCATCTTAACAGCTTTTTGCAACGAGCCAACAATTATATATCGCTTCATCCCATCTATTAAATAGTATCGGTGGTACCGACCCACGCGGTACTCGATAACACCTACCAATACCCATTCACGTCCGCCCGAATCCTGTCGCCCTCCGATGTCCCGTCGCAGTGAATGAGGTGTGGGGATGGCACGCACATGAACGGCCAGCACGCGAGCGTCCCGCGAACGAGCGGGACCGACGGGGTTGGAAGGGGCAATTGGCATGGACAGCGCCGAGACTGCCAGAAACTGTCAGTCGTCGGACTGGCCGATACCTCTTTGTGCGTGTACGACTACCACATATTCCGATCGCGGACCGCCCGAACCACCGGTCAGCCGTTCGCGCTCTCGCGACTCTCCCAACGAAACACGTGATACGATGACAGAATCACTGGAAGAACTCAGCCAGCGGTACCAAGAATCGATGCCCGAAGACCTCCGCGAGACCAAATCCTTCGACTGGTATCTCGACGAGGTGTACGAGGACCCCAAAATCGCCAGAAACGCCCACCAGCGGGTCGCCGACATGTTCGACTACTACGGCACCGAGTACGACGAGGAGGCCGGGGTAGTCGAGTACTTGCTGGCCTCCGAGGACCCGCTTCACGACGGCGAGAACACCTTCTACGGCCACGAGATTCACCGCGCAATCCACGAGTTCGTGAACAAAGTGAAGTCCGGCGCGCGGGGTCTCGGCCCGGAGAAGCGTATCAAGCTCCTGTTGGGTCCGGTCGGGTCCGGCAAGTCCGACTTCGACCGGCAGGTCCGGACCTACTTCGAGGACTACACCCTCAGCGACGAGGGTCGGATGTACACGTACCGGTGGACGAACCTCTGTGACGTGATTCACGACCAAGACCCGGCCGACGACACGGTTCGGTCGCCCATGAACCAAGACCCGCTCGTTCTCCTCCCGGTGGACCAGCGCCAGCGCGTCGTCGACGACCTGAACGAGAATCTCGACGCGCCCTACACCATCCAGAACGAGCAGAGTCTCGACCCCGCGTCGGCGTTCTACATGGACGAACTGCTGGCTCACTACGACGACGACATCAAGCAGGTGCTGGACAACCACGTCGAGGTCGTCCGCCTGACCGCCGACGAGAACAAGCGCCAAGCAGTCGAGACCTTCGAGCCGAAGGACAAGAAGAACCAAGACGAGACCGAGCTGACCGGCGACGTGAACTACAGCAAAATCGCCATCTACGGCGAGTCTGACCCCCGCGCGTTCGACTACTCGGGGGCGTTCTGTAACGCCAACCGGGGCATCTTCAGCGGCGAGGAGCTACTCAAACTCCAGCGGGAGTTCCTCTACGACTTCCTCCACGCCACCCAAGAGCAGACCATCAAGCCGAAGAACAACCCCCGAATCGACATCGACCAAGTCATCGTCGGCCGGACGAACATGCCCGAGTACCGGGACAAGAAGGGCGACGAGAAGATGGAGGCGTTCAACGACCGGACCAAGCGCATCGACTTCCCGTACGTCCTCGAATACGACGAGGAGTCCCAGATCTACCGGAAGATGCTGTTCAACGCCGACGTGCCCGACGTTCACATCGAGCCCCACACCCTCGAAATGGCGGGGCTGTTCGGCGTCCTGACCCGCATCGAGGAGCCCGACAGCGAGACTGTGGACCTGATGCAGAAGGTCAAGGCCTACAACGGCGAAATAAAGGACGGCGAGGACGTGGACGTGAAGAAGCTCCGCGAGGAGGGCGAGGAGTCCGCCGACATCGGCGAGGGCATGGAAGGGGTTTCGGCCCGGTTCATCGGCGACGAAATCGCGGAGGCCATCATGAACTCGACCCACCGCGACCGCGGGTTCCTGAGTCCCCTATCGGTGTTCAACCACTTCGAGGAGAACCTCGAAAACCACGGCTCCATCCCCGAGGAGAACTTCGACACCTACTACCGCTACCTCGAAATGGTCCGCGAGGAGTACAAGGACCGCGCCATCGAGGACGTGCGCCACGCGCTGGCCTACGACATCGAGGAGATTCAGCGCCAAGGCGAGAAGTACATGGACCACGTGATGGCGTACATCGACGACGACACCGTGGAGGACGAACTCACGGGCCGCGAGCAGGAACCCGACGAGAGCTTCCTCCGGGCCGTCGAGGAGAAACTCGACATCCCGCGCGACCGGAAGAACGACTTCCGGCAGGAAGTGAGCAACTGGGTCTCCCGTCGCGCCCGCGAAGGCTCGCCCTTCGACCCGCAGGACAACGACCGCCTGCGCCGCGCGCTGGAGCGCAAGCTCTGGGAGGACAAGAAGCACAACATCAACTTCTCGGCGCTGGTCTCGTCCAACGAGATGGACGACGACGAGCAGAACGCGTGGATAGAGGCGCTCGTCGATCAAGGCTACTCCCGCGAGGGCGCGAAGGAGGTGCTGGAGTTCGCCGGAGCCGAGGTGGCCCGCGCGGAGATGGAGGACTAACCGTGGCGACCGGCCACGACGACCGGACCGGCCGCGACGCCACCGGCCACGACGACCGGACCGGCCGCGACGCCACCGGCCGCGAGGAGTCCTCCCGCCCCGACGAGACGCCCGACGGCGACGAGTTCATCGAGGCGGCCGACCGCGAACTCCGGGAGACCTACGAGGAGCCGAAGGGCCTCGCCGACTTCGTGGACGAGGCCTTCGAGAACCCGACCGTCGCGGCCCACGCCAGCAAGTACCTACTGGAAGCCATCGAGTCGATGGGCACCCGGACCGTCGTCGAGGAGGGCGACGAGAAAGAGCGGTACGTCTTCTTCGACGACCCGCACAACGACGGCGAACACGCCATCTTGGGCAACACGGAGGTCCTGAACGCCTTCGTGGACGACCTGCGCTCCATCGCGGCCGAGCGCGGCAAGGCCGAGAAGATAATCTGGTTCGACGGGCCGACCGCGACCGGCAAGTCCGAACTGAAGCGGTGTCTCGTCAACGGACTCCGGGAGTTCTCGAAGACCGAGGAGGGCCGCCGGTACACCGTCGAGTGGAACATCGCCAGCGCGAGCGAGGCCCGGAGCCTGAGTTACGGCGACGAGCGCGCGGTCGCCGACGAGGAGAACTGGTTCCCGAGTCCGGTCCAGACCAACCCCCTGACGGTCTTTCCCGAGGAGGTCCGCGAGGACATCCTCGCGCGAATCAACGAGGGCGTCGAGGACCACATCGACCTGAAAGTCGATAGCGCGCTCGACCCCTTCAGCCGCGAGGCCTACGACTACCTCGAAGAGCAGTACCGCCGAACCGGCGAGGACGACCTGTTCAGCGCCATCACCGACCCGAATCACCTCCGCGTGAAGAACTACGTCGTGGACATCGGCACGGGCATCGGCGTCCTCCACTCGGAGGACTCCGGCCCGCCGAAAGAACGCCTCGTCGGGTCGTGGATGCGCGGGATGCTCCAAGAACTGGACTCCCGCGGGCGCAAGAACCCCCAAGCGTTCAGCTACGACGGGGTCCTCTCGCAGGGCAACGGCCTGCTGACCATCGTGGAGGACGCCGCCCAACACGCCGACCTGCTCCAGAAGCTCCTCAACGTCCCCGACGAGAAGACCGTCAAACTGGACAAGGGCATCCAGATGGACATCGACACGCAACTCCTCATCATCTCCAACCCGGACTTGGAGGCCCAACTCAATCAGCACGCCGAGGCGGGCGGCGCGGACCCGCTGAAGGCGCTCAAGCGCCGCCTCGACCGGCGACGCTTCAAGTACCTCACCAACCTGAGTCTCGAAGCCGAACTCATCCGGCGCGAACTGACCAACGAGACCGACGTGTGGAAGGCCGAGAGCTACGACGAACTCGAAACCCTGATTCGGGAACCGCTCTCGGTGCAGGTCCGCAACGACGAGAGCGGCGCGGGCGTCGGGCAGCGCGAACTCGCGCCCCACGCCATCGAGGCCGCCGCGCTCTACAGCGTCGTGACGCGCCTCGACGGCGAGGACGTGCCCGCGGGACTCGACTTGGTGGACAAGGCCAAGTTGTTCGACCGGGGCTACCTGCTGGACGGCGACGACCGCCTCGACGCCGACGACTTCGACTTCGACGACGACGCCGACGACGGCGAGCAGGGGATTCCGGTGACCTACACCCGCGACGTTATCGCCGACCTGCTGAACGACGAGAGCGAGCGCGCACACGCCGACTACGCCGTCGAGGAGGTCATCATGCCCCGCGACATCCTGAACGCGATGGCCGAGGAGTTGACCGGCGCGCCGGTCTTCTCGACCGCGGAACGCACCGAGTACGAGAACCGACTCGTCCCGGTCAAGAATCACGTCTTCCAGAAGCAAGAGGAGGACGTGCTGGACGCGATAATGGCCGACAAGCGCGTTGACGAGGAGACCGTCGAGGAGTACATCGAACACGTCTACGCGTGGGCGACCGACGAGCGCGTCGAGAACGACCGCGGCGAGCGCGTCGAGCCCGACCCGCTGAAGATGAAGGTGTTCGAGACCGAGCATCTGGGCCGGTTCTCGCCCGAGAGCTACGACGGCGACCACGCGCCGACTCCGGCGGTCGAGGAGTTCCGGCGCAACAAGGTCATCACCGCGCTGAACCGCCACGCGTGGGAGAACCGCGACGAGGGGTTCGAGGCGGCCGACATCGACCCAAAGGAGATTCCCATCATCAAGACGGTGCTGGCGAACTACGACTGGGACGACGTGCGCCGGGTGTACGAGGACTTCGACCCGAACCAGTGGGCCGACCCGCCCGGCAACACCGAAACGGCCGCGGTGAAAGCCGAGACCATCGACAACCTCGTGGAGATGTTCGGCTACAGCGAGGCGTCGGCCGAGTTGACCAGCCAACACGTCATGAGTCAGGTGAGTTACAAATGGGACTGAGAGACGACGTAGAACGGTACCGAGAGGTCGGCGAGGCCAAGCGAGAGGACCTCGCGGACTTCATCCAGTACGGCGACCTCGGCCAGAGTCTGCCCGACGAGATAAACATCCCCATCAAAATCGTGGACCTGCCGGAGTTCGCCTACGACCAGCGCGACAAGGGCGGCATCGGGCAGGGCGAACCCGACGTGGGCGACCCCGTGGGCGAGCCACAGCCCCAACCCGGCGACGGCGACGAGGAGGGCGACCCCGGCGACGAGAGCGGCGACCACGACTACTACGAGATGGACCCCGAGGAGTTCGCCGAGGAGCTAGACGACGAGCTTGGGCTGGACCTCGAACCGAAGGGCAAGGAGGTCATCGAGGAGAAGGAGGGCGACTTCACCGACATGACTCGGACCGGCCCGGACTCCACCCTCGACTTCGAGCGGATGTTCAAGGAGGGCCTGAAGCGAAAGCTGGCGATGGACTTCGACCCGGACTTCCTCGAAGAAGTCCTAAAGATAGACGGCTGGGGGCCAGACAAGACGTTCTCGTGGGCGCGCGAGAACAGCATCAACGTCTCGAAACACTGGCTCGAAGAGGCCTACCGCCAGATTCCCGACGACGAGAGGACGACCTACGACTCCATCGAGGAGGTCGAGGAGAGCGTCACTCGCCGAAGCACTGCCCAGAAAATAAAGGAGGAGGGCATCACCCACGTCCCCTTCCGGAAGGAAGACGAGCGGTACCGCTACCCCGAGATTATCGAGGAGCGCGAGAAGAACGTCGTCGTCGTCAACATCCGAGACGTGTCCGGCTCGATGCGCGAGAAGAAACGCGAGTTGGTCGAGCGAACGTTCACGCCGCTGGACTGGTATCTGACCGGCAAGTACGACAACGCCGAGTTCGTCTACATCGCCCACGACGCCGAGGCGTGGGAGGTCCAGCGCGACGAGTTCTTCGGCATCCGGTCGGGCGGCGGCACCAAGATTTCGTCGGCGTACGAACTCGCGGCCGCCATCTTGGACGAGCGGTACCCGTGGACCGACTGGAACCGCTACGTCTTCGCGGCGGGCGACAGCGAGAACTCCCGGAACGACACCAGCGAGAACGTCATCCCGCTGATGGACGAGATTCCGGCGAATCTCCACGCCTACGTCGAGACCCAACCCGACGGGAAGGCAATCAACGCGACCCACGCCGAGGAGGTAGACGACCACTTCGGCGAGTCGAACGAGGTGGCGGTCAGTTACGTCAACAGTCCCGAGGACGTGACCGACGCCATCTACGAAATCCTCAGCACGGAGGCCGAATCGTGACCCGACAACGCACGCCGACGCACACCGCGGAGGCCCGATTATGAGAGAGCGACCCCGAACCAAGAAAGCCGCCGAACCGTTGCAGGAACCGGCCGACGAGGCCCGGAATCTGGCCCACAAGCTCGGGCTGGACCCCTACGACGTGAACTACTGGGTGGTCGATTACGACGAGATGAACGAACTCATCGCGTACAACGGCTTCCAAGAGCGGTACCCGCACTGGCGGTGGGGCATGCAGTACGACCGCCAGCAGAAGCAGGGCCAGTACACCGGCGGGAAGGCCTTCGAGATAGTCATCAACGACGACCCGTCTCACGCCTTCCTGCAGGAGTCCAACGCCGTCGCCGACCAGAAGGCGGTCATCACCCACGTCGAGGCCCACGCCGACTTCTTCGCGAAGAACCGCTGGTACCGGATGTTCGCCGAGCAACTCGACGCCGCGGCGATGCTCGAACGCCACGCCCGGCGCATCGAGGAGTACATGTCCGACCCCGAAATCGACCGCGAAGCGGTCGAACAGTGGATAGACAGCGTGCTGTGTCTCGAAGACAACATCGACCAGCACGAACCGTTCAAGCGCCAGTTCGAGCGCCGAGACGATGCCGACGACGACGAGATAGACGACGAGTTGGCCGAGAAGCTGGACGAGATGGACCTCAGCGACGAGGTGAAACGCCAAGTCTTCGACGAGGAGTGGATGGACGAGCAGGCCGACGCGGGCGAGTTGGACGAACCCGAGATGGACGTACTCGCGTTCCTCCGGGACCACGGCAAGGCCTACGACGACGACTCCGGGAAGGCCGAGGAGATGACCGAGTGGCAGAAGGAGATTCTGGAGATGCTCCGGGCCGAATCGTACTACTTCGCGGCTCAGAAGCTCACCAAGGTCATGAACGAGGGGTGGGCCGCCTACTGGGAGTCGGTCATGATGGGCGAGGAGGCGTTCGCGGGCGACGACGAGTTCCTGCTGTACGCCGACCATCAGGCCCGCGTGCTGAACTCGCCGGGGCTGAACCCCTACCAACTCGGCAAGGAGCTGTGGGAGTACATCGAGAACACCGAGAACAGGCGGGAGGTCTGTCGGAAGCTCCTCCGGACCGAGGGAATCACGTGGCGCAACTTCCACGACACCGTGGACTTCGAGCAGGTGCAGGACCTGCTGGCACCCGACCCGCGAATCGACCGCATCGACCCCGAGAATCTGGACGAACTCGACGCCCTCGCGCCCGAGAAGGTGGACGAGGAGATGCTGGCCCGCGCCAAGGACGGCGAGATAGACCTCGAAGAGTACCCGTGGAAGGTCCTGACCTACGAGGGTCTCGCGGAGCGTCACTTCTCGCTGTGCAAGCGCCAGAACCGAGGGTTCCTCCGGTCGGTCTCCCAGCAGGACTTGGAGCAGTACGCCCGCTACATCGTGGACGACGCGCGATTCGAGTCGGTCGAGGAGGCCGTCGCGGACGTGGACTACACCACCGGCTGGGACAAGATGCGGGAGGTCCGCGAGTCCAACAACGACGTGACCTTCCTCGACAGCTTCCTCACCCAAGAGTTCGTCACGGACAACCAGTACTTCACGTACGAGTTCAGCCAGACGACCGGCGACTACCGGGTCGCCAGCACGGACTACGAGGACGTGAAGAAGAAGCTGATGCTCCAGTTCACCAACTTCGGCAAGCCGACCATCGCGGTGTACGACGGCAACTACAACAACCGCAACGAGTTGCTGTTGGGCCACCACTACAACGGCGTGATGCTGGACGTAGAGCAGGCCAAGCGGACCCTCGAACGCGTCTTCGACCTCTGGGGTCGCCCGGTCAACCTCAAGACCATCGTGAAGGAGGTGGACGACCGCGACGCCGAAATCGCCCGGCGGCGCGACCGCGAACCGGAACCCGAGGAGGTCGGGAAGCTCCTGCGCTACGACGGCGAGCAGTTCACGATGGAGGACTTGGACTGGACCGAAGTCGAGGACATCGCGGCGACCGAAGTGGACTACGACACCAAGCCGGACGACTGGCTGGCGTAGCGACTTCGGTCAGGCTTCCTTTTCGACGGCGTGTCGGAGACAGACCACCGTCAGTAGCGCGAGAACCGCCGACAGCCCGGTGAATCCCGGCACGGACCCGTCCGTCTCCGACGCCCCGTCTTCCGGGGGCGCTTCGCCGGTCGTCGATTCCGCCATCGCTTTCCCAGTCTCCCGACCGCAGTCCGCGACGACCGTGTCACCGTCTTCGACCGAGACCGCTCCGGAGACCGCGAACTCTACTCCGACGGAGTGCCCGCTCGTCGTTTGCACGTCGAACTCGTGGGCTTCGCCGCCCGCGAGTTCGACCGTCCGCGACTCGCCGGGTTGCACCGTCACCGTCTCGTCGCCGCCGACCGAGTACACGAGGGGAATCGACGCCGGATTCTGCAACACCGCCCGCGGTTGCCCGTCTTTACACGCGACCTCGACGCTCGCGGTCGCGTTATCGGGCGAGATTTCTTCGATTCCGAACCGGAGTTCCTTCCGTCGGTCGCCCTCGTGGCCGTACGGCTCGACGTACAGCACTTCGGCCGTCGAACCGTTGGCGGCCATCTCGACTTGATAGTTCCCCCGAGTCAGCTTCTGGTTGTACTGGTTGTCCAGCGTGCGTCCCGGTATCTCCTTGCTCTCGGCCATCGGCTTCCCGCGGTCGGTCCGGTACAGGGACGCCCGCCCGAGGTAGGTCCCGTTCAGGTCTCTGACGCGGATGGACTCGCGTCGGTTCACGCCCTCGGAATCCGACAGCTCATCGACTGTCGTGTACAGGAGGAGTCCGTCGGTCTGGACCATCCCCCCGATAGCCAAATTGCTACTGGAGGGCGCACCCTCGACTTCGAGCCACTCGCGGTCACTCGGGCGGACGAAGACGCTCGACTTGTAGAGGTCGGAGGTGTTCGTCTCGCCCCGAATCAGGACAGTCATCCGGAAGCTTTCCGGCGGTCCCATCGTCTCGGCGGTGTACGTCAGATAGCGCAACTCGTCGGACACCTCCTTGGCCTTCTCGTAGGCCGTCGCGACTCGCTTCGGCGGGTCGAACGTTGTCACGGTCTCGCCGGTCGTCGTGTTGACGAACACGCGAGTCGGTGCCGGGTCCACCGTGAACGAGAGGTACGCCCCGCCGTCTATCGTTGCGACGCTGTCCCACTTCCACGAGTCCAACCTCGGCGGCTCCGGTCCGGCGTGTCGGGCGAGAACCTCGCCGGTGGAGCGGTTTCTGAGGACGTACTCGCCATCGACGTGCAACAGCACCCGAGACGGACTGTCGTAGAGAATATCGTCGTTGTGGTAGCTCCACCGCACGTTCCCGGTATCGGGATTCACGACGAACTCGCGGTTGTGGTTCGTCCAGAAGCGGATGTCGGCCCCCATCCGTTCGGCGATGTAACCGCTGTTCGGAGCCTCCCACGTCCACGCCGGTTCCCCGGTCGCCACGTCACGGGCGTAGAACGTGGCCTTGCTTCCGGGGTTCGTGACCAGCAAATCACCGACTCGCTCGGTGAGAACGTACTCCTCGGCGACGAACTGCGTCCACCGCTCGTTCAGGTCCGTGTCCAAGGCACCGTACCGGGACCCGTCGCCGATTTCCCCCGAGCAACCGCTCGCGCCGTCGGCTTCGCAATCGGTGTCGTCCAACGTCTCGAACGTTATCGTCCCGTCGGCGTAGTCCACGCTCTCCAGTTCGTACTCGGCGTCGTAGCGCGCCAGTTCGGTCGGTTCCGTCCCGACACCGTACTTCCAGATACCGGCTTTACTGACGACGAACACGGCCGAATCCGTCGCGAACATCGTCTCGAACTGGCCGTCGAGCGTGCCGAGGTCGAACTGCTTCCACTCGCCGCCGCGCTTCGCCACGGCGGAAATCGTCCGCCCGTACCGGACGACGAGCGTTTCGTCGACCGCTCGACCGTCGAACCGCTTGCTGCTATCTTGGTTCCACTCGGCGTCCGCGACGACTTTACTCGCCGCGAGGTTCGTGGTGTTGTTCCCGATGAGTACGTGAACGGCGGGCGAAATGGTCGGCCCCGAAGACGGGAAACTCGCCCCGCCGACGAACACGAACTCGCCAGACGAGTCGAGGCGATTAGGTATCGACTCCGTCTCGTTCACCGTCACGTTCCACTCGGTCCGTGTCGGTTCTCGAACCTCCTCGACGGTCGCCGTCCGCGCGCGGTCGGCCTGCTGGCCCGCGGCGTAGCCAGCGGGGACCAGAAGCGACGACAGGAGGACGACCGTGAGAAAGAGAGACCATCTCATGCCACCACCTGCCCATGTCTACCGTATAGTATTTTCGAACGAGTGGCAGTTCGGAGGGACGGCTCCGGTAGCGGCGACGGTCGAGAGCAGTTATATTCCCGAGGTTCTACGAGTCGGACTCGGAGTCGAAGTTCGCCAGCAGTCGGTCCCCGAACACCAACACCAGCGTCGCGCCGACCATGTTGAACACGAGGTCTAACAGCGTGTCCTGCGCGCTGTACGAGACCAGAATCGGTTCGATACCGAGACGGCGCGACACCGCGTGGATGAGATACTCCAGCAGTTCCCAGAACAGTCCGGCGAAGACGACGACGGCGAGGACCCGCGGCGCGGGGTCCCGACCCCGCCTATCGGCGGCGGCGTGGACGAACCCCGCCAACAGCGTGGTCGAGAGCGTGTGGGTGACGTGGTCCCACCACCACGTGTCGTCGTAGGGACCGAGCATCCCGACGGCGTGGGCCAGCATCGCTCCTCCGGCGTAGACTCGTTGCCACGGCCGGAACTCGACGCCGTACAGGCGCTCGACAGCGTCGGGCAGGAACGTCGCCGCGAGCGCGAAGACCGCGTTGACGATAGCGCCCGGATTCCGACGGCGGAACCCCTCGCCGAACACCGCGACGATGCCGTACCTGATGGCGCGCTCGGCGACCGACCCCAACGTGGTCAGCGTACTCCGACTCATGCGTGTTACCGGATAGTAGGTCGCGGAAGGGGGAAATACTGTTCGTCTACGGACTCGAAACAGACGCGACGGTATCGCGACAGCGAACTCCACGACAATCCGTCTCGACCGCACCACCACAGCGGACCGCACTGCGACCGCCACAGCAGACTGCACTGCGAACATGAACACGAACCGTACAGCAACCGCGAACCGCGTTATCGCCGACAAAAAGGAGTTGACCGCAACCGCCACCGCACCCGCGACGGCCACGTCCTCCCCAACCGCCTGCGTTGCTCGTCTCCGCTTTGCTCCGACTGCGCTACTCGGCCCTCGCGCGGAAGGGCGCGGCCACGAGGGCCGCGCCCGCACGCGTTGGGGAATGGTAGAAATTTCTTTCGTAACGTCGTAGAATTGTTAGAGCAACAATAATATACCTCCTACTCAGTATCCTACCACGCGTACTCCTCGCGCGGGTCCACGTCGTCGCGCTCGCTGTCGTAGACGCGCTCACCCTCCACGAACACCTGCTCGGCGTCCGAGTCCAGTTCGAACATCGGCCCGTCCCACACCACGAGGTCGGCGTCGGTGCCCGTCTCGATGGTCCCGACGCGCTCCTCGACGCCCAGAATCTCGGCGGGGTTGCGCGTGACCGTTCGCAGGGCAACCTCCTCGGGCAGGCCCTCCCGAACCGCGAGACCGACGCACACGTCCAGATGCTCTTGGGGCAGGACCGGCGCGTCGGTCTGGATGGCGACTTTGACGCCCGCCTCGTGGAGGATACCCGGCGTCTCGAAGGTGATGTTCCGGAGTTCGTACTTGCTCGCCGACGAGAGAGTCGGTCCCACGACCGCCGGAACGTCGCGCTCGACGAACTCGTCGGCGAGGACGTGACCCTCCGTCGCGTGTTCGATGGACAACTCGTCGATGCCGAACTCGTCGGCGATGCGGAACACCGTGGCGATGTCGTCGGCGCGGTGGGCGTGGACTCGGAGCGGTAGGTCGCCCTCTATCACGCGCGCCAGATTCTCCATCCCGAGGTCGCGCTCGAAGGGGTCGCCCTCCTCGCGCGACTTCTCGCGGCGCTCCACGTAGTCCTCGGCCTCCATCAGCGCCTGTCGGAGCGTCGCTGCGACGCCGGGCCGCGTCGAGGGCTGGCGGTCCTTCTCGTCGCCGTGGAACCGCTTGGGGTTCTCGCCGAACGCCGCCTTCATCCCGTCCTCCCGGATGAGCATCCGGTCGGCCACGTCGCCGTAGGTCTTCATCGAGCAGATGATGCCCCCGACGACGTTCGCGCTCCCCATCCGCGCCGAGACGGTCGTCACGCCGCCCTGAAACGCGTGTTTCAGTTCGTCGTCGCGCGGGTGGAACCCGTCCAAGGCGTTGACTTGCGGCGTCACCGGGTCCGAGACCTCGTTGAAGTCGCCGTCCTCGGGTTCGCCCCACTCGGCCATCCCGGCGTGGCTGTGGGCGTCTATCAGTCCGGGCGTGACGTGCGCGCCGTCTACGTCCACGACTTCGGCGTCGTCCGGGACCTCCACCTCGTCGCCAGCCCCGACCGCCGCGATGTCGCCCTCCTCGAAGAGAACAGTGCCGCCGTCGATAGTTCCGCGCTCCGCCACCGTGTGAACCGTACCATTGACGATTGCTCGCACACCACGACAGTCCGAAAGCGCGGGTTTCAGGATTTCGGTTCGAAAGTACCCTGACCGCTCGCTATTTGGTAGAATCGTCTGAAAATCAAGGAATGAGCCGGTGCAAAAAACGGTTTCTGAGCCGTGTTCGTCGTGACGAGAAGCGTTCGAAGCTACTATTTTCAGGTGTTATCGCTGAAAGAGTCACCACCGCCAAGACCACCGCCGAGACAACAGGCAGCACCGCCACCACCGCCACCACCGCCTCCGCCATCAGATATGGAATCGGATGATTGTAGAGGGGTAGTAAGTTGCGAAACCTTGTTCGACTGATTATCTGTAACGTCCGTGGTTACCGCTCCGACCTGTCCGGTCATGCCGAACAGCAGTCCGAGTGCGACAACCGCGATGATTAATTTCTTTCTCATAGGTTACAACCCAATTAGTAAATGGTTTGTAATAATATAAAACTATCGACAAAATAGCTGGGTCGCCGGTACCCGGACACCTAAACCCACGTCACTCGATACCACGCTCATGTATCGACGCGACCTGCGCGAGACCCGACACGACGACCTGCTGGCCGACGCCGCCACCGCCGAGATGGCCGAGCAGGTCGCGGCCGAACCCGAGGAGTCCGACGGAGACCGCCTCGCCTACGCGACCTCCCGCGAGCATCGCACCGACCTCTACCTGAAGGACGGCGACGAGACCCGCAAACTCACGAGCAGAGGTCTCCTCGCCCAACGCTACACCCACCTCGACCCCCGGTGGTTCGACTGGCACCCCGACGGCGAGTCGGTCGCCTACGCCGGAGAGGACGACGACGGCCTCTCGGTCTGGACCGTCGCTGTCGAGACCGGCGAGAAGACCCGCGTGACCGCCCACGAGGCCATCGACTCCCACCCTCGGTTCTCCCCCGACGGCGACGAAATCGCGTTCGTGACCGACTACCGCTCGCCGGGCGCGCTCGCGGTCGCCTCGGCGGACGGCCGCCGCGTCGAGGTCCTGCGCGACGACGAGTACCTGTATCAGGACCCGCGGTGGGCCGACGACGCTCTCTACGCGGTCCGGATGCGCCACCGGGACCTCTCGGACCGCGCGAGTCAGGTCGTCCGCGTGGACCGCGACGGAACCGTCGAGCCGATTTTCGCCAGCGACTCGGTGAACGCCTACGCGCCCCGGCCGCGGCCCGGAAGCGAGGACGAGGAGGTCGCGTTCGTCCACGACGCCAGCGGCTACGACGCGCTCTACCTCGCGGGACCGGACCGTGCCGAACCCGAGCAGTTGCTCGCCGAGTCGGGCACCGACCTCGGCGCGCCAGCGTGGGATTCCGACGGCGACCTCCTCGCGTTCACGGCGACCCGGCAGGGCGAGGTCCACGTCCGGACCCTCGCGGTCGAGTCCGGCGAGGAGACCGCCCTGACCGACGAACCGGGCGACCGTTACTTCCCCGAGTGGCGCGACGGCGACGTTCTCGCCGTCGAAGCGACCCCGACCAGACCCCCGGAAGTCCGCAACCTCACGACCGACGAGCGCGTCGCGGGGCGACCGCCCGCGGGACTCGAATCCAGATTCGTCCGCCCCGAGAGCATCATCTACGATTCGACCGGCGGCGTCGAGATTCACGCGATGGTCTACCTGCCGGAGGGCCACGACGACGCGGACCCCGACTCGATTCCCCTGCTGGTCCACCCCCACGGCGGCCCGACCGCCTTCGACGGCTACGAGTTCAACCACCGCGCGCAGTACTTCGCCGCGCAGGGATTCGCCGTCATCGAGCCGAACTACCGCGGGTCGTCGGGTTTCGGCCGCGAGTTCCGGAACCGCAACGACTTCGCGTGGGGCGAGGGCGACTTGGACGACGTGGTGAACGCCGCCGACGCGCTGGCCGACGCCTACCCCGCGGTGGACGGCGACCGCGCGGGCATCTACGGCGGGTCGGGCGGCGGGCTGATGACCGTCAACGCCTTGGGCCGCACCGACCGCTTCGACGCCGGAGCGGCCTTCTACGGCGTCTACGACTACGAGACGTTCATGGACGATACGGACGACGTTGGCTGGCGATTGATGAAACGCGAGTTGGGCTACCCCGCGACCGACATCGACAACTATCGAGAGGCTAGCCCCATCCGTCACGTCCCGGACATCGACGCGCCCCTGCTGGTCCTCCACGGCGAGGAGGACGTGCGCGTCCCCCCGAGCCAGTCCGAGCAACTGGTCGCCGAGCTAGAGAAGCACGGCAAGACCCACGAACTGCAGACCTACGACGACGAACCCCACGGGTTCCTCAAGCGCGAGAACGTCCTCGACGCCTACTCGCGGGTCGCGGACTTGTTCGCCAAGTACCTCGAAGTGGACCCCGACGACGGGTCGAGTCGGCCCCATCGCCCCGACGAGTAAGCGACGCTCGTCCGACCGCCAGTATTTTAGCATTCCGACACGAATCGGGCGAGTGTGAGAGACGACGTTCGCCGCTTCGGTCCGCTCGCAGGTCTCGCCCTCCTCGTCGTCGGCGGCTACGCGCTCCGGGCGCTGGTCCGGTCCGCAGTAGTCGGCGAAATGAGTCGCACTGGGACGCTCCCGTGGCCCCTCCCGGCGTTCGGCACGACCGGTGAGACCGTCACCGTCTACCTCCTCGGCGTCTCGCTGGTCTCGTACGTCGCGATTCCGGCGGTGGCGTTCGCGCTGGGCTATCGGTTCCGGCGGACGGCCGACCGGGCCGGGCCTCAGAGCCAGTAGCCCAACAGCTTCCAGTACGAGAGTTGCCAGAGGAGGACCACCGCCGCGACGGCGACCAGCGTGTAGTGAACCCGGCCGACGAGTCCCCAGTAGCGGTCGGTCCACGCGAGGACCGCGGACGCGACGACGCCGAGCGCCGCCACCGCGTACACCAGCGGCACCGCGAGGAGGGCCTCCAGACTCGCCGGGCGGTAGACGACGCTGTTGGGACTGGTCGCGACGAGCGCGAGGAACCCCACGACGAAGCCGACCGCGAGCAGGCCAGCGAACCCGGCCAGCCACCGGGCCGCGCGGGGTCCGCCGGTCGGCGTCGCGCCGCCGTCGCTGGCTCGACCGCCGCCGCGCGACCGCCTGCGGCCGTCCGCGCTTCTGCCGCCCCGCGCGCTTCCGTCCGCGCTCGCGGGACCGCGCTCCCGCCCGCTCCGACGTCGTCGCCACGCCCGGAACCGCCGCCAGAGCGCCGCGAGCGGCCACCCGACGAGACCGGTGAGGAGGACGACGAGCGCGGCCGCGAACACGCCGCCCTGCGCGAGCGTCGTCTCCCAGACGGCGATGCGCTCGAAGCTCACCGGCGGGCGACTGTCGAAGAAGGCGTAGGTTGCTCGGCCGCCCTCGACCCGGAAGGCCATTTCGTCGTCGCCAGCGACCTCCTCGAAGACGGTCGGCCCGGTCCGAACCCACCGCCGGGTTCCCTGCCCCGGAACCGAGGTCACGAGCGTCCCCTCGTCGGCGCGGCGCACCCGGAAGTCCGAGCCGATTCCGGCTATCTTCGTGAAGTCGCTGTAGGGCAGTCGCGTCGAGCGGTACGCGCCGGTGAACGTCGAGAGCGGAGGGGTCGAGGCGGCGCGTCCGTCGTTCGCTCCGCCGTCGCCGCCCCCGCCGTCCACGGCGACGGGACCGGTCGCCGGGTCGGCGGTTCCCTCGCCCTCGGCCGGGAAGAAGCGGTCCACGAACGAGTCGAAGAACTCCCCTCGGGCCTGCGCCCCGCCGACGCTGTTGTAGGAGACGAATACCCCGAGGTCGCGCTCGGGGAACAGCCACAGCCCCGAGTGGAACAGTTCGGTGTCGCCGCCGTGGCCCACGATGCGCACGCCGTTTCGGCTCTCCTCGTAGAAGCCGAAGCCCATCCCGTTCAGCGCGGGGTGATTGGTGAAGTGCTGGCGGTGCATCTCGGCGGTGGCCTCCGCCGAGAGGAGACGCGCGTCGCCGTACCGGCCGCCCTGTAGGTGCGCGAGCATGAACTTCGCCACGTCGGTCGAGGTCGCGCTCATCGACCCCGCTGGCGGCGTGCCGATGGTCTCGAACTCGCCGCGGACGAACCGCCCGTTCCGGTAGCGATAGCCCTCAGAGAGCCGACCCGGAACGTCGGCCGGGACCGGTTGCCGGAACGTACTCCGGGTCATGTTCAGCGGCGCGAAGATTCGGTTCTCGACGTAGCTGTCGAACGTCGTGTCCGCCCGTCGGGCGACGATGTGACCCGCCAACGCCGCGCCGTAGTTGGAGTAGGACGTGACCTCGCCCGGCGGTCGGACGCGGGCAGGCACGTTCCGTAACACCTCGCCGAGCGGCCGCAGGTCGTCGGGCGACTCGACGGCCAGTCCCTCGTAGCTGTCCTCGAACCCGGCGGTGTGGGTCGCGAGGTGTTCGAGCGTGACCGGTTCGCCGTACGTCCGGGGAATCCGAACCTCGTCGAGGTACCGGTTGACGCTCGCGTTCGGGTCGAGGTCGCCCTCCTCGACCTGTTGGGCCGCCGCGGTCCAGACGAACAGCTTCGAGACCGACCCGACGCGGAACAGCGTCCGGTCGGCCGCGACGGGCGTCCGGTTTCGGCGGTCGGCGTAGCCGTACCCCTCCGCGAAGAGGAGTTCGCCGTCCTTCACCACGGAGACGGTCGCCCCCGAGACGTGATGCTCCGGGAGGTCCTCGGCCATCGCGGCGTCCACGAACGCCTCGACCTCGGCGCGCGAATCGACTCCTCGGTCGGCGGTCTGGGTCGCGTTCGCAGTCTGGGCCGCGTTCGCCGTCCGAGTCGCGTTCGCGGTCGGCGTCGCGGTCTGGGCACCTGTCGCGCCCGCCGAACCCGTCGCGCCGACCGCGGGACCGACCGGCGCGAGGAGGACGAGGAGAACCGCCGCGACTGCCGGACCGTGGGTACGAGGTCGCATGGCACCGGAGTACGACGCCTCGGTACTTAGGTCTCGGGCGAGTCGTCAGGTCCCAGTTCGACGGGTCGCATCGTCGTCTCGCTCAGGCCTCGTCTCGTGGCCGATACCGGAGTCCGATTGCCGACGTGACTCGCGGCCGAGACGATGCCACTCGAACGAGTCGTTTCGCTGCCACCACTGTCCCGGTGGCGTTACAGCGTCGCTTCGGGCTTATTTCCGGCTCTCGGCTGCAGGAACTCCTGTCGTTCTGACGCCACGTCTCGAAAAACCACGTCGATTCCGTCACGAAATCGGAAGGTCAACCATTTAATACCCAGCGGGGAACCCTAATCGTATGAAGCGAGTCGACGTTGCTATCGTCGGCGGGGGTCCCGCCGGAACGTCCGCCGCCCGTGCGGCCGCCGAGCAAGGAGCCGACGCCCTCCTCGTCGAGAAGGGCGTGCCGCGCGCCGACCGCGAGGAGTTGGGACCGGACTCGACCGACGCCGCCGGGATGCTCGACTACTGGGTGGACATTTTGGACGTGTCGTTCGACGAGATTCCCGACCGCGTCGTCCTCCGGGAACTGGAGCGGACCGAGTTCTTCGGTCCGACCGAGGCCGCCGTCATGGAGGAAACGGGCATCGAGTCCTCGTACGACGGGTTCGGGTTCACCTTCCACCGCGCCCGGATGGACGACTGGCTCCGCGACCGGGCGGAGCGCGCCGGTGCGGAGTACCGCGTCGGCCTCGGCGTGACCGACGTGACGACCGACCTCTCGGGGTCGCCGACCCACACCCTCCACTTATCCGACGGCGAGGAGGTCGTCGCCGACTACCTCGTGTTGGCCGACGGTCCCCAGCGACAGGTCACGATGCGGGCGCTCGACCGGTTCTCGCCCGACGACCGCCCTATCTCGGACGTGATGGCCCCCAACGAGGCCAACCACATCGCGTATCAGGAGTACCGGGAGTTCCCCGAGGAGCTGTTCGACCCGAGTTCGCTCAAGTTCTGGTGGGGCGTGATGCCCGGCGAGACCGCGTACCCGTGGATTTTCCCGAACGACGGCACGGTCGCGCGCGTCGGCCTGACGATGCCTATCGGGATGGACTTGGCCGACGTGGCGAACCCCGAGAAGTACGACCTCCTGAGGCCGGAGGACGACGCGATTCCCCGTCCCGCCGAGTACATCGAGCGACTCCTCGACCGCCAGTTCGGCGACGAGTACGACCTCGCGGACTTCCCGCTGGTCACCGACCGGGGCAAGAGCGAGGGGACCGAGACGTATCCCATCTCCTCGACCCGGCCCATCGAGTCGCCGACTGCCGCGAACATCGCCGTCGCGGGCGGCGCGATGGGCACGACCTCGGCGTTCCACGAGGGCGGCTACCACGTCGCGGCCCGGACCGGCCAAATCGCGGGCGAACTCGCGGGCAAGGGACGCCTCGACGGCTATAACGACCGCTGGAAGGACGCCATCGGCGACGAAATCGTCCGGAACGTCACCTTCGCCGACATCGTGGCCGACTACGGTCCCGACGACTGGGACAAGGCGTTCTCGGCCGCGAGCGACATTCTGGCCGGGAAAGACGAGAGCGGCCTGCTGAAGTACAAGCTCAGGTCGGGACTCACGGGCGCGAAGATAGTCACGAAGTACAAGACCGCCAAGCGGAAGTTCAAGAACGGCAAGTACGTCCAGTTCCGCGAAGACGAGTACACGGTCTGACGAGCCTTTGGGTCGGCGTCGCGCCGTCGTTCTCCGCCTCCGATAGGTTGACACTCGTTCGCATCTGTTCTCGTGCTAACGGATGACCGACGCCGATTTGCGACTGTTCGACGGCCACAACGACACCCTGCTGGACCTCGCCGACGAGACCGGTTCCGGACGCGCGTTTCTCGACCGGAGCGACGAGGGCCACCTCGATTTGCCGCGAAGCCGCGAGGCGAACCTCGGCGGTGGCTTCTTCGCCGTCTTCGTCCCGAACGAGGAGTACGAGTACGAGCGCCGCGAGACCGACGCGGGCTACGAGATGGACCTGCCGCCAGCCGTGAGCCACGAGCGCGCAAAGTCGTTCACCTACGACGCGCTGGCGCGCCTCCACCGCATCGCGGCCGACTCGGACGGCGCGGTCCGGGTCGTCGGCGAGTACGACGCCCTCGAAGCGACGCTCCTCGATTCGGACGCGCTCGCCGCCGTGCCGCACCTCGAAGGTGCCCAAGCAGTCGCGCCGGACCTGTCGAACCTCGACCTCCTCTACGCCGCGGGCGTGCGCTCCATCGGCCCGGTCTGGAGCCGCCCCAACGCGTTCGGCCACGGCGTCCGGTCGGCGTTCCCCGGCACGCCCGACACCGGGCCGGGACTCACCACGGCGGGGAGGGACCTCGTCCGCGCATGTAACGACCGGGGGATGCTGGTGGACCTCGCGCACGCGACCGCCGCCGGATTCGAGGAGGTCGCCGACCTCTCGACGGACCCGCTGGTCGTCAGCCACGGCGGCGTCCACGAGGTCTGTCCGGCGAGCCGAAACCTGACCGACCGGCAACTCGACGCCCTCGCGGACTCGGGCGGTCTCCTCGGCGTCACCTTCGCGAGGAGCCACCTCCGGCCGGACGGCGACAACGACCCCGATTCCCCCACGCCGATTTCGACGCTCGTGGACCACGTCGAGTACGTCGCCGACAGAGTGGGCGTCGAACACGTCGCGCTCGGGTCGGACTTCGACGGCGCGACCGTCGTCGAGTCGGTGGGCGACGCGACCGGGCTTCCGGCCGTGATTCGGGCGCTTCGGGACCGAGGGTTCGGCGACGAGGAGGTCCAAGCTATCGCGCGGGACAACTGGCTTCGGGTGATTCGAGAGACGTGGAGGTAAGGAAGCACCGACGGTACCATCGAGAAGCGTTCCGTGGTAAGATATTTTTGTTTCTCCACTCTACGCTCTACCATGTCGACGGAGACCGACGGACAAGGCCGCATCTACCTGCCGAAAGCGGTCCGCGAGAAGTACGGAGACAAGTACCACATCGTGGAGTACGACGACAGAATCGAACTCGTGCCGGTCGCCGACGACCCGCTGGCCGCGGTCCGGGAGGCGGCGGGCGAACTCCGCGACTCGTCGGTCGAGGAGATTCGCGACGACATCGAAGCCGAGGCGAACGCCGACGCCGAAATCGGAGACGCCGAGGAGAGGGACGCCGAACGATGACGGTGTACGTCGAGACCGACTTCCTCCTCGCGCTCGCCAAGGACTCCGATTGGTTGCAGTCTTCCGCCGAGGAGGCGCTGGACCGCTACGAACCCGAAACGTCCGCGTTCACGTATCTCGAACTCCTGTTGGCCCGCGAGCGTCACGAATTCGACTACGTGGCGCTCGTCTCGAACCTCCTCGAACTCGTACCGGTCGAGAGCGAGCGCGAGAAGCAAGTCGTTCTCAAGGCTACCAAGTACTACGACGACGGTATGACACCGTTCGACGCCTTCCACGCCGCGACCGCCGAGACGCGCGATAGAGGCGTTCTGTCCTCCGAGCAGGACTACGAAGAAGTCGATGTCGAGCGCGTACCGCTGGAGCCGACGACGGAAAGCTGAGGCCCGGATATCGACTAGTGAGTACCGTCCCGTAGGAGCAGACACTCCTCGAATCGACGCAATGCAAAACGTTCTACACGCTCGAAGCCTTCTTCCGGTTGCCGTGGGGAACTCTCCATACCGAAACGTAGTCGAACACCCGACGTTCGTTCGGCTCTACCGGTTCGTCGTCGTCGGCGCGAGCGCCGCGCTCGTCCAGACTGCGGTCCTCTGGTTGCTGGTGGAGGTCGGCGGCCTCAACTATCTGGTCGCGGCCACCATCGCCATCGAGTTGACCATCATCCTCCAGTTCGTCGTGAACAACGCGTGGACGTTTCAGCACGCCAGCTACACCGCGCGCTCGGACTACCTCGTGGGGTTGCTCCGGACGAATCTGGTCCGCGGGAGCGCGATTCCGCTCCAGTTGGGACTGCTGTGGGCGTTCGTCAACTGGGCCGGACTCGTCTACCTGCTGGCGAACGGCTTCGCCATCTTCATCAGCGGTCTCTACCGGTACTATCTGGACTCGCGGTGGACGTGGCAGATAGCGTGAGAGCGCCGGGGACGTGAGAGATACGAGGAGAGAACGTCGAGTGCGAAAGGGAAGGGGAGAGAAAGTCGGGTGCGGGAGATAAGGGGAGAAACCCGAGTGCGGGAGCTAAATCGACTCGTTCAGCGCGGCCTCGATGTCGAGGTGGCCCTCGCCGTGGTACTTCGCCGGACCCACGTCGCGGGCGGTCGATTCCAGATGCTCGCGAATCTCGGCCGGGGTCGCGTCGGGGTTGGCGCTCTTGACCAGCGCGGCCGCGGCGCTGACCTGCGGGGCCGCCATGCTCGTGCCCGCCTTCCAGCCGTGGGCCGGGACCATCCCGCCGTCGTCGCCCCACTCGAAGACCGTACTCAGCACCATGTCGTACTGGGCGTTCGCGTCGCTCCCGGCGTCCGGGTCCTCGTTCCCGCCGGGCGCGCTGATGTCGATGGCCTCGCTCCCGTAGTTCGTGTAGGGCGCGGGTTCGGTCGGCGCTTCGTCGAGTTTGTTGAACGCGGCGTGGTAGTTCCGGATGAACTTCCCGTTACCTTTGTCGTCCCACCGGTAGCCGATGGGTCCGGTCGCGCTGACGCTCATCACGTTGTCTGCCTCGTTGGGCAGGCTGAGAACGTCGCCGTCGGCGTCGAGGTTCGTCCCGTCGTTGCCAGCGGCCGCGACCATGAGCGTGCCCCGCGAGGCGGCGTGGTCGGTCGCGCGCTCGATGGTCTCTCTCAGTTCCCGGTTGGACTCGTTGTCGGGCATCGGGTACGTGCCGAGGCTCATGTTGGCCACGTCGGCCTCGATGTCGCCCGCGTAGGTCATCGCCGCGACGATGTCGCCGAAGAACGCGAACGGGCCGATGAACACACGCAATGCGACGAGTTCGACGCCGGGCGCGGTACCGACGACGCCCTCGTCGTTTTGGTCGTTGCCCGCGATGATGCCCGCGACGTGGGTGCCGTGGTCGTTGTACCACGGCGTGTAGTCGCCGCCGTCGCCCGTGAAGTTGCGCGAGAGGTCGGTGTTGAGCGCGTGTTCCAAGTCCGGATGGTCGGGAATCGTGCCGGAGTCCAGCACCGCGACGCGGGTCCCCTCGCCGCGAGTCCGACCGTGGACGCCCGAAACGCCTTGGGCCTGCTTGTCCCACTGGAGCTGCGAGAGCTTCTTCGGACCCGGCTCGTCGCCGTTCCCGTTGTCCTCGGCCGCCGCGAAGTCGAACTCCATCTCCACGTCCTTGGAGAACGCCGCGCCCTCGACCTGTGACTCCTCGGCTTCGACCACGGCGAGGTCGATCTGGCTCAAGTCGTGGACGACGTTCAAGCCGTCGAGAACGCCGTCTGACGCCGACTGCAGGTCCACGATGTACCGCTTGTCCGCCGTCTCCGCGGAGACGACGTTCGTCGGCACCGCCAATCCGCCCAGCGCCGCGCCCGCTCCTTTCAGGAACGACCTTCGGTTGGTCTTGTTTACCATAGGCAAGCCATGAAGACAGCCGGATTTAATTCTAACGGAAATATACGAATATATAACTTAAATTGATAGAATTATTCTCCAGAAGCAGTGTTAAAACGCCGAAGGCACCGAGTCAGTCGTCTCTCTCCTCGTCGTCCTCTTCTTCGTCCTCTCGTTCCTCCTCGTCTTCTTCGTCCTCTCGTTCCTCCTCGTCTTCTTCGTCCTCCTCGTCTTCTTCGTCCTCCTCGTCTTCCACTTCGATCTCCTCCTCGACCGCTTCTTCGAGGTCGAGGTGCCCCTCGCCGCTGTACGACCGCTGGCCGACATCCTCCGCGGTCGCTTCGAGGTGGCGGCGAATCTGACCGGGCGTAGCCTCGGGATTGACGCTCTTGACCAGCGCGGCCGCGGCGCTGACCTGCGGGGCCGCCATGCTCGTCCCCGACTTCCACCCGTAGTCCGGGACCATGTTGTCGTCCTCGTCCCACGTGAGCGTGGTACTCAGAATCATGTCGTACTGCCAGTTGGCGTCCGACGGCGGATTCGTCGCGGAGTTTCCGCCGGACGCGCTCACGTCGATGGCTTCCCGCCCGTAGTTCGTGTACGAAGCGGGCGTCGTCGTCGGCTTCCGCAGATTTTCGAACGGCTCCTCGTCGTCGTCTTCGTCGTCTTCCGCGTCCTCCTCGCTCGACGCCGCGTCCCACCGGTAGCCGATGGGACCGGTCGCACTGACGCTCATCACGTTGTCCGCCTCGTTGGGCAGGCTGAGAACGTCGCCGTCGGTGTCGAGGTTCGTCCCGTTGTTACCCGCGGCCGCCACCATGAGCGTACCCTGCGAGGCGGCGTGGTCGGTCGCGCGCTCGATGGAATCGCGCAGGAGTTGGTTCTCCTCGTTGTCGGGCATCGGGTACGTGCCGAGGCTCATGTTGGCCACGTCGGCCTCGATGTCGCCCGCGTGAGTCATCGCCGCGACGATGTCGCCGAAGAACGCGAACGGGCCGGTGAACACCCGGAGCGCGACGAGTTCCGTGCCGGGCGCGGTGCCGACGACGCCGTCGGTGTTCGACCCGTCGGCGGCGATGATGCCCGCGACGTGGGTGCCGTGGTCGTTGTACCACGGCGTGTAGTCGCCGCCGTCGCCCGTGAAGTTGCGCGAGAGGTCGGTGTTGAGCGCGTTCTTCAGGTCCGGGTGGTCCGGAATCACGCCGGAGTCCAGCACTGCGACGCGGGTCCCCTCGCCCGTCGTCTCCTCGAAGACTTCGTAGATTTCTTGGGACTGTTTGTCCCACTGGAGTTGCGCGCGAGTCGGCTTTCCGGATTCTCCTTCCTCGTCGTCGTCCTCGTCTTCTTCTTCCTCGTCGTCGTCCTCGTCTTCTTCTTCCTCGTCGTCGTCCTCGTCTTCTTTTTCCTCGTCATCATCCTCGTCGTCATCGTCATCATCCTCGTCGTACTCCTCGTCCACCTCGAACTGCATCTCCACGTCCTTGGAGTAGCGCAGTCCACGGACGGCCTCCTCGTCGCCTTCGACGACCACGAGGTCGATCTGGCTCAGGTCGTGAACCACGTCGAGACCGTCCAAGTCGGCCTCGGCGGTCTCCTGCATATCGACGATGTATCGATTCTCGGCCTCCGTCGCCGAAACCGTCGTCGTCGTGAACGTGAGACCGCCGAGCAACGCGCCCGCTCCTTTCAGAAACGATCTTCGATTGGTTTTAGATTTCACGATATGAAATATCTATCACCCATATTTAAAAATACGGTTTTCGGCACTAGATACCATTAATTTCAAACAACGTGGCCCTCGTTTACGGAAAATCGGAACGAGGAGACCGGCCGCGAGGCTCGCCGGAGAGACACCGAACTGACCGAAAAACGTGAGCCCCAGTCCCGAGACGGTCAACGAGGAGTTCCCCCGACCGCTCCTAGACCCTACGCTCCGGTCGCCCGGACGGGGCGGCGCTCGGATTTCGGCCGGAGACCGTCCCCGCTAGAATCCTTTTCCGAGGAGTTCCCGAGCGATGATGTTCTTCTGAATCTCGGTGGTGCCCTCGTAGATTTGAGTAATCTTGGCGTCGCGGTAGAACCGTTCGACCGGGAAGTCGTTGACGAAGCCCGACCCGCCGTGAATCTGGACTGCCTCGTTGGCCACGTCAACTGCGACGCGGGAGGCGAACTCCTTGGCCATGCTGGCAAGTTTGGTGATGTCCTCGCCCTGATCGACGTTCCACGCGGCCTTGTAGGTCAGGTTGCGCGCGGCCTCGGTCTCGGTGTGCATCTCGGCGAGTTTGTGCTGGATGGCTTGGAACTCGCCGATTTCGCGACCGAACTGCTCGCGCTCCTCGGCGTAATCGAGCGCCGCCTCGGCGGCCCCCTTGGCGATGCCGACGCCTTGGGCGGCGACCGCGGTCCGGGTCTCGTCGAAGAACTGCATCTGCTGGAGGAAGCCCATCCCGCGGGTGCCAACGAGGTTCTCCTCGGGCACGCGCACGTCGTTCAGGATGAGTTCTGCGGTGTCCGACGACCGGATGCCGAGTTTTCCGGTGATCTTCTCGGACTCGAAGCCGTCGCGGTCCGATTCCACGACGATTTGAGAGAAGCCGTTGTACCGGCCGTCGGCGTCGGGGTCGGTCTGACAGAGGACGACGTAGTAGTCGCCGACCGAGCCGTTCGTGATCCACATCTTGTTCCCGTTGATTACCCATTCATCGCCGTCCTTCTCGGCGCTGGTCGAGACGCTGGACACGTCCGACCCGGTGTCGGGTTCCGAGATGGCCGCGCCCATGATGGCCTCACCGTCCGCAATCGGCGACAGGAACCGCTCTTTCTGGTCGTCGGTACCGTACTCCATGATGGCGTGGGCACCGAACGACGCCGAGGTGATACAGAGTCCGATGCCGGGGTCCACCGCGAACAACTCCTCGGTGATGATGGCCGATTCGAGGTTGTTGTAGCCCGCACCGCCGTACTCCATCGGGATGATAGAACCCAACATCCCCATCTCGGCGGCCTTGTCCATGACCTCGTGGGGGTACTTCTCTTCTACGTCGTACTCCTTGGCGACCGGGGCAACCTCGTTCTCGGCGAATCGCCGAACCTCCTCGCGAATCTGTTTCTGCTCGTCGGAGAGTGCGAAGTCCATGTGCCCAGATTACATACCCACCCCTAAATTACTTCGTAACCGACGGTAAACTCGCCGAGAGTTTCTAACCTGTGAGAGGGAAACGTTGAAACGCCCGGCAACCGACCCCACGAACATGGAGGTAGACGATATCAACACCATCGCGGTTCTCGGAGCGGGCAACATGGGCCACGGCATCGCCGAGGTCGCGGCCATCGCAGGGTACGAAGTCAACCTGCGGGACATCAAAGACGAGTTCGTCCAGAACGGCTACGAACAGATCGAGTGGAGCCTCGACAAGCTGGCCGAGAAAGACCAGCTCACCGACGAGGAGGCCGAGGCCGCCCTCGACCGCGTGACGCCGCTCGTGGACTTCGAGGAGGCCGTCGAAGACGCCGACTTCGTGGTCGAGGCGGTCCCCGAGAAGATGGACATCAAGAAAGACGTGTACGGCGAGCTAGAGGAGTACGCCGCCGACGACGCGGTCTTCGCCACGAACACGTCCAGCCTCTCGATTACGGAACTCTCGGAGGTCACCGAGCGCCCCGAGCGGTTCTGCGGGATGCACTTTTTCAATCCGCCGGTCCGGATGCAGTTGGTCGAGGTCATCTCGGGCGAACACACCGACGACGAGGTGCTGGACCTGACCGAGGACCTCGCCGAAGAGATGGGCAAGACGCCCGTCCGCGTCCGCAAGGACAGCCCCGGCTTCATCGTCAACCGCGTCCTCGTCCCGCTGATGAACGAGGCGGCGTGGATGGTCGAGTCGGGCGACTACACCATCGAGCAGGTCGATAGCTCGACCAAGTTCGACATGGGCCTCCCGATGGGGAGCTTCGAGTTGGCCGACCAAGTGGGCGTGGACGTTGGCTACCACGTCCTCGAATACATGAACGAGGTTCTGGGCGAGGCCTACGAACCGTGTCCCCTCCTCGTTGAGAAGGTCGAGGCGGACAAACTCGGCAAGAAGACCGGCGAGGGCTTCTACGACTACGACGACGGCGGCGCGGACATCCCGACCGACGCCGGAAGCGAAGACGCGGTTCACCGCCTGCAGGCCGTGATGGCCAACGAAGTCGCCAAGCTGGTCGGCAACGACGTGGCCGACCCCGACGCCATCGACGACGCCGTGATGCTCGGCGCTGGCTTCCCCGAGGGTCCCGCGAAGATGGCCGACGACGCCGGACTCGACACCCTGCTGGAGACGCTCGAAGACCTCCACGACGAGACCGGTGAAGAACGCTACGAACCCAGCGACTACCTCCGCGAGGCCGCCGACGAGGGCGGCTTCTACGGCGGCGAGGACGACGAGAGCGACGAAGGCGCGTACGACTACGACACCATCCGCGTCGAGAAACCCGGCGACATGGTGGGCAAAGTCGTCCTCGACCGACCCCACCGGATGAACACCGTCAGCGAGGAGCTACTGGACGACCTCGGCGACGCGGTCGAAGCACTGACCGAGGACGACGACGTGCGCGCGCTTCTCCTCGTCGGCGAAGGCGACAAGGCCTTCTCCGCGGGCGCAGACGTGCAGAGCATGGCCGCGGGCGGCGGCGACCCGATTCAGGCCGTCGAACTCTCGAAGAAGGGCCAAGACACCTTCGGCAAACTCGAAGCCTGCCCGATGCCCGTGCTGGCGGCCATCGACGGCTACTGTCTCGGCGGCGGGATGGAGATGGCCACCTGCGCCGACATGCGCATCGCCACCGACCGCTCGGAGATGGGCCAGCCCGAACACGACCTCGGTCTCCTCCCCGGCTGGGGCGGCACCCAACGTCTGAAGCACATCGTCGGCGAGGGCCGCGCCAAAGAGGTCATCTTCACCGCCGACCGCTTCGAGGCCGAGACGATGGCCGACTACGGCTTCGTCAACGAAGTGGTCGAAGTGGCCGACTTCGAGGAGCGCGCCCACGAACTCGCCGCGGACCTCGCGGCCGGACCGCCCATCGCCCAGAAGTACACCAAGCGCGCGATGCTCGCGGGCCGCGACGATACGGATGCGGGTCTGGCGGTCGAATCGCAGGCGTTCGGCCACCTCATGAACACCGACGACCTGATGGAGGGCATCACGGCGTTCATGGGCGACGGGGAGCCGGACTTCCAAGGAAAGTGAGCGACGCGCACTAACCGGCGGTAACTCGGGGTTCGGACCGTCTTTCGCTTTTCGAACGATATTTTCGGTCTCCGAGAGCCATCAGTTCCGTTCGGACGGAGGGTTCTCCTCGGTATCCTTTCGCCACCACACCGGAGAATTTTATAGTCTTGATAGTCTAGAAAGACGATAGATGAAGCTGTATCGGAAAGAACACTGGCTCGAAGCAAAGTACTGGGACGAAGGCTTGACGCAGAAAGAAATTGCCGAGAAATGTAACGTCTCGCCATCGACAATTCGGAAATACATGAAAAAGTTCGACATTCCGACCCGAGAGATGCGCGGGGAGAATCATCCGATGTACGGCCGAGAACGCTCTGAGGAAGCGAAGCAAAAAATTTCCGAGACGCTCGACGGTCGAACGCTCTCCGAGGAGGCCCGTCGCCGAATCTCGGAGGCCCAACGCGGTCAAGAACTTCCCGACGAGGTCCGTGAGAAAATCTCGGAGTCGCTGGAAGGACTGACTCGCTCCGAGGAGACGCGCCGGAAGATGAGCGAATCGACCGCGGGCGAAGCGAACCCGAACTGGCGTGGCGGGTACAGTAACCGCTACGGTTCCGGCTGGTCGATGGCACGCGAAGCCGTCCGCCAACGCGACGAGGTCTGCCAGCACTGCGGCCACGATGGTTCCGAACGACAGTTACAGGTCCATCACATCGTTCCGGTTCGAGTGTTCAGGAACGCGGACCATCTCGATATCGAGGACGCTCACGAGACGGAGAACCTCGTCCTCCTGTGCTGTCGCTGTCACGGTCACGCCGAACACGGCCAGATCGAGTTCGACGCCCCCGTCGAGTTGCTCTTCGAGGGCAAGCGTGAGAAACCGCGCCACGGCGAGAGAGCGATTTAGTGAGGTTTATAAATATCCGGGCCATTCGTCAGAATGCGTCCGGGAGAAAGCCCGGATGGAGATAGTTGCTCCGTTGGTGTAGCCCGGCCAATCATTTCGGCCTTTCGAGCCGATGACCTGGGTTCAAATCCCAGACGGAGCATAATTTTGCCGTGAAATAAA
The DNA here is from genome assembly GCF_004765815.2 of Halorussus salinus. Classification (NCBI taxonomy): domain Archaea; kingdom Methanobacteriati; phylum Methanobacteriota; class Halobacteria; order Halobacteriales; family Haladaptataceae; genus Halorussus; species Halorussus salinus. The sequence goes on along the minus strand of NZ_ML974128.1, from coordinate 485,718 downwards.
ACACTACGGCTACGAATCCTCAATTTGAGGTCGGTGTCCGACCCTCCAAATCGCGTCCCGACGCTGACTCACTCGAACCACAGGTCCCCGAACGCCTCGAAGAACGGCCTGCCGGTGTCCACGAACTCGTAGCGCGCCCCGAGGTCGTGGGCCACGTTCTCGACCTCCTCGCGGTGGGCGTCGAAGCGGTCCCGATACGAGTTCTCCAGTCGATTGCTGACGTAGGCCCGGAGCGACTGGTCGGACTCCAGCGCCTCGAAGACCGTATCGCCGCCGGTCGGAAGATTTTGTTCGTCGGGCGCGGCGACGTGCCCGAGGAGAACCTGATTTCCCGCCAGTGCCTCCAAGCCAGCGTCGATGGCGTCGGTCTCGGCTAGAAAGTCGCTACAGACGACGACGAGCGCCTTCGAGTCGATGGTCGCGGCGTAGTCGGTGAGCGCGGCCTCGAAGGCGGCCTCGCCGTCGGGTTCGACCGCGTTGCACTCCTCGACCAGACTCAGCACTTCCCCGCGGTTCGACCGGCCGCGGTCGAGTCGCCGAGCCGTGCGGTCAAACACTGTGAACCGGAACTCGTTGTGTTCGCGGGCGGTGAGGTAGGCGAACCCGAGACCCAGTTTCGCGGCGGTTTCGAACTTGTGAGGGTCGCCGAAGTCCATCGACGCGCTCGAATCCACCAGCACGTGGACCGTGAAGTTGCGCTCGGCCTCGAACTGCTTGACGTAGAGTTCGTCGGTGCGGGCGTAGAGGTTCCAGTCGATGAATCGCGGTTCGTCGCCGGGCGCGTAGCGTCGGTAGTCCGCGAACGTCAGACCCTCGCCGACCGCTTCAGTGGTGCGGTCGCCTTGGTGTTGCGAGCGGGCGTCCCGGTCGTTGGCGGCGTCGAAGCGGTCGAGTTCGTCGAGGAAGTCGGTCGTTATCATCGGTCCTCGACCAGCGCGCGAATCGCGTCGTCGGGCGTCAGCCCCTCGCGCTCGGCCCGGAAGTCCACGACGACGCGGTGGCGCAGGACCGGTACCGTCATCGCCGTGATGTCTTCGCGGCCGACGTGGGTGCGCCCCTCCACGAGCGCGCGGGCCTTCGCGGCGCGGACCAGCGACATGCTGGCGCGGGGACTCGCGCCGTATTCGAGGTCCTCGGCGGTTCGGGTGTCGCGCACGAGGCCGACCGCGAGGTCCCGCAGGTCGTCGGCGATGGGGACCTGATGGGTGAGCTGTTGCATCTTCCGGAGTTCGGCGGTCGAGACCTGCGACTCGACCGAGACGGAGGAGTCCACGTCCCCCGTGTAGCGGTCCACGATTTCCCGCTCGGCCTCCGCGGAGGGGAAGTCCACGATAATCTTCATCAGGAAGCGGTCGGACTGGGCCTCCGGCAGGGGGTAGGTCCCCTCTTGGTCGATTGGGTTCTGCGTCGCCAGCACGAAGAACGGTTCGGGCAGGTCGTAGGTCTCGTTGCCCGCCGTCACTTGGCCCTCCTCCATCGCTTCCAGCAGGGCGGATTGGGTTTTCGGCGTCGCCCGGTTTATCTCGTCGGAGAGGACGAGGTTGGCGAACACCGGTCCCTTCTCGAAGGTGAAGGTGCGGCCCGTCTCGGTCTCCCGGACCATCTCGGTCCCGATAACGTCGGAGGGCATCAGGTCGGGCGTGTTCTGGATGCGCGAAAACGAGAGGCCAGTCACCTCCGCCAGCGTCCGCACGAGGAGCGTCTTGCCGAGGCCGGGCGTACTCTCCAACAGCGCGTTGCCGTCACAGAGCAAGCAGGCCAACACCCTGTCTACGACCTGCTCTTGGCCGACGATGCGGCGTCGGACCTCCGAGCGGATAGCCTGAATGCGGTTCGTCACGTCGTCTATCGCGTTGTTTCGGTCGCTCATCTGTGAGTCTCCGTGTGTTGTCTTCTCATGCGCCGGTCGCGTTGCCGTCGAGTTCGCGGGCGTATCGCTGGACGAGCGCGGCGTCCTCGACGCGCTCGGGCGAGGAGAACCCGGCGCGCTGTGGGTCCACGGCGTCGTCGTCGCTCCCCTCGCCCGAGTCCGAGCCGTAGTCCCACTCGCGGTCGCCCTCGCCGCCGGGGCTGGCGTCCACCGCGGCCGAGAGGTTCTCCGAGCCAGCGGACACGTCGGTCGGGTCGCCGAGGACCTCCTCGCCGTTCTGGAGCGCCGCCGACTGGGTGGTCACGGGACCGCTCGCGCCGCCGCCCGACGCGCCAGCGCCGCCCGGTTCGGTCGGCCCCGCGAGTCCGAGGTCGAGTCCGACGACGGCGGTCTGGACCGTCGCCAGACTCACCGCGACGGCGAAGAGGAACGTCGCCGCGAGGCGGGTCGCGTTCAGCAGGTTCGCGCTCGAAGTCTCCCGGAGACGGTCCAGCACGTCGGCGTACAGCGACCGGACCATCGGGTTCGACCGGTCGTCGCGCGCGGCGTCGCGGGCGGTCCGGAGCGCCTCGGCGATGTCGGGGTTGGCGGCCTCGAACTGCTCGGCGGCGGGGCGTCGCGTCCGGACGCGGACCTCGACGGCGAACGCAACGACGCCGACGACGAGCGCGACGACGGTGCCGACGCTCGGCGCTGGCAGGCCGAGCGAGTCGAACGTGGCGACAGCCACGTCGGTTCCGAGCGCCGGGACGCCGACGAGCGTCGTCGCCAACCGGACCGCCAGCAGGACGCACACGGCGTCGAGGCTGGCGTAGACGAGCGCGACCTTGCGGCACTCCCGGCGGACCTCCGCGAGCGCGGCCCGAATCTCGTCGCGTTCGTCCGCGGCCGTCGCCGACTCGTCTGCGACCGTCGCTGAGTCGTCCGGGGTCGTCGTGGACTCGTCCGTGGTCGTCGCCGATTCGTCCGCGGAGGCGGAGTCCGCCGACCAGTCAGTCACGTTCGGTTGGGAGTCCGGAGACGAGTCGTCGGCGTCGGGGTCGGTCCCGAAGTCGGTCAGCGACGAGGACCCCGAGTCGGTCGGGGACTCGCTCGCGTCGGAGTCGTCGGTCATCCTCGCACCTCCGCGCCGGTCGGACGCCGGATTGCGTGGGACCTGCTCCGGGCGGCGTCCGTCCGAGGAGTCGGTCGGTCGGGCCGGGAAACGAGTCGGTCGGGCCGGGAAACGAGTCGGTCGGACCGGGAAGCCGGTCGGTCGGGTCGCCGAAGGTCGTTCGACTGCGATTCCAACTCGTCGATGCGGTCTTGCAGGTCCTCGATTTCGTTCCGGAGGTCCCGAATCGTCCGGTTCTTCCGGTCGAGGAGTCGCTGTTGGCGGCGCACCGTCTCGTTGACTCGCTCCAAGGTCTCGTTGCGCGCGTCGGCCGTCGTTTGGAGGTTTTCGACCGTCTCGTTGAGTCGGTCGGTGCGCTCCTCGGCGGCCTCGAACTGGCGTTTCAGCCTGTCGCGGGCGTCTTTCAACTCGGCGACCCTATCTCGGAGGTCCGAGACCGTCTGGCGCGAGCGTTCGAGGTCGCTCTTCGTCGCGTTCAGGTCTCGAAGGGTGCGATTGAGACGCTTCTCGGTCTCGCGCAACTGGGCGGAGACCTCCTCGATGTCCGAGAGGCGGGTCTTCAGCGACTGGTTGACGTTCCGGAGCGACTGGTTCAACTGGTCGATGCGCGCCTGCTTGCGCTCCACTTTCGACGCCAGTTTCTCGTTTCGGTCGGTCAACTCCTCGTTCTGAGTTCGGAGGTCGCCGACCGACTCCTGATAGTAGACGGTCGTTCCGGCCAGTCCGAACGCCGAGAGACCGACGAGCAGCGCCAGCACGACGTTGATGGTGTCGCCGATGTAGCTCATGGTATCACTCCGTTGCCGCGTCGTCGCCGGAGTCGCCGGGCACAGATTTCCCCGACCAAGACCAGCAGGCCCGCCAGCAGGACCGCCCAGTCCCACGACTGGCGGACCTCGCGCTCGCGGGTCGCCTGTCGCTTCACCGCGGCCGCGATTTTCGCGGGCCGATTCGACGCGAACGCCCGGCCGCCGGTGCGCTCGACCGCTCGCTTCAGGTCGGGCGAGACCCCGAGCGCGGCGTACTCCGCCGGGTAGTTGACCGCGTAGGCGCTCCCCGACACGTCCCGGTAGCCGAGCGATGCCGGGACTGCCGTGGCCTCGTAGCGGCCGGGCGCGACCTCCGAGAACGAGAGGTCTGCCGATTCGGGGGAGTCCGGCGGGGTCTGTCCGGCGTAGACGACCGTGGTCTCCTCGCCGACGCGCGTGTCGGGCGCGGCGACGACGCCGGTCGCTTTTCGCTGTGGGTCGCCGATGGCCCAGTTGACGGTCCGCGAGAGGAGAAGCGAGTCGGGTTTCGACCGGAGGTCGCCCAAGCCGCCGTCCGCGCCGTAGGCCGTGAGCGCGGCGACTCGGCCGAGACCGAACCGCCACGACGAGAGCGCGGGCGCGCCGTCGCCGGTCGCCACCAGCAGGTCGGCACCGCGCTTGACGCTCACGTCGTTGACGCCGGGGAGACTCGCGGTCGGCGAGATGCCGCGGGTGACGAAGTGGCCGTCGTCCACCACGACAGCGTGGTCGCCGCTGTAGCGCCGGTTCGCGCCGCCGAACCTGACTCGGAGCCTGCTCGTCTCGTTCGCCAGCAGGAACGTGCCGTCGGTCCGCCCGGCGACGCCCCGGAGGAGTTTCTCGTGGACGTTGCCGACGCCGACGCTGACGACCCGGACGTTCCGGTCGGCGAGGCGGTCGGCCGCCGAGAACGCGGGCGCGGCGCGGTCCCGGCCGTCGCTCAGGAGGATGACGGTGCCGCCCTGCTCGCCCAGCAGATTCGACGCGCCGAGCAGTCCCTTCCCGACGTTGGTCGCGCCGCCGCTCTGGAGGCTCCGAATCGTCTCTTTCAGTGCCGCGCGGTCAGATTCGAGCGAGGCGAGGTCCGCGACGCGGTAGGCGCTCCCGTCGAAGGCGACGACGCCGACCTCGTTGCGGTCGCCCAGTTGCGAGAGGACGTTCAGCGCCAAGGTCTTCTGGACGCGCATCCCGGCGGCGGCGCTTCCGGACACGTCCACCGCCAGCACGACGCGGGACTTCTGCCCGGTCTCGCCGCCGACTTCGACCGGGAGGAGCGACGAGAGCCGCGAGTCGCCGTAGTCGCCCTTCTCGAAGGCGTTGGGACCGCCGACCGTGACGAGACCGCCGCCGTCGATGACGTGGCTCTGGAGGGCGGTGACGTTCCCGAGGTCCGGCCCGGCCACGTCGTGGACTACCACGGCGTAGTAGTCGCTCAAATCGTCCGGAACCGACTTCGCGCGGGTCACGTCGTACAGTTCCCGGAGGTACTCCTCGAAGGCGTAGTCGCCGCGACTCACGTAGAGAACGCGCGGTTGTTCGACGACCTGCACGGTCTTGCGGTACGTGTCGTCCACGGCGTAGGCGTCGTTCCCGCCGAGTTCGGCCGTGATGCGGTGGGGTCCGGTCGCCGAGAAGTTGCGTTCGACAGTGAAGGCACCTCCCTTCGGGACCTCGCGGGAGACGACCTCCTCGCCGTCGATAGTGACCGAAATCGGTCGTCCCGCGGGCACGCCATCGACGCCAGCGACGCGGACGCCGAAGCGGTTTTCGACGCCGACGCTGGCCTTCCGCGGGCCGGTGACGACGACGCGCGCGTCCGACCGGTTCGTCGTCAGGCGGACCCGGTTTATCGTCGCGTTCACCGAGCGCGCGAGGTCGGTCGCCTCGGCCAGCGACGTGCCGCCGGTGACCCGCCCGTCGGAGACGACCAGCAGGCTCGCGTTCGGTCGGAGAGTAGCGGCGACCCCCGACCCGACCCGCGAGCGGTTGTCGGCGGCGACCGCGACGCGTTCGACGCCGACGCCCCGCTCCTCGATTTCGGCTTCGAGGTCGTCGGCGACCGGTTCGTGGACTCCCATGCTCGCCGACTCGTCCACCAGCATCGTGACGCTCGGGTCGCCCGCGGTGGTCGCAGTCGTGACCGTCGTCGGTCCCGCCGCGGCGACGACGAGACAGGTCGCGACGAGGAGTCGGGTCGCGAGGAGCGCGAGTCTGGCGCGACGACTCGCCGTACGGTCCGCGTCGCCGCTCTTCTCCTCGGTCCGTTCGCGGTCGCCCGAGCCTCTGACCAGCACGAGGACGAGGAGGGCGGCGACCGGCAGACCGGCGAGCGCGAGCGGTCGGGTAAAGGAGAGCGAGGCGTCGATGCCGGGGAGCGTCACCAGTCGGACCGCCGTCGGCAGTGCGAGCGGACTCATCAGAGGTCACCTCGGTAGCGCAGGACCGCCAGTTCGAGCAGGACGACGACGAGCGCGACGCCCGCCGCGACCGGCGTGAGCGACCGGGGGACGGTCGTGGTCTCGGTGTCGCCACCGCTCGCGCCCGGTCCGTCGCCGCCGACCGCGGGCGCGGAGACGTTCGACTCGGCCGCGCTGGACAGCGACGCGCCGTAGCGGTCGCCGCCGACCTCGTAGAATCCGGCGTCGCGGAAGGTGAGGGCGTTGGTCGTTCGCGTTCCGGTCGGGGTCTTGGCGGTCGCGTCGGTCCCGAGCGACAGGGAGGTTCCGGTCTCGGGGTTCATCGCGGACAGCGACCGGCGGCCCGTCAGGTCGTAGACCACGCGCTTCCAGAAGACGGGATAGCGGTAGTTGCGCGAGAACGAGGACTCGGCGGGGTAGCCGTAGTAGAACACCTCGCCGGGACCGCGCCGCGAACTCGCCAGCAGGGTCGTCCCGTTGACCGTTTCGAGGAGTGCCCGACCCGACCGGAGTTCGGCCCGGACCGCCGTCTTCGGGGCTGGGAACGTCACGTCGGCGGTGAGACCGGTCGCGTTCGGCTGGCGAATCGCGGGGTCCGAGACCGTGCCGTTCGGCGCGACCGGGAGGAGGTCGCCGTAGCCGACCGCCGAGAGGTTCGACTGGGCCTGCACCACGACGCCGCCGCCGTCCGCCAGCGTCTCGCGGGCGACCTGTACGGTCCCGTCGAGGAGGCGACCCGGTTCGACCGCGCTGAACACCACGAGGTCGTAGGACTGCGAGACCGACGCGGGCGGGTTCTTCACCGTCACGCTCGTCCCGCGGACGACCCGCAGGGCGGTTATCAGCGGGCGGTTCGGGTCGTTGGTGACGACCAGCACGTCCATCGTCGGGTCGGCGGGGGCCGCGACCGCGAGTCGGTCGTCGGTCGGGAACGCGTCGCCGGGCGAGAGTTCGAGTCGGCCGCCGCCCGCCGGAACCGGCAGGTCCGCCGACGCGACCTCGCCGGGCGCGAGCGTCAGCGACTCGGTTGCCTCGCCCAGCGAGAGTTTCCGGGTCGTCTCCGCGTCGCCGAAGTTCTTCACGCGGACCGTGGCGGTGCCGTCGGCGAAGGCGTAGTCCACGACGCCGACGTTGCTCGCCCCGCCGCGGGCGAACTGCCGGAGCGACACGTCGTAGCCTCTGGCGCGCGCCGAGGAGACCGCCGAGCGCCAGTCGCCCGACGCGAAGTCGCTGGCCACGACGATGCGAGCCTCGTCGCCCGCGACCGCCACGGCTCTGTCGATGGCTCCGCGGAGGTCGCCCGGCGCGTCGGTGACCGAGAGACCCGAGAGCGTCGATTTGGCGTCCGTCTGGGGTGCGCGCCGCGCGACGACCGCGGTCTCCGCGCCCGCGACGACCACGGAGGTCTCGGCGGTCGCGGCGTCCTTCGCGGCCGAAATCGCGCGGTCGAACCGGGTGGCACCGTCGGCCTCGGTCGCCATGCTCGCGGTCGCGTCCACGACGACGACGGTCTCGGAAACCGTCTCAGTTTCGGAGACCGGGACGTAGGGCGCGGCCAGCGACACCGCGATAGCGAGGATGGCGAGCAACTGTATCGCGAGGAGGGCGTTGCGCCGCAGGCGACGGAGCGCGGGGTGACTGCGGCTCTCCTCGGTGTCGCCGACGAGGAACTCGACCGCCGGAAATTCGACGCGTTCGGGGTCGGGTTTCAGCAGGTACAGCGCGAGAACGGGAATCGCGGCCGCCAGCGCGGCGAGACCGAGCGGTCGGAGGAACACCGACGAGAGGGCGTCGAGGCCGGGGAGCGCCGCAAGTGCGGAGACGGCGGACGCGGGGACCGCAGGCGCGGAGACGGCCGACGCGACCGGGAGACTCGCGGGAGTCACGACTCTCTCACCTCCGGCGCGTGCGGCGGCGAGGAGCGCGCGGGGGAGGCGTGCGGGAGTCCGCGAGCGTCGTCGTGGCTACCGATTCGGGGCATCGTTCGGGGTCGCCCGTCTGCGGGCGCGGGTGGAGGGCTGACGGGCGGTTGGGTGGTTGTGTTCGCGGGTCGTGTAAATAGCTTATCATCCGCGAGCTACGTCTTCGCGTACAGCGAGTAGGTCAGCACGGCGAAACCCAGCGCCATGAACAGGCTCTCGACGGCGATGCCGCCCGCGATGCTGAGGGCCGTGAACTGGTGGACGACGCCGCCGAGGACGGTCCCGAGGGTCACGAGACCGAACCCGACCGCGAGCGCCCGGAGCGCGGGGACGTTCGTCCGGCGGTACGCCTCGAACGCGAAGTAGGTTATCGTGCCGCCGAGCGCCAGCGTGACGGTCTTGAGCGCGACCACCGCCGCCGACCCGGCGAACGCTTGCGAACTGGCCATACGCGTAGTTGCAGTCTTGCGGGCTTAGTACCGGAGCGTCGTTTTCGCAAACTGGGAACGCGCCAGTCCACGCCGAGTTCGATTTCCGCGGCGACTCCGGGATGTCTAGAACATGTTCGCAACCACCATTAATTTACAAACTTTCCAAGACTAAATTGCGATGAGTGAAAAGGAGATATCTTCGGATCGGAGACGCACCGTCCTGAAAGCACTCGCCACTTCTGCGGCCGTCGGGGCGACCGGGGCCGCGAACGCCGCGGCGGCGACCGACCGGAACCCCGGCGACGCGGACGACCGCGCGGACCGCGACGTGAAACCGATGGTCGTGGACGATTCTATCAAACGAGTCACGCCTCACGATTACCTGCTAACCGGTGATAAAGACCAGACGCTGGCGTACGTCGAGAGCGCCGACGTGTCCACCGCCGAGCGCAAGCGCGCCCGAGGATACCTCCACAAGTTCTGGCGGAAGTATCCCGTCCGCCGCGTCGAGACGGACGAGGAGGTCCGATACAAGCTCGACGGCGACCGGAGTCGCGTTTCGGTCGATTCATCGGGCACACTGACGAGCGACGCCGAGCGACGGCAGTTCGAACACGTCGCCGACGTGGTGTCGGCAGGTGGTAAGGACGTGCCGCACGTACACTACGTACACAGCCACGACCACAGCGACGGCCCGTCCACGCAATGGGCACCGACAGACCACGACCGGATGATAGAAGCCGTCTGCAAGCAGATGGGCGTGGACTCCGGCTACGCGAACGTCGCTGGCACCTACGGCGGCGACCCAGATGACTGGGGTTGCCAGTGTGACGTAGACTCTCCGGGAACTTGGCCGGATTACCTCGAACAGAAGGTGCAAGACGCCGTCGATCAGGTGTTTCACTCGTACCGTCACTACTGGAACCCCGAGTTCAAATTCGTCGATGGTGCAATAACCTACACCGCCACCCTCGGTGAGGCACCGAAGTACGCGAAGAAGTACCTCCAGAAAGCGAAAGACAAGAGTAACAAGTCAGACAGGTACATCAATCTCGGCTACGCTTCCCACTTCCTCAGTGATGCAGGGCAACCCCAACACACCGGCTACGAACTCAAACAAGCGACGAACTCGTGGGTCCACTACGACTACGAGAGCTTCGTGTACGATAACTGGGACAGCGGTGAGAACTTCCGGGGGTCGCTCATGCGGACCCAGTACGCCGCATCCATCAACGACGGGGCCGAGGCGACGAAGGAACTCGCTAGATACAGTCACGACTACCTCCCGAATTTGTATCAGACAATCTATAATAACCCCGACTCGTGGAAGTCCAACGACGATGTAATCACCATCACCCGAAACTGCTTCAACAAGACCGGCGTCTACATGCGCGGATTCGTTGAAGAGGTACAAAACGCCTGAGTTCGGTTGGTCGAGAAGACCGAGAGGTTTCGCCGCGAATCCGCCGTTCGCACCGACCGCGACGGTCTCAGTCCGCGGTCACGTTGGTCGAACTGGGGAGGAGGCGGAACGAGACGGTGTCGTCGGTCTCGCCGTCGGCTTCGACGGTCAGCGTGTAGACGCCGGGTTCGAGTCCGGTCGTGTCGAGCGAGACCGACCACGTGCCGTCGGCGTTCCAGTCGTGGGTCCACAGGTCCGGGAACCGACTCGCGGAGGGACCGTCGATGGCCGCGACGCGGATGGTGTTGTCGTCGGGCAGGAGGTTGGTGTGGCCCGCGACGACCATGCGCTCGCCGGTCGGAATCCCGTAGATTCCCTCCGGGCCGAACTGGCTCTCTTGGGCGACGGTCGTGATGCGCGTGGTCGGTTCGACGTACTCGAACTGCTCGCTGATGAGCAGGTCGTCGCTCCCGGACTCCTCGGTCGTCTGGCCGAGGAACCGCTCGCTGACCTGCTCGGCGTCGAGGCGGGCGGGGTGGTCGCCGACGTACGCCGCGAGCGCGTCGAGGGTCGCGTTCGTCCCGTCCGGGAGTCGGCCGTCGCCCGCGCGGTCGTCGCGGCCGAGCGCCAGCACGTACGCCCGCACCGGACCCTCGGCGAGAATTTGGCCGTCGTCGGTCCGGAGCGGCACGTCCACGTCGAACGAACCGTTGCCGCGGGGCACCTGAATCCGGTCGGTGGCGACGCGGCCGCGGGAGTCTACGAGGAGAACCAGCAGGTCCCGGCCGCCGCGGGCGGTCCCGCGGACCGTGACCTCGGCGGTCGAGGTCGCCAACTGCCCGTCGGTGGTGCGGAAACTTCCCCGGAGGCGGGCGCGGTTGACCCGGACGAGCGTCTGGCCGCTCTCGGTCTCCACGAACTGTTCGGGGGCGATGCTGGCCGGAAGCGAGTCGTTCCCGCCGACCGCGCTGGCGTTCACGACGCCGAGGCGGTAGTTGCCGGGGTACGACAGCATCCGGTTGGCGTTCGAGAGGACGAGGTTCCGGACCGACCAGTTGCCCGACTCGTCCACCGCCACCGCGTCGTCCGCGCCGAACTGCCCGTTCTGGTTCACGTCGAGCAACTGCCAGTCGCCGCCGCTCTGGGCGTAGACGGCGACCTCCGCGACGCTCTCGTTTGCGGTCCCGCTGAGGTTGACCGCCTGCCCGACGAAGTACGCGCCCTCGGGCGACGAGATGGCGATGGTCTGATGAGACGCCCCGGCCGTCGGCGTCCAGAACGCCGTGACGCCGCCGGTCGTGACTGTCAGTACGAGTGCGACCACCGCGAGGCTCCTCGTGCGCTCCATAGTATCCTTACTGGTACACGGTATCATTCACCATTGGTGTTCGGGCGTCGGACAGGGTCGGTCGTCGCTTCGGGAGACGCGTCTCAGGACGTGACGACGACATCGACCTGCCGCGTCCGCGGGCCGTCGCACTCCACGAACAGCACGGACTGCCACGTTCCGAGTGCTAACTCGCCGTTCTCGACGGGGACGCTCACCGACTCGCCCAGCACGGTCGCGCGGAGGTGTGCGTCGGCGTTGTCGTCGATGCGGTCGTGGCGGTAGTCGCCGTCGCTCGGCGCGAGGTCGGCGACGAACTCCTCGATGTCCTCGACCAGTCCGGACTCGGCCTCTTGGAGGACGACACCGGCGGTGGTGTGGCGGACGAAGACAGTGCAGACCCCCGTCGCGTCGTCGGGGACCGCCTCGGCCACGCGCTCGGTCACGTCCACCAGTTGTGTTCGCTCCTCGGTCTCGACGCGGAACATGCGAGCGAGTTCGTCGGCGAACGCCGTAGTCCCACCGGAGCGTCGAACTTCTGGAACGGTGTAAGCGTCTTTAGACGAATTTTGGTAGTTGTAAGAAATATATGGATTGCTTGCGCTCTCATCGACCGTTCGGCCCGGCGTGTGCGGGCGCGGTCGCCGCGGTTGGGGAGGACGTGGCGCGGTACGGTGCGGGACGGTTGCGGTATGATAGGAGTCGGCATCAGCGCGGTTCGCGGTTGCGCTACGGTTGCGGTCTCGTCGCGGTCGTAGTGCTGTGCGGTGAACTTCTCGAAGTCGGATTCGCTCCAGTTCACGGTCGAGACGGTAATCCACTTCGCCAGTACCGAAACCGACGCTCCATCGACCCACACCACGGCCACTACCCCGAGACCCACCTCGTTCGCCGTATCGAGTGCCACTTTACGCCCCCGCGACGAACCCACCACACGAATGAGCCAAACCAAAGACGAAGCGCCCGACGTGGTCGTTCTGCGAAAGAGTACCCACGGCGTGCCGGTCTCGGAGTACGTCGCCGACCTGCGCGAGCGCCTGCCCGACCGAAACGTCGTCCACGCTCGGACGCCGACCGAGGAGCGCGCCCTCGTTCCCCAAGCACCCGTCGTCGCCGGGATGGAACTCGACGCCGACCTGTTGGACCGTGCGGGGTCGATGGAACTGTTCGCGTGCGCCTACGCCGGGACCGGCCACCTGCCGCTGGACGCGCTCGAAGACCGCGGCGTGGCCGTGACGAACGCCTCGGGCATCCACGGACCGAACATCGGCGAACACGTCGTGGGGAACCTGCTGGTCTTCGCGCGGCGACTCCACGAGGGGTGGCGACGCCAGCGCAACCGCGAGTGGCGACACTTCCAGTCTCACGAGTTGCGGGGTAGCACCGTCACCGTGGTCGGACTGGGCGCTATCGGGCGGTCGGTCGTGGAGCGACTGGAGGGCTTCGGCGTCGAGACTATCGGCGTGCGCTACACGCCCGAGAAGGGCGGCCCGACCGACGAGGTGGTCGGCTTCGAGGGACCGGAGTTCGAGGAGGCCCTCTCCCGGACCGACTATCTCGCGCTCGCCTGCCCGCTGACCGAGACGACCCGCGGGCTAATCGGGAAAGAGGAACTGAAGACTCTGCCCCCGGACGCCGTGCTGGTCAACGTCGCCCGCGGGCCGGTCGTGGACACCGACGCGCTGGTGTGGGCGCTCCGCGGGAGCCACCTCCGGGGCGCGGCGCTGGACGTGACCGACCCCGAACCGCTCCCGGAGGACCACCCGCTCTGGAACTTCGAGAACTGTCTGGTCACTCCTCACTGCTCGGGGCACACGCCGGAGTACTACTCGCGGCTGGCCGACATCGTGGCCGAGAACGTCCGAAGACTGGACGACGGCGAGGAGTTACGAAACCGAGTGGTGTGAACGCTCGCGCGTCCCGAACTCGCCGACCCCAACCGCTTCGACTAGCGAATCGGCGACCAGTTTTATCCCGTCGCCCGCCGAAGGTCGGAACATGCGAAAACGAATCAAACGAGTTCTGAACCGCGCCGAGTACGCCGCCGCCGGGGCCGCCGTCGGCGGTGCGCTCGGCGGACTCGTCAGTCGGAACGCCGCGAGTACTGCGGCCGGAATCGGCGCGCTCGTCGGTGCGACCATCGGGGAGAAACGGGGGTCCGTGGACGCCGTCGTCACGCGGGTCGCGGACGCGAGCGAGACCGAGAAACTGCGCCTGCGGAAGTAGACCGACCGCGTTCGACGCCGCCGCTGTTTTCAGCCGCCGCGAATCCCGAGCGAGAGGAATATCGCGCCGAAGAGACCAGCTATTAGCGCGGCGTACCACAGCACGGCGTCGCCCCGCGAGGAGCCACCCGTCGAAGCGACGCCGGTCGGGTCCGCGGTCAGCAGGAGTCCGGCAAACGCGAACAGCGAGAGTCCGATGGCGGCCGCGACGAGACGGACCGCGGTGCGGGACGGACCGGGGTCGCCCGCGTCGGCCGCGACCCCGGCGTCGAGCGCGTCCCGGAGGTGCGAATCGACGCGACGGGGCACGACGAGTGTCCGCGGAGTGGTGAACGTCGCGGCCCCCGCCGCGTACGAGAGGCGATAGGCGACGTAGCCCCCGACCGACCAGCGGCCCACGCCGACGAGCGTCGAGAGGTCCACGTCGGTCCCCTGATACGTGAGTCGCCCGGCCTCGGCGTCGAGTTCGCCCTCAGAGGAGAACAGGCTGGCGACCAGTAGCGGGCCGACGAGCGTCGCGCCGACGAACACCGGGAACAGGTCGTCCGGCAGAACGAGCGCGCCGACCGCCAGAACCGCGACTCCCGCGACCGTTCCCGCAGCGAGCGTCCGAGCGCCGAGTCCTCGAAACGCGGCGTCGAAGTCGCCGGTTCGGTGGGCGAGGAGGTGCGGGGCGGTCCGCGAGAGGGCGAAGACGAACGCGAGCAGGGTTCCGGCCGCGAGCAGGTAGCGCCCGTTCAGCGCGATCAGGACGACGAAACCGAGCGCGCCGAGGACGAGGCCGAGCGCGAACCCCGAAACGACGCCGACCGGGAGCGCGACGAGGCCGCGGAGGAGTCGGGACTCGGCGGGCGTGTGGGACCACGCGAACGTCGGCGAGTCGGCGGGCGGGGTCGGCGACCCGTCGGCGTTCGAGTCGGCAGGTCCGGCGTCGGAGGCCGTCGGCTCCGACTCGGCGGAATCGGTCGGCATACCGTCACGAAGGAACCGAGACGAGAAAATTCCTGTCGTCGCGTCGGGGATTCGACGTACGTTCGACAGGTCGAAAACTCGTCACTTTCCCGAGCTGTGAAAATCCCACCTGACTTCTAAGGATGCGTCCCCGGTAGGTTCAAACATGAGCCACCTCGACACCGTCTTCACGGCGTTAGCCCACCCGCTCCGCCGAGAGGTGTTGTCGGTTCTGTCGGGACGAGACGACGGTGTCGCCGAAATCGAGGAGTTGGCCGAACGGTTGGAAGGCGTGAGCGAGGCGGAATCGACCGCGCGACTGCGCGCCGCGCTCCATCACACTCACCTGCCGACGCTGGACGAGGCCGGACTCGCGGAGTACGACCCGCGGAGCGGGGCGGTCCGGTATCGGGAGTCGCCGATGAAAGAACTGGTCGAATCGGCGGTTCGCAGTTCGCGGGACCCGCGGAGCCGAAAATCGCGGTCGTCTACCGACTCGTAGCGCGGTTCAGAGCCAGCCGTCGCGGGCGAGCAACTCGCCGTTCAGAATCGCCGCGCCCGCCGCGCCCCGAATCGTGTTGTGCGCGAGGCAGTTGTACTGGACGCCCGCGGGGGTCGTCTGGACGCCGCCAGCGGCGATGGCCATCCCGCCGCCCAGCGTCCGGTCGAGTCGCGGTTGCGGGCGACTCGGGTCCTCGAAGACCTCGATGAGTTGGTCGGGGGAACTCGGCAGGTCGAGGCTCTCGACGCCGCGGAAGGCTTCTTCTACGTCCGCCTCGGTCACGTCCTCGGCGGTCTCGGCCCAGACGTTTTCGAGGTGGCCGTCGATGGTCGGCACGCGGTTGCAGGACGCCGACACCTCGGCGTCGTGAACCGAGAGTTCCGCGCCGTCGAAACTCCCGAGGAGCTTCTTGGACTCGGTCTCCATCTTGTTCTCCTCGCCGCCGATGTGGGGAATCACGTTGTCGATGATCTCCATCGAGGAGACCCCGGAGTAGCCCGCGCCCGAGACGGCCTGAAGCGTCGAGACGTGGACGCGCTCCAGTCCGAACTGGTCGAGCGCCGCGAGCGTGGGAACCATCGTGATGGTCGAGCAGTTGGGGTTCTTGACGACTGCGCCGTCCCACCCGCGCTCGTCGCGCTGGACTTCGAGCAGGTCGAGATGGCCGGGGTTGATTTCGGGGATGACCAGCGGCACGTCGTCGGCGAGTCGGTCGTTCGACGAGTTCGACGAGAGGACGTATCCGGCTTCGGCGAAGTCGGATTCGACTTCCGCGGCGACGCCGGAGGGGAGCGACGAAAAGAGGAGGTCAACGTCGTCGGGGACCTCCTCGGGGTCGGTCGCGCTGACGGTCAGGTCGGCCGCCGCGTCGGGAATCGGGGAATCGACGCGCCACTTCGCGGCCTCGTCGTAGGACTTGCCCGCGCTCGCTTCGCTCGCAGTTACCGCCGCCAGTTCGAATTCGGAGTGGCCGTCGAGCAGTTGGATACATCGCTGACCGACCGCCCCGGTCGCACCGAGGACACCGACTCGTACAGTCATGGTACTCGTTGGTAGGGCGGTAGGGTGATAAAACGATTTGGGAAGGCCAGCTTCTTGCCCGACGGCGCGGGTTCGACGCCGGACCGGTCGCGTCGCTACCGGGAGTCGGTTGGAAGTAAGCAGGAACTCCGGAACTCGGCGTCGTTACTTCTTGCGGGTGACGTAGCCAGCGATGCGGTTGCGGACGCCCTTCGACTCGATGCTGGTGAGCTTCTGGACGCTCTCTTTGTTCTGCTCGAAGTCGGTCGTGAAGGCGTCGGGGTATCGCTCCAGCAGGATGCGCCCCGTCTTCTTGACGTAGTCGGGTTTGATTGCCATAGTGTGATTTCTACGTCCGGAAAGTAAGTGCGTTGCGGTCTCCGGTCGTCCGGGCGGCCCTCTCGGGGGTTCGGGACATCGGCGTCTCGGGGTCCGTGGGCGATTCCCTCTCCTCGGCTTCGAGACCCGACAGACCAAGGACCTGCGGACGCGTAGTCGAAACCATGCCGACCTTCGTCGAAGCGGTCCAGACCGTCTCCGACCCCGCGGCGTTGCGTCGCCGACTCACCGAGCGAATCGACGCCATCGGCGAGGCGCTGGACCTCTTGGAGTCGTGGACCGAGGAGAGCCGCGACACCCAGACCGAACTGGCGTCCCAGTACGACGCCGCCAAGCGACTCGCCCGCGACGAGATTCGGAGCGCGAGAGGTGGGAACGACGGCGAGGGCGAGGGCAAGGGCGTCGAGAAGGTCGAGAGCGCCGACGGCTTCGAGGACGAGGACCCCGAGGAGATTCCGGCCGTGGACTTGCTCGACCACCCCGCGGTGGCCGACCAGACGAAAGACAGACTCCGGGAGTACAGCACGAAGCTGTCGGTCTACCTGAACCGCGAGGAGTCCTACGGTGCCGCGCGGTCGGCGCTCATCGGGGCGCTCGACGCGGAACTCGACCTCTACGCCGACCTCCTGCCGAAGTTGGAGACCGGCGAGGCGAGCGCGGCCGACGCCCACCGGCGCATCGCGGCGTTCGCCCGCGAGGAAGCCCCCGGCCCGGCGAACCGGACCGCCGCGGACGTGGTTCTGGAAGCGGAGGTGGACGAACCCTGACCGACCGACGGCGAGCGACCCGAACCGCCGTGTAACTGTCACCGAGCGCACTCCATCAGTTCGTAAAGATAATTACGATGGAATATACAGTCTCAAGCGGTACAGTGCGGGGAGCAGACCGAGATACGGACGGAGAACCGGTCGAAGCAGACGACTCGGGTCGGACGTTCGAGAACGAACTCGAAGACCTCGTCCTCAGAGCCTTCGGCGACGGCGAGGAGATAGAGGGCGTCTGGGACCTCGAATACGAGCCGGACGAGATTCCCGACTGGACGGTCACTATCGACCGAAAGGACGGCATCTGAGTCTACTCGCCGAGGTGGTCGCGGAGGCGGTCGAACGCGGTGCAAACGCGGTCGTCGCCGCAGTTTCGCCCGACTGCTTCGAAGTACGACAATCGTTCTCTCAGTTCGGCATCGTCGTAGGCGTCCACGCCGAGCCGCGAGGCCGCGACGGTCGCCTCCACGACCGCCCCGAGACCCCGGTTTATCGTCGGCACCGCCTCGCACTCGACGCCAGACTCGACCGGCGTCAGCGTCCACTCTTCCCACTCGGTGTCGCCCTCCGCGCCGGAGTCTATCCGCTCGGCTTCGACCTCGACCCACGCGTCGGCGGAGTCCAGAACCGGCTCCTCGACCTCGAAGATGGAGAGCGTCGCGTCCACGAAGTCCACCGGGTCGCGGACGAACTGGACGTAGCCCCCGCCCTGCCGGTGGAAGTTGCGCCGGGTTCGAGTGTTGCCCCACGTTCGGGCGGTGACTCGCGGGTCCCCGCCGTCGTCGCGCTTCCCGTCGTTCTCGCCCGCGTCGTTTCCCACAGCCTCGCTCTCGGCGGGCGGATGCAGGCCGAGCGCCGCGACGTTCCACAGGTCGTTCGGGCCGAGCGTCGTCACCAGCGATTCGGTTATCCCGCGGAACTTGACGGGCCAGTCCTCGGCGCTCGCGTCGCCGGACCCGTCGGCCGCGCCGGACTCGCCGCCGTCGCTCACACCGACACCTCCCCGCGGGCCAAGGCGACGAACAGGCCCGCGGCGGTCAGGTCGGCGGTCGTCCCCGGATTCACGCCGTCCTCGACCAGCGAGTCGGCGAAGGCTTCGATTACCTCCGAGCCACCTTCGAGAGCTTCCTGTGCGCGGACGCGGACGCTCTCGGCGGTCTTCGCGCCGTGCTGTTTGGCGACCAGCGTGTCGGGTTCCCGCCCGAGGAGTTCCAGATACACCCGCGCGCCGATTGCGGACGCGGGGGCCGACCCCGATAGCTCCGCGAGGCGGTCGGCCGCCCAGAAGGTGCGCTCGAAGCCGCCGGTCCACTCGGCGGCCACGTCGTCCTCGTCGTCGCCGAGCGCCAGCACCTCGTAGAGCGTGACGCCGCGCTCCTCGACGGCCGGAATCGCGTCGCTCCCGCGGCGCACGTCCAACTCCTCGGCGTCTTCGGGCGGGTCGTCCACGAACACGTCGGCGTGTTCGAAGGCCCGGTAGAAGTTCGCGGCGTCCTCGACGGTCGTGTCCTCGACCACGCGCGTCGCGCCCTCGGGCGTGAGGTCGCCGTCCGCGGCGGCCCGGACGAGGGGCACGAGCAGAAGGAGCGCGCCGAACTGGGTGTTGCCGCCTTCCTGCTGGCTCATCCCCGAGACGGCCTCCTCGAAGGCTTCGCCGACCGGAACGCCCGCTTGGGCGGCACGCAGTCCCGGTCCCGCGCCGACCGCGCCAGCGAGGAAGTGTTCGAATCGGAGGTCCGAGAAGTCCCGCTGGCGGTCCACATTGCCGGGCTTGGGCGTGCCCGCGACTTCGAGCAGGAGCGCGAGTTGGGCGTTCTCGGCGGGCGTCATGCCCTCACCTCCGGTCTTTCGGCGAACCACTTGCTCACAGCACCCTTCACACGCCGGAGGACCGCGGGGTCGTCACTCGGTCGGCCGACGCTCACCGCGTCCGCGCCGTAGGCCAGATACTCACGGACGGTCTCGTCGTCCCGGACGCCGTTGTTCGCGATGACGAAGAGGTCGGTACCCGCGGTCGATTCCGCCGACTGCGCCGCCTCCGCGACTTCCGCGACGACGCCTTCGGAGTCCATCGCGTCCACGTGGATGGCGTCGCCGCCCTCCTCGGCGACGACGCGGGTGAGTTCGGCGAGGTCCACGCCCGGCACCTCCGCGCGAACCTTGACGCTGACTGTGGCTCCGGCGTCGGCCGCAGTTGCGACCTGCTCGCGGAGTCGGTCGGAATCGCGGAGCAGACTCTCGCCAGCGCCCGCGGCGCACATCTCGTCCTGTCGGCAGTGGGCGTTGAGTTCGAGGAGCGCCCCGCGCTCGGCGCAGATTTCGGCCACCTCCCGGAGCGGTCCGAGCGTCGTCGTCCGGACGTTGAAGCCAGCCCGGAGGTCCGCGTCTTCGAGCGCGGCGAGTTGCCGGTCCACGAACCGGACGGGGTCGTCGGGCAGGAACTCCTCGCGGTCGCGGGCGACCAGTTCGCGGGCGGCCTCGCGGGTCGGGCCGTCGAGCGCGATGCCGCCGAGGAGGGCCGCGCCAGCGAACTCGTCGGCACTCCTCGCCCACTCGGCGTCGGACTGGCCGCTGAGGCTGGCGAGCGCGAGGCGGGGTTCGAACATCAAAGCACCTCCAGCGCGTCGGCGACCGCGCGGGCCACGCGCTCGGCGTCCGCCGCGTCGTTCATCTCGGTGTCGGTCCTGACGACCGGGCGGTCGAGGTCGGTGTCGTCCTCGTCGTCCAGCACGAAGGCGTCGGCGAAGGGGTAGGCCTCCGCGACGCCCGCGGTCGAAGGGTCGAAGCCGACGCCCGCCATCAGGTCGGCCGCCGGACCGGAGAACACCTCGTCCTCCACGAACGGCGAGACCGCGACCACGGTGGCTCGGTCGAGTGCGTCGTGCAGTTCCTCGATGGCGAGCATCGGCCCGATGCTGGTGACGGGGTTCGAGGGACCGACGACGACGGGACCCTCCTCTATCGCGCCGAGGGCCGCCGGGGCGGGGTCGGCTTCGTCGCCGCCGCGGAACTCGACGTGGTCCACCTCGGGGTCGCCGCGGTGGGCGACCCAGAACTCCTGAAAGTGCATCTCGTCGGCGTACTCGTCGCTCTCCTCGGGCGTGTGGACGATGGAGGCCACGGGGTCGTCGCTCATCGGCACCACGTCCACGGGCGCGTCGAAGGCGTCCGCGAGGAGCCGCGTGACCTCGGTCAGACTGTAGCCCTCGTCCAGCAGGCTGGTCCGGGTCACGTGGACCGCGCGGTCCCGGTCGCCCAACTCCATGAACTCCGCGACGCCCGAGAAGCGCCGCCAGTTCGCGAGGTGGCGACCCGCGGTCTGGGCCTCGTCGGACAGGTAGCGCGGTCCCTTGGCGAGGTCGGCGGCTTCTGCGATATCGTGTAGCTCTGCGTGGGTCTCGGTGGTGTCGTCGGCGATGCCCCACCACGTCTCCAAATCGAGGAGGTCGCCCTGCTCGAAGAGGACGGTGTCCACGTCGGGACAGACCAGCAGGCCGCCCAACTCCACGTCGTCGCCCGTGTTGGCGACGACGGTGGTCTCGGCCGGGTCGAAGACCGACTCGGCTCCAGCGAGCAGTTTGGGGGTCCCGGTGCCCCCGGAGAGAAACGTCGTCATGTGCCGACCTGCGTGTTCCGAGAGGTAAACGCTTGTGCTGTCTCGCGGTGGAGCGTTTCGACTGGCGAGAACGCTCACGGTTCGATGTCGCCAGCGAACTCCTGTACGGAACCCTTCCGAGACCGCTGGAACAGGTACACTGCGGCGACGTAGTGGACGAGCGGATTCAGGAAGACTACCAGCGACGCGAGCGAGACGAGCGTGCCGCCGCCGACCCAGAGTCTCCAGTCCGGTGCCCACCGCGAGTCGCCGCGGCCGACGACTTCGATGTCGCGATACAGCGCGTGATAGAACACCGGCGTCAGAATCACTACCGACGCGCCGAGGAGGACGCCCCACGTGGAGAGACCGAACGGGAAAGCCGACCCGGACGCCTCCATCGAAGCGAACGACCAGAGCAGGTTGAACGCCGGGATACTCAACAGACGGACCTGCCACCGATTTGGCTCGTCTCCGTTGAATCCGATCACGACTATTCTGTCCGATTCTCAACGAGTAGTTAAAACGTCTGCGCTAGCCGTTTTTCCAGTAATCGGTCTCCTCGACGGTCGGGATAACGGAGCGAGAAAGAAGAGTGACGCCTCGACGGCCCCGATTCTCGGCCACTCCACTCCCGGCGGTTTTTATACGAAGGCGGACAATCCTGTAACATGAAGACCATCAAGGACAGCGTTCACGACCACATCGAGGTCGAGGGCGTCGCTCGCGCCTTGTTCGACACGCCAGCGGTCCAGCGACTCAGGCACATCAAGCAGTTGGGTCCGGCGCATCTCGTCTACCCCTCCGCGAACCACACGCGATTCGAACACAGCCTCGGCGTCTATCATCTGGCGTGCGAAGGACTCGACCACCTCGGGATTCAGGGCAGGCAGGCCGAGCGCGTCCGCGCCGCGGCCATCCTCCACGACGTGGGCCACGCGCCCTACAGCCACACCATCGAGGAGGTAATCCACCGCCACACCGGCAAGTACCACGACGACGTTCACGACCTGCTGGCGAACAACGAGGTCGGCGACGTGCTTCGGGACCACGGGCACAACCCCGACACCGTGGCCGACCTCATCGCTGGCGAGGGGAAACTCGGCCAGTTGGTCTCGGGCGAACTCGACGTGGACCGGATGGACTACCTCGTGCGGGACGCCCACCACACCGGGGTTCCGTACGGCACCATCGACCACTCCCGACTAGTCCGGGAACTCACGCTCATCGACGGCGAACTCGTGCTGGCGGAGGGCAACGTCCCGACCGCCGAGAGCCTGCTTCTGGCCCGCGCGCTGATGAATCCGACCGTCTACAACCACCACGTCACGCGCATCTGTCGGGGGATGCTCCAGCGCGCGAGCGAACGCCTCATCGCCGAGACCGAGATTTCCGCGGACGAACTCCGCCGGATGGACGACCACGACTTCTTCGCGGCGCTCCGCAGGAGCGACCCGACCGAGGAGTTCGCCCGGCGACTCGGCGCGCGGGACCTCTACAAGCGGGCGGTCTGGGCCGAGATGGCCGACGTGCCCGACGCGGTCATCGACGCCGACCACGACGACATCGAGCGATTCGAGGCGGACATTGCGGCCGACGCGGGCGTCGAACCCGAGTCGGTCATCATCGACGTGCTGGGGCGGCCGAGCATGACCGAGTCCTCGACGCGGGTCATCGTCAACGGCGAGATTCGACGCCTCGGCCAGCAGTCCGCGCTCGTCTCCGCGCTCCGGCAGGTCCAGCGCGAACAGTGGCGTCTCGGCGTCTACGCGCCCGAGGAGGACACCGACGCGGTCGGCCACGCCGCCGAGTCGGTCCTCGGACTGGAGACCGACGGCGCGCTCGTCAGCGAGGTCCGGTCGCCCGGCCAGCGCACGACGCTTGACGAGTTCGGGGCGCAGGGCGGCGAGTGAGCCGTCCGAGGCGTTCGTTCCGCCCCCACCATACTATTTCTTATTTATTCTAGAGGAAATATTAAGTCAGTTGTAGTGGTACGTCTTGTCATGGCAAGCGAACGCCAGTCACCGACCGACGCCGAGAGCGCCGCGACCCCCGAGACGGACGCGGGCGACGGGACTCCTCGGGACCTCGACGAACTCGGGTTCGCACCGTCCGAGGGGTGGAACGCCGTCTACGTGGACGGCGAGTGGCGCGCGCAGGGCGACCGCTCGGGACTCGACGTGGTGGACCCGACGAGGAGGGCGGCGGTCGGGACGGTTCCGGCCGGGACCGACGAAGACGTGGACGCGGCGTACGCGGCCGCCGAGTCGGCACAGGAGGCGTGGGCCGACCGGACGCCCGAGGAGCGCGCATCGGTGGTCGCCGACGCGCGGGAACTCGTCGCGGCGTACCACGACGAGTTCGCGCACCTGTTCGCTGTCGAGTGCGGCGGGGCCAGACTGAAGGCCGAAATCGAACTCGACCTGACGAAGGCGACGATGGCGGTCGCCGAGGACGTGGCGGACGCCGCCGACCCGACCGACACCGACGAGTACGACTCGAACGTCGAGGGCAAGCGCAACCTCGTCTTCCGGGAACCCGCCGGAGTGGTCGGCGTCATCTCGCCGTGGAACTTCCCGCTGTACCTCTCGATGCGGGCGGTCGCGCCAGCCCTCGCGCTCGGGAACGCGGTGGTCCTCAAGCCCTCGACGCACACCGCAATCGTCGGCGGATTGGCGCTGGCCAGCCTCTTCGAGGAGGCCGGACTCCCCGACGGCGTGCTGAACGTCGTGACGGGCGAGGGGTCTGCAATCGGCGAGACGGTCGCGGGCCACCCCGCGGCGTCGGTCGTCTCCTTCACGGGTTCGACCGAGGTCGGGCGGAAGGTCGGCGCGACGGCGGCCGAGGAGTTGTCGCTCCCGGCGCTGGAACTCGGCGGGAACAACGCCCACGTCGTGACCGCGGACGCGGACTTGGACCGAGCAGTGGACGGCGGGGTCTTCGGGTCGTTCACCCATCAGGGACAGGAGTGCATCTCCATCAATCGCCATCTGGTCCACGAATCGCTGTACGACGAGTACGTCGAGCGACTGGCCGAGCGCGCCGCGAATCTGCCGGTCGGCGACCCGCGCGAGGAGGGCGTCCTCGTCGGGCCGGTCCAGAACGAGTCGCAGTTCGAGACCATCACCGACCTCGTGGAGCGGTCGGTCGAGCGAGGCGCGAAAGTCGAGGCTGGCGGCGAGTTTGACGACTGGTTCGTGGAGCCGACCGTCCTCTCGGGCGTCACCAACGACATGCCCATCGCCGCGGAGGAACACTTCGGTCCGGTCGCCCCGGTGATTCCGTTCGCGGACGACGACGAGGCAATCGAACTGGCCAACGACACCGAGTACGGCCTCTCGGGGTCGGTCCACTGCGAGAACACCGACCGCGCCATCGACATCGCCCGGCGACTCGACACGGGGATGGTCCACGTCAACGACCAACCGCTGAACGATGAGCCGCACGTGGCCTTCGGCGGCGTGAACGCGTCCGGCGTCGGCCGGTACAACGGCGAGTGGATAGTCGATGAACTGACCGAGACGCGCTGGATTTCGGTGCAGGAAGAGACGCGGGAATACCCGTATTAGAGCGTTTCAATCAGTATTTCGACTGTTGGCCCGAATCCGGGTATTCCGTCCCGGCGCGCTTGTTTCACCGTCTCCTCGGCGCGTGCTGGCGCGGCCCGAAGTGGCCGCGCCAACCGCGTGAGGGACGAGCATCGCAGGCCGTCGGCCGAGAAGCGCAGGAGGCTGGGGAGGTGTGAGGTTGTTGCGGTGCTGTGCAGTGGCGGTATGATAGGCTCAAGCCCGAAGCTAGCGACCTGTTCGTCACGTATACTTCTACGTGACTCGTCGGAATCCTACGCCGAAAAACATCCCAGTCAAAAATCCGGCAGTTCACTCGTCAGAAGTCGCGTCTTCGACCAGATTCCGGACGTACGCCATCTCCTCCTGATTGATGCCGTGGCTCATCCCCTCGTAGATGCGCTCGGTCACGTCGCCGCCCAACTCCGCCAGCACGTCGCGGGTCTCGTGGACGCGCTCGACCGGGATGTGAGGGTCGCGGTCGCCGCATCCCAAAAATACCGGGGTCTCCTCCAAGTCGCCGTCGTAGTCCCGAGGAGTTCCATCCGGCCCAATCAGGCCGCCGCTCAGGACCGCCAGCCCGCCGTATCGCTCGGGGTTCCGGGCGACGAACTCGCTGGACAGACAGGCACCCTGCGAGAACCCGACGAAGCAGAGGCGGTCGGCCGGGATTCCGGCGTCGAGGACGCGCTGGCGGACCCGAGCCAGAAAGTCCAGCGCCGACGAGAGACTGGGTTCGTTCTGCTCGATGGCTTCGAGGAACGAGTGGGGATACCACGTCCGGCCGCGGGCCTGCGGCGCGAGGTAGGCCACGCCCTCGGTGTCGAACTCGGTGGCCATCTCCAGCATTCCCTCTGCGGTCGCGCCGCGACCGTGGACGAACACGACCGCGCTGTCGGCCTCCGCGGTGGGAGCGCCGTCGGCGGCCGCGCCAGCGGTGGCGACCGGTTGGCCCTCGTGGGGGTCGGCCTCGCCAGCGTGGGGGTTGCGGTTCGCCGTCATCGCTTCTCCGGTGCCGCGACGAACTCGGTTCCCGGCGTCTCCTCGTCCACGCCGAAGCCCGGTCCCTCGGTGCAGATTTCGATGGTTAGACCGTCGGGGTCGGCCAGATAGATGCTCTCGAAGTAGGTGCGGTCCTGCACCGGCGAGACGCGAACGTCCTGCGACCGGAGGTAGTCGCGCCACTCGCGCAGGGTCTCGCCGTCCGCGACGCCCAGCGCGAAGTGGTGGGAGGCACCCGGACCGGGGTTGCCCCGCGAATCGGGGTACTCGAAGTAGGTGACGACGGTGCCGGGTTCGCCCGCCGGGGTCGGCGAGAAGTAGTAGTGCTTCGTGCCGGGGTCGTCGTAGTTCTCGGTCATCTTGACCGTGTGGAATCCGAGGACCTCCTCGTAGAACTCCTTGGTGCGGTCCATGTCGGTGCAGATGTTCGTGACGTGGTTGATGTCGGTGAGTGGCGGCGTCTCCGAGTCGCTCATACGTCCCCTAGCCGCACAGCGACCTTGAGCCTTGTCGGACGGAGGAGTAAGCAGGTGACGCGGGCGTAACCGACTGGTCGCCGTCGCGACGAGTCACAGCCCCAGAATCTCGCGGGCCTCGTCGGGGGTCGCTGGCTCGCGGCCCAGCGTCTCGGCGAGGTCGGCGGTCCGGGCGACCAGTCGGGCGTTGCTCTCGGCGAGTTCTCCGCGGTCGTAGTAGACGTTGTCCTCCAGTCCGACGCGGACGTGCCCGCCGAGCAGGATGCCCATCGTCGTGAGGGGAAGCTGGTGACGACCGAACCCGAGGGTGTTGAACAGCGCGCCGTCGGGTAAGTGGTCCGCGGCGGTGAGCAGATTGCGCGGCGAGGGCGGCGCGGTCGTCCCGCCGCCGAAGATGAGCGTCGCGTACACCGGCTCGGCGAGGTCCCGGCGTTCCAGTAGCGCGCGGACCTCGTTCAGGTGGCCGTCGTTGAACACCTCCATCTCGGGCTTGATTCCCCGCTCGGCCATCTCGTCGTAGAGCGCGTCGATGGTCCCGCGGGTGTTCTCGCTGGTCAGGTGCCGATAGCGGTTCAGCGGTCCCATGTCGAGGCTGGCCATCTCCGGCGGCGGGTCGGTCCGGAGGGCCTGCCGACGCGCGTCGAGCGGCGCGCCGGTCCCGCCGGTCGAGTGCTGGACGACGAGATTCGTCCGCGAGCGCACTTCGTCGGTGACGGCCTGAAACCGCTCGCGGTCGAAGGAGCGTTCGCCGCTCGGTCGGCGCGCGTGGAGGTGGACCACGGCCGCACCGGCCTCCTCGCACTCTGCGGCCGCTCGGCCGATTTCCGTGGGCGTCTCGGGCAGGTTCGGGTTGGCCTCCTTGCCGTGGACGCCGCCGGTCAGCGCCGCGGTGACGACGACGGGGTCGCCGTCGAGGTAGTCGTCGTAGGTCATTCGCCGTCGCTCCCGTTTCCGTCGCTCGCTCTCTCGCGGTCCCGATAGATTTCGCAGTCCTCCTCGTGGTCGAGGTCGTAGCGGTCGTTGCAGATGTCCGCGCGCATCGGTTGGACGAACTCGTCGGCCGCGGTGCAGTACGGTCGGTCGGAGTGAGGGTCGGCGGCCTCCTCGGTCGTTTCACTCGGGGCCTCCTCGTCGTCTCCGTCGGACAGCGAACGGTACTCCAAGTAGGGGCACTGGTCGGTCACGAGCTACGTGAGGGAGTGACAGGGTAAAACAGTTCGCCGCGAGCGGACGAATCGAAGTCGAGGCTACAGTTCGACAGTCCGCAAATCATCGGCGAACCGCACGTCGCCGTCGTACTCCGCCTCGATAGATTTGAGCATCTCCTCGTGGCGGCCCTCGGTGTGCGGGTAGAGGTGAGTCAGGAACACTTTGCCGATGTCCGCCTCCGACCCCGCGAGCGCCGCGCCGAGTTGGGTCGGCGTCGGGTGGTTGTCCACGTCCACGTCGTCGGGGAACGAGCAGTCGTGAGCCAGCACGTCACAGCCGTCGGCGAAGTTGGCCAACCCCTCGAAGGCCTCGCTGTCGCCGCTGAACGTGAACTCCTCGCCGAAGCGGTAGGCCAGACACGGCAGGGAGTGGCGGGTCTCGTAGCCCTCGATTTCGAATCCGGCGACCTCGAACTCGTGGGCACCGACCTCCCGAACCCGGAGGTCCATGCGCTCTTCGAGGTAGTCGAACACCTCCAGCAGGTCGTCCACGAGCGCCTTCGTTCCGGTCGGGCCGACGACTTCGAGATGCTCCTCGCCCGCGAGCCAGCGGGCCTTCAACAGCGGGAGGAGGTCGGCCACGTGGTCCAAGTGGTGGTGCGTGAGGAGGACGCTGGATATCTCCTCGTAGCCGATGCCCGACTGCTGGAGGCGATGGAGGACCCCGCTCCCGCAGTCCACGAGGAGGTGGCGGTCGCGCTCCTCGTCGGTCACGACGATACCGGTCTGGTAGCGCTCGCCGGTCGGCATCGCACTGCCGGTGCCGAGAAAGGTGACTCGCATACTCGACTCGCCGGTCCGAACCGTGTTAATGGCTTTGGGACTTGCCGGGCGAGCGGCGCGTTCGGGGCGGTTCCCGACGCCGAGTCATTTATATTAGCCCTCGATACGCAAATTCGACCGAAACGGTCTAGAAGCGAGCTATCGGTCGTGATTTCACTTCCGAGAGGTGGCAAAGACTTAAATTTGAGCTGGAGCGCCGGAATTTTGGTGGCGGACTCCGAGGAGTCCGGCATGGTCACGACGAAGTTCGGTCGGACGCCCGAGGGGCGTCGTCTGGAAGTCGCCGAGGAATTCGACGCGCCCGCCGAACGGCTCTGGGAGTTGCTGACCGACACCGGCGAGTGGGCCGAGTGGGGGCCGCTGGTCGCGGGGGTCGTCTGTAGCGACGACCGGATTCGGGAGGGGACGACCGGGACGCTCGAAACGACGTTCGGCGTCGGCCTCTCCTTCGAGGTCACGGCCTGCGAGGAGTACCGCTGGACGTGGGAGATTTCGGGTATCGCCGCGACGGGCCACCGGGTCGAACCGCTGGACGGCGGGTGTCGAGTGGTGTTCGAGGTCCCCCTGCTGGCGGCGGGCTACGCGCCGGTCTGTGCGGTCGCGCTCGGGGAACTGAGCGAGCGGATTTGAGTTCGTACAATCAGCGCGTTAGAGGTTTCTTCTGTCCTATTTGGCGGCCACGTGGCTATCGTTTTTCTCGGAGGTGGAGGTGGAGGTGGAGGTGGAGGTAGAGGTGGAGGTGAAGGTAGAGGTGGAGGTGGAGGTGGAAAAGAACGTGAATAAGAGAGAAGGCTAGCTTCAGGCTTGAGCAAAGGAGTCACCGCGACCGCACCGCCACCGCAGGCCACGTCCTCCCCAACCGCTTGCGGTCCTCGCTTCGCTGCGGTCCTCAGCCCTCGCGCGACTGGCGCGGCCACGGGAGGCCGCGCCGCACGCGCCGGGGGAGAGGCCAACCGAACGACCCACGCCACACGCGCCGGGGGAGAGGCCAACCGAACGACCCACGCCGCACGCGCCGGGGGAGAGGCCAACCGAACGACCCACGCCGCACGCGCCGGGAGAGAAGCCTACCGAACGACCGCACAGCGGAGCGTTTTCACTTTCACTCCGGGGGCCAAACCGTCTTAACCGTCCGCTCCTAACGGACCTGCAAATGGGAGCGCGCGAGCTGTTGGCGCGCGAGGAGTTCGACTTCGACGCCGAGTCGGTGGCCCTCGACGACGCCGCGGTCCTCGAATCGCTGGAACCGGAAGTCCGGGAGTGGTGGGTCGAGGAGTTCGGCGCGTTCGTGCCCGAGAACGGCGGCTTCTTCACGCCGCCCCAGAAGGAGACCATCCCGCTCGTCCACGAAAGCGAGAACGCCTTGGTCGCCTCGCCGACCGGGAGCGGGAAGACGCTGAGTTCGTTCACCGCCATCCTGAACGAACTGTTTCGCCGCGAGCGCGAGCGCGAGGAGGGCTTGGACAACTCCGTCTACTGCCTCTACGTCTCGCCGCTGAAGTCGCTGGCCAACGACATCCACCGGAATCTGGAGGTGCCCCTGCGCGGTATCGCCGAGAAGATGGACGGCGACCCGTCGGTCCGCCACGCCATCCGCCACGGCGACACCGACGACTCGGCCCGCCAGAAGATGCTTGAGAAGACGCCCCACATCCTCAACACGACGCCCGAGACGCTGGCAATTCTGCTCAACTCGCCGAAGTTCAAGCAGAAGTTGGAAACGGTCGAGTACGTCGTCGTGGACGAGATTCACAGCCTCGCCGACGGGAAGCGCGGCACCCACCTCGCGGTGAGTCTGGAGCGACTGGAGCGGATGGCCGAGACCTCGCCGACCAGAATCGGCTGTTCGGCGACGGTCGAACCCTTGGACGACATCGCGGAGTTTCTGGTCGGGTGTGAGGTCGGCGGTTCCGAGGCCGCCCGCGACCCGACGCCCCGCGACTACGAAATCGTTGACACCCGGTTCGTGCGGGAGTTCGACATCGAGTTGCAGTGTCCGACCGACGACCTCATCGGGACTCCTCGGGACGTGGTGAACGAGCGGTTCTACGACCAACTCCACGACCTCATCGGCGACCACACGAACACGCTGGTCTTCACGAACACGCGGTCCGGAGCCGAGCGCGTCTTGCAGAACTTGCGGGAGCGGTACCCGGAGTACGACGAGGAGAACTCCGGCTGTCACCACGGCAGTCTCTCGAAGGAGGCCCGCCAGTCCATCGAGCAGGACCTGAAGGACGGCACGCTCGACGTGGTGACGACCTCCACGAGTCTGGAGTTGGGCATCGACATGCCCCACATCGACCTCGTGGTCCAAATCGGCTCGCCGAAGTCGGTGGCGTCGCTCCTCCAGCGCGTCGGGCGGGCGGGCCACCAACTCGGCCAGACCGTGACGGGCCGGGTCGTCGCGCTCGACCGCGACGAACTCGTGGAGTGCGCGGTGATGCTCAAGAAGGCGGAAGAGGGCTTCGTGGACCGGGTTTTCGTTCCGGAAGAGGCCTACGACGTGGCGGCCCAGCACGTCTACGGGATGGCCATCAACGAGGTGCGCCCCGAGCGCGAGGTCCGCGAGATTCTGCGCGGGGCCTACCCCTACCGCGAGTTCTCCGACGAGCAGTTCGAGACGCTGTTCCGGTATCTGACCTCGGACTACGAGGGGTTGGATGACAAGAACGTCTACGCGAAAATCTGGCGCGACGAGAACGACCCGCCGGACGGGGAGTACCACTACCCGGAGTTCGACGTGGGCGAACCCCTGATAGGGAAACGGGGGCGACTCGCGCGGGTCATCTACATGACCAACATCGGGACGATTCCGGATTCGTTCACCTGTGACGTGTTCACGCGGGCCGACAGCGAGTGGGTCGGCGACTTGGACGAGGAGTATCTGGACACCCTCGAAAAGGGCGACGTGTTCGTCCTCGGCGGCCAGACCTTCGAGTACCAGTACCGCCGCGGGTCGAAGGTGTACGTCGATAGGACGAACGGGCGACCGACCGTCCCCTCGTGGTTCTCCGAGCGGTTGCCCCTCTCCTACGACCTCGGGCGGAGCATCCTCGACTTTCAGGGCGACCTGCTGGAGAAGTTCCAGAAGCGAGGCAAGCCCGCGGTCCGGGTCTGGCTCCGGGAGTTTCCGCTGGACGAGAACAGCGTCCGCGCCATCGCCCGGATGTTCGACGAGCAGGTCCGGTACGCCGGTCCCGAGAGCGTCAGCACGACGACGCGCCTCGCCGTGGAAATCGAGTTGGACCGCGACGAGTACGAGCGTCACTACTACGTCCACTCGAACTACGGCCGGAAGTTCAACGACGGTCTCTCGCGGCTCGTCGCCTACCGGTGTGCCAACGCGGCCAACACCAACGTCACGGTCGCAGTCGCCGACCACGGGTTCACGGTGTCGATGCCGCTCAACCGGAAGGTGGACGTGGCCGAGATTCTGCGCGACATCGACCCCGAGGAGGTCCGCCCGGACCTCCGGTCGGCGCTCGACGGCACGGACCTCCTCCAGCGGTACTTCCGCATCGACGCCACGCGGTCGCTGATGATTCTGAAACGCTACAAGGGCTACGAGAAGTCCGCCAGCGAACAGCAGGTCTCCAGCGAGATGCTGTTGGGATTCGCCGAGGAGTTGGACGATTTCGCGGTCGTCGAGGAGACCTACCGGGAGATAATCGAGGACAAACTCGCCGTCTCGGCCATCGAGGAGGTGCTGGCCGACGTGCAGTCTGGCGAGCTAGCGGTGACACAGCACCGCGTGGACACGCCGACGCCGCGGGCGTTCGGTCTCGCCACGCTGATGGCCAGCGACGTGGTGCTGGCCGAAGACGAGAGCGCGGTGCTACAGGAGTTCCACGACCGCGTGCTGGAGGAAATCGGCGGCGAGTACGGCGACGAGAGCGACGAGTCGGGCGGAGCCTCCGCCGCGAAATAGTCACGCGCCGCGCGCCCGTCAGGACTCCGCGCTCGTCAGCAACGTGTCGAGCGCGTCCGGGACGACTAACACGTCGCTTCCGGGTTCCACGGCGTCCACGACCGACTCCCGAGCGTGCATCAGGCACTCCTCGACGACCTCGGGCGACTCGCTGTTCGTGACGTAGAGGTCGTACTCCCGGAGGACGCGGGCGACGACGAACGCGCGCTGTGCGCCGGGTTCGTACCCCTGCCGCATCTCGTCGTAGAGGGCGTCGGCGCTCTCGGCACCGCTGAGCCAGTCGTAGAAGCGTTTCTCGCCCGTGCCCTCGCCCGCGCCCTCCTGCAAGCGGGCCGGGACGACGATGCGACCGCTCGTACCCGAACCGCCTTCCCGCTGGCTCGCGTCTCCGGCGTGACGCGCCGGAGACGCGAGGGGGTCGTAGTCGCCCAACGCGAGGTACGTCGCGGCCCGCGTCGCCTGATAGAGGTTCGCGTCCTTCGGCGCGCCGACGCCAGCGACGACGGCATCGTACGTCTGGTCTAAAGAAATAGAAATGTTTCTTTTGCATAGCTCTGCAAGGTCTCGAACGACCTTCCGGTGGTCGCCCGCGCTCGCCCCGAGGAGACCCGCGGAACCGTGGGTCACGTTCAGGCAGAAGTCCACGCCCGCCGCGTCGCCCGCTCGGTCGAGCATCGCGCGGAAGGGGTTGCCCTCGACGCGGCCCAAGCGGACGCCCTCCCGAGAGAGCATCGCGGGACCGTGCGTGTAGCGGATGAGCGACTCCCCGCCAGCGCCGACGGCGACGGTCTTGGCACCGCCGGAGAACCCCGCGTACTGGTGGGGTTCGACCATCCCGGTCGAGACCACGGCGTCGGCCTCGGCGACGGTCGGGTTCAACTCGACGGGGACGAACTCGTCGTCGGGTCCCTCGACTTCGCCGACGACTTCCGCGGCCTCGGCGTCGTGGTTCTCCGCGAGGTCGGCGTACCCGCCGAGCGCGGTCCGTAACTCCTCGTCGGTCATCGGCCGGTGGAGACCGAGACCGACCACGACGGAGATTTGGTCGCGCGAGACGCCCGCCTCGCGGAGGTCGGCGACGAGCAAATCGACCAGCACGTCGTCGGGCGTCGCGCGGGTCACGTCGGTCACGACGATTGCCACCTCGTCCGCCGAGGAGACCCGTTCGGACAGCGGTGGCCCGTGCGGGTCGGCCATGGCCTCCTCGGCGGCCTCGCGGGGGTCCACGGGGTCGCCGCCGGGCGGGTCGGCGACCGTGACGTTGCAGTCCGGAAGCGATACGTCGATGGTCGCGTCGCCGTAGGGAAGATTCACGAACCGAGAGTACGTCGATACCGAACGTCAAACCGTCGCCTCGACGCGGAGTCCTCAGTCGTCTCCGTCGAGGGTCTGCTTCTTCTTTATCTCGTAATAGTCGTCGAGTTGGTAAGAAGTCGCCGCGAACGACGAAATACCGACGCCGACTCCGAGACCGGCCGTGAAAGCGACTCCGGACGGAATACCGACCGACATCGCAACCGAAGCGGCGAGGAGTAGTCGAACGCCTTTTTTCTTCTCCTCGGACAACTCGGACGACTTCTCACCATCGTCAAGAAGAGATGCTAACACAACCAAGACGAGCAACCGACGTGTCTCCCTGACTTCGGAACGTAAGTGACTGTGTGAGTCGAGCGTTCGGTGGTAAATCGACGTTTCGGGAACCAGCGGTGGATGCTCTATTTCGTCCCACTCTACGTGGCACTGCGGGCAAAGCGTGACGAGATTCGATGGCGCGTTTTGACCGCCGCTGTAGACCGGTTCGATGTGATGGATGTGAAGACCCGACCGGGTCAGTTCAGCACCGGTAACTCCACACGACTGACACGTGTGGTCGTCACGCTCCAAGACGAACGCCCGAAGGTACCGACTCCGGTGCTGGCGCTCCGTAGACATTCCGTTACGAATACCGTTCGTTCGCTGAAACTAATAAGTAATTTTATAGCAGATTGACACCGGGACCGATTACCATTAGTTCAAATGTCCACGGCGAACTCGTCGCGGCCCGCGGACTCCTCGGCGAAGGCCGCGAGGAGGTCCGCGGCGGCGTCCAAGTCGTCGGTGTCGATGACCTCGACGGGCG
This sequence comes from Halorussus salinus, assembly GCF_004765815.2. Classification (NCBI taxonomy): domain Archaea; kingdom Methanobacteriati; phylum Methanobacteriota; class Halobacteria; order Halobacteriales; family Haladaptataceae; genus Halorussus; species Halorussus salinus. The sequence continues at coordinate 451,966 of NZ_ML974128.1, read as the reverse complement.
TGTGCATGTAGCGGTTGGGCAGGCCGACGTTCAGCGACGGGATACCGCCCTGCGAGGTGTAGAAGGCGTCGGCGTCGGTGCCGGTCGCTCGCCCGGCGGCCTGCAACTGGAGCGGCAGGTCACGTTCGCTGGCGGCGTCGCGGACTGCGCGGACGACCTCGGGATGGTTCGAGGAACCCCGCGAGACGACCGGACCTGCGCCCAACTCGACTTCGCCGTGCTGGTCTTTCTCCTTGCCGAGGTCGGGCGAATCGACCGCGTGGGTCACGTCCACCGCGAGCGCGGCGTCCACCGGGAGGTCGAACCCGACCATCTTCGCGCCCTGCTTTCCCAACTCCTCTTGGACCGTACTGACCGCGTAGACGGTCGCGTCCACGTCCGATTCGGCGGCGCGGCGGGCGGCCTCCGCGGCGACCCAGATGCCGACGCGGTTGTCCATCCCGCGGGCGGCCATCCGGGTCCCCTCCAACTCGCGGACCGGCGTGTCGAAGGTGATGGGGTCGCCCACGTCCACGAGTTCGCGGGCCTCGGCCTCGCTCTCGACGCCGATATCGACGTGCTGTTCGGCGATGTCCTCTAGCTCCTCGTCCTCGGGGTCCCGGAGGTGGATGGCGGTCTGGCCGACGACGCCGCGGACCACGCCGTCGTCGGTGTGAATCTCGACGTGCTGGCCCTTCGAGACGGTGCGGTCGGTGCCGCCGACCCGCGAGAGGCGGACGAAGCCCTCCTCGTCCACGCCGTTGACCATCAGGCCGATTTCGTCGGCGTGCCCGGTGAACGCGACGGCGGGGTCGCTACCCTCCACGACCGCCACTGCGTTCCCGTACTCGTCGGTCCGCACCTCGTCGGCGAACTCCGAGACGTACTCGACCCACACCCGTTGCACGTCGGCCTCGAAGCCGGACGGACTGGCGGTCGTGAGCAAGTCGTCGAGAAATTCGCGGTGTCGTTCGTCCATACCTGCGAGGAATCAGCCTGTGGTAATGAACGTCACGGAAGCGTTTCGTCGGTCGGTTTCGTTAGGAGCGTCGAAACCCACGTCGGAGGGATTCGGTCGCCGCCCCAACCGCTAAGTTCGCGCTCGGCGAAGGTACGGGGCATGGGAATTCTCGAAATCCACTTTCACGATTCGGAGTTCAGTTGGTCGGTGAGTCCCGGAAGCGACGACGAGGAGACCGCCTCTCGCTCGCTCTCGCTGGGGGCCGGTGGGGACGAGTCGGCGACCGACGGCGGCCAAGAGCGCGAGCGCCCGGCCATCAAGCCGAAGCTCCGGTCGCTGGCCATCATGGCGTTCGTCATCGGCGCGGGCGTGGCGTACAACCGACTGCAGGACCGGCGGGCGCGGCGGGCCGCCGAAGCCGAGGAGGAAGCCGCCGGGACCGGTCCGCTGTCGCGGCTCCGGTCGCAGTAGCCGTCGCTCGGAGCCGTCGGTCGCTCAGTCGGGGCGGTCGGCCGACCCCCACCCGCGTTCGCGGAGGTAGGTTTCGAGGTCGGTGAACGCCACGTCGTGGTCGGCCCGGAGCGCCTCGATGTCGGCCTCGTAGCCGTGGTCGTTGAACCACTCGAACATGACGGCGTACTCCTCGCCCATCTGTTCGCGGAACTCGTCGATGGGGACGTGGACCGCCTCTACCTCGCGGTCCAGCACCGTCGAGAAGGTCTCGGCCGCGCTTTCGAGGGTGTGTTCGTCGCCCGCGAGTTCGTAGCTCTCGCCGCGGTAGCGGTCGGGGTCGGCGAACGCCTCGGCGACGAACCCGCCGATGTCGTCGGGCGCTATCATCTGGAGCGAGACGCCCTCCGCGAGGGCGTTCGCCAGCGTTCCGTTCTCGATGTCCTCGCGCGCTCCCTCGAAGTTCCGCATGAAGAAAACGGGGCGGACCACCGTCGCGGGTAGGTCGAGGTCCCGGATGCGCTCCTCGATTTCCCACTTCGAGTCGAAGTGAGCGATGCCCGTGTCGCGCTCGGCACCGCCGACCGAACTGAACACGAAGTGGTCCACGCCCACCTCGTCGGCGACTTCCGCGAGGTTCGTGCCGTGGTCGATTTCGTCGTCGTAGCCGTGTTCCCAGAAGTTCGTGACGCCGAACACGGCGTCGGCCTCCTCGACGATGGGTCGGAGGGTGTTCTTCTCCGAGAGGTCGCCCTGCACGACCTCGGCACCGCGCTCCGCGAGTTCGCGGGCCGCGGTGCCGTCAGGGTGGCGAGTGAGCGCGCGGACCTCGAAGTCGCCGTGGTCGCCCGACAGCAGGTGGTCTGCGACTGCGCCGCCTTGCGTTCCGGTCGCGCCGGTCACCAGTACGGTTTCGGACATGGTAGCGGGGATGCGACGGACGCGGGCTTAAGTAAATTGGCTAACGATAGCATCCCACACACTTATCGACGCCTGTGGCGTACTCCCTCTGCGATGCCCGAGAGTATCTACTCCGTGTACCTCGTCAAACGACACGGCGAGCGGGACGGCGAACAGGGGGGCAAACGAGTGGTCACGTCGCCGGTTCAGGGCCACGAATTGGAGTTCTACGACACCGGAGTCTGGCTGAACCGCGAGGAGGGCCGGAACTTCTTCCCGTACGAGCAGATTCGCACCATTCGGGAGCATCCCGAGGGACGGTACGCCGAACAGGAACCCGCGACTGCTCGGAGGCCCGAGGAGGGCGGCGGGGAGTCGGGGGCCGAAGAGGAGATGCTGGAAGACTGAGCGTGCGAGACCGAGAGCGAATCCGAACCTGCACCCGATTTTTCAGGGCGTCAGTCCGACTACTTCCCGGTTCAGGATGTCGGCGTACCCCGAGAAGGAGAACTTGAGTTTCGGGACGCCGGGGAACGTCATGGTCTGGACCGCGAGCATCGGCCGGTCGGCGTCGGCACCGAGTCGCCGGAGGCCCGATTCCACGGCGTCGTAGAGCTTCGCGGTCTCCTCGACTTCGAGGTCCGAGCAGACGCCCGCGACGCGGGTCGGGAGTTCCGCGACGACCTCGCCGTCGTCCACGACGGCCCACCCGCCGCCCATCTCGGCGACGCGTTCGACCGCGGTCCGCATCTCGTCGTCGTCCGCGCCGATGGCGAGGACGCCCGTGGTCTCCCAGACCAGCGTGGTCGCGACCGCACCCGAGTCGATGCCGAGACCGGTCACGAAGCCGGTGAAGCCCGTTCCGTCTCCGTTCCGGTGGCGGTCGAGGAGTGTCGCCTTCAAAATGTCCTCGTCGGGGTCCGCGAGCAGTTCGTCGCCCTCGACCGGCGGGACGACGGTCGTCTCGCCCGAGAGCAGGCCCTGTTGGTACTCGACGGCGCGGACCGCGCCCGCTCGGGCGTCGGCGTCGCTCCCTTCCCCGCTTCCGGTTCCGTCGCTGGCGGCGTCGGCGGGCACCCGGAACTGCTCGGGGTCCGTCGAGACGTTCACCGAGTCGTAGAAGTGGTCGGGGTACTCGTGGCTCCGGGGCGCGACTTTCGACTCGCCCTTGTTGTAGACGACCTCGCCGCCGCTGAGAACCGTCGTGACGTTCACCTCGTCCAAGTCGTCGATGAGAATCACGTCGGCGACGCTACCGGGCGACAGCGACCCGACGCCCTCGTCGTCCAACCCGAAGTGGCGCGCCGGGTTGAGCGTCGCCATCCGGATGGCGTCGGCGGGTTCGACACCCTCCTCGATGGCCCGGCGGACCACCGCGTCCATGTACCCCTCGCCGATGAGTTCGCGGGGCCACATCCCGTCGGTCGAGAGCGAGAGTTCCGCGGTGGGGACCGCGGGGTAGGCGTCGCCGATAGCCTCCATATCGTCGCGAATCGAACCGTATCGCCCGATGGCGTGGATTCCGTTCTCGACGCGCTCCACGATGTCCTCGCCCGAGATGGCCTCGTGGTCGTCGTCGATTATCGTGGCGAAGGCGGACAGCTTCTCGCCCGAGCAACCCGCGGCGTGGCCAGAGACGGTCTTGTCTTCCGCGTCGGCGCGCTCGTAGAGGAGTTCCGCGGGGGTGTCCCGACCCACGGCGTGAATCCAGTCGGTCTCGCCGACGCCGACCACGCGGTCGTCGGCCAGCAGGTCCGCGAGGGCGTCGGCCTCGTCGTCGTCTGCTCGGGGAGGCTCGAACGTATCGAGCAGGGGTTGGGGCGGGACGACGGCGCGAACCCGGACCGGGAGGTAGGACGTGGCCGCGAGGAACTGCTCGACGCCCTCCGCGCCGAACGCCGGGCCGTAGCCCGTGACCTCCGAGACGACCGTGGTCGTGCCGCCCTCGATGGCGTAGTGGTAGGCGTTCTCGAACGTCTGGTGGAGGTCGAGGTGGGTGTGGGCGTCCACGAATCCGGGCGCGACGACGCGGTTCGTCGCGGTGATGACGCGGGTGTCGTCGCCGATTACCGGGGTGGCGTCCTCGGGGAGCGCGGCGACCCGGTCGTCCACGATGACCACGTCGCGCGACTGGAACTCGCCTTTCTCCGGCAGGCAGACTCGGCCGCCGGTGATGACGATATCCGCGTCCTCGTCGCCGAGCGCAACTGATTGGAGGCGGTTCACTCCGCCACCTCCCAGACGACGACGCCGCCCTGCTCGCGCGAGGAGACCTCGCCGCGCTCGTCCAGTACGTCGAGGTGGCCGACCGCCTCGCTCATCCCCGAGAAGTACTCGGTCGCGGGCAGGTCGTCGAACAGTTCCTCCATCACCTCGACTGCGGTCGTCGGGCCGTTCTCCACGATTTCGAGGACGTTCGCGGTGCGTTCCTCGTGGGCGGAGAGAATCTCGCCGATGCGGCCGTTCGGGTCGGTTATCTCCTCGCGGTGGCCCGGCAGGAATCGGTCGAACTCGCGCTCGCGGAGGTTCGAGAGCGAGCGGTTGAACGCCGGGAGGACGCGGGGTCGCTCACCGCCGTCGTCGGCGGGCGGTTGGAGGAGCGGGTTGGGCGTGATGTCGGGGAGGACGTGGTCGCCGACGAGGGCGCGCTGGCTCCCGTCGGTCTCGTAGGTGAAGATGGTCTCGCCGGTCGCGTGGCCCTGCACGGCCTCGGCGGTGAGTTGCGTGTCGGCGACCTCGACGGTCTCGCCGTCGCCGAGGGTGGTGTCGGTCTCAACGCCGGGCGCGACGTTGAGGAACACTTCCGGCAGGTCGGTGATGGTCTCGGCCGTCGAGCGGGCCATCCCGTGGGTCTCGAAGAAGTCCACGAAGTACGACTGCTCGTAGTCGAGGCGGGCCTCGAAGTCCGCGATGATTTCCGCGGTAGTGGGGCTGGCGACGATGCGCGCGCCCTCCTCGCGGAGTCGCTTGGCGAGTCCGAAGTGGTCGGGGTGGGCGTGGGTCACCAGCACCTGCTCGATGTCGGTCGGTCCCATGTCCTGAGATTCGAGTTCGTCCAGTAGGGCGGCCCACGCCTCTTCGCTACCCGGTCCGGGGTCTACCAGCGTCCGGCCAGCGAGGTAGGCGTTGACCGGGCCGACCTGAAACGGCGTCGGTATCGAGAACCGCGTGAACATACCGACACTGTGGCCGCCTGCCGATAAACAGTTTTTGACACGCGCCGCTCCTCGGACGGAAACGCGGGACGGCGTTCGTTCGACAACGCGCGTCTCCTCGGGCCACCGACGGCAGGCGGTCGAAGTGCGGTGTTGTTGCGCTCGCGGTACGATAGGTATCGGTGACAGACTGCTGTGTGGGTGCAGTGTTGGGCGGTAGTTGTCGCGGTCCGAGTGGCGTCGGCAACGAACCGCAGTCCCATCTGCGATTTTGCTGTCACGGAAACTTCCCGAGTCGGACCCGAAACGGCCGTCTCGCCGCCTTCGGTGCGTCTCTTTCCTCAGACCTGACGACAGAAATCGCAGTACTTCGGCGAGGGTAAAAGCTATATCTGTCCTCGTCGTAAGAACATAATGGTGCGTGAGACATGAACAAACACTTCGAAGACGCGTGGTACTACGGCAAGCGCGCGGGGAAACACCTCACTCGCGGCGTTCGCGAGGAGCTAGCCCCGGTCGAGCGACGAGTCCGGAAGGCGACCGGTCGCGACGAGGAGCCGACGACTCGCGTCCAGCGGTGGCAAGCCGAGTTGAAATCGACCGAGGACGAGGCCGCCGCCCGCGCCCGGCGAGCGATGCGCAAGGCCCGCGAGCGAGTCTGAGACGGCGTGTGCGTTCGGGCATCGCCGAGTCCCGGACGGCACGCGTGTTTCCGATTGTAAAGTAAGTCTTAAGTCCCGGAAGGGGGAAGAATGGAATGCGCGGGTCGGTAGTCTAGTCCGGTTATGACAGCTCCTTCACACGGAGCAGGTCGGCGGTTCGAATCCGCCCCGACCCATGATTTTGCGACGAGTTCGACTGCGAGTAGCTTGTCTACTCGCAAATCCACGAGTCGCAAATACTGTTCGGCGGGCGGATTCGAACCCAGCAAGTCACAGGCCCGCGCAGCGAAGCGAGCAGGAATGTCTTGCTCAGGTTCGCAATCCGCCCCGACCCACTATTCTGCCGCGAACAATACGGCGAGCGTCTCGTGCGCTCGCCACTTCGTGAGCGGCGAATCGGTATCCCGTCCGCGTTCTATCTTCTTCGTTGAATCGAGATACCTTCTACTCCGAGGTCGTGGTCTTGTGCGGCCTCCTCGACTGCCACGAGGAGATCGACGGTAATCTCGTCGGGAGACACGCCTTCGACGACGAGACGAGTGGACTTCATGCGGTCTCACCGAAGCGAGTGACCCCGAACGGGACCCATCGTGGACGTTTTCGGACCTGTTCGTCACACTCAAGTCGGTAGGTGGCTGACTTGGACATGGCTTTCTGCTCCACAGAAGGCCACCGTCCGGCGCTCTGACGCCGGGCGTTTTCCGCGAGGAGTACGCCCCGAGGGGCGGCGACCTTCTACCTATAACTACGTAGTTATAGATGAAAAAGTTTTCCAATAACTTCGTAGACAATGGAACTAAGTGGACTACTATCCGACCTACCTCTATGGACGAACGGGAGCGCGACGAGGGCGGGAAATACGTCGAGGAGGTCACGCTCGATGCCGTGATGGCGGTCTTCGAGGAGACCGACCTGCCGGTGTTGACCACCAGCGAAGTCGCCGACGAAGTCGCGTGTTCCCGGCCCGCGGCGTACAACAAGCTCGAAACGCTCGTAGAGCAGGGGGACCTCCACAAGAAGAAGGTGGGAGCGCGGGCGGCCGTCTACATCCGATTGGACGAGTAGCGTGACTAGGGAAACCGGTCGATAGAGTCGTCGGAATTCGACCTCCTCGGTCGTCGGCTTCGAAAAGATGAACCGAAACCACCAGCGGCCGCGCTGGGAGTTCGTCAACGCGAGCGAATCTCCTCGTCCGTCAGCAGGGTCGCGGCTTGTAGCCCTCGCTACAGCACCCCGAGCGCGAACCCTTGTAACAGCCCGAGTCGTCCACGAACCACGGGTAGAAGTCGTACGAGCAGTCGCTGTAGATGTAGACCTCGCAACTGTAGCCGACGTAGTCGGCGTTCGTTCCCACGTCACCGTCCTGCGCGTCGCTGTCGAGGTCTTGCGGGCGGACGATGGTCGCGTCCGAGGAGTCCTGTGAGCGGACGACTGCGTAGTGATCGCCAGCTTCCGGATGGACGAACAGCTCGACCACTCGGTCGCCGACGTGCTTGCGGAGCGTCACGCGCGAGGTCGGCTCGGCGAGCGTCGTGACCGAACTGAACAGTCCCTCACGACCATCGACGTGTTCCGAGTAACTGAGCAACGTCTCGGCGTCGAGTTCGGAGACGGTAGCGGCCGGGAGAACGTCGGCCTGCGAGAGCGCCGCCAACAGGTCGCCCCCGTGGTCTTCGAGGACCGCCGCCGCGTCGGTCGCGGAGTCGTGAGGCGCGTCGAGTTGGGCCGCCTGCTGTTCGTCCACGCCGACTTCCGCGGCACCGCTCGTGCCCGTCACGCCGACGAACCCGGCCATGCCGACGCCCGCACTCTTCAACACCGCTCTTCGACTCGGAGTCGAATAGTTTTTATCTGTCATTTTTGCTCCAGAATATATTTTGCCCATACAATATATAAAATTTATCGCCAATATAGTGATATAATTCCGAGGTTGGTGAGCGAGCAGCGACCGCTAGGAAGTTACGGAGCGTTCAGATTCGAGCTAACGGATATATATGGCTCATAGAAAGTACTTAACCGAACCGCGTCGCAGTCCGAGATGCGGCCGGAGTATCATGAGTACGGACCCCGACACCCTCGACACACGGACCGACCGAGACCGCCCCGCGGATTTAGAGACCGAGGCCCGCGACGACCGGCCCGACATCGGACTGCGCTCCGTCGTCGTCGAGTACGAGGAGCGACCGGACCGACGGACGGTGTATCCCGCTGGCGTCTCCGGCATGGAGCGGATGTCCTCGTGGCTCACCGCCGACGACGACGCGTTCGTAGACCTCGACTCGACCTGCTGAGAACCGCCCGCCGACGGTTCCCCCGCGCCGACTCGGCCGACCGACGTTCGCCGTCGTTTCGATACCGCCGACTCCGCCGTTTTCTTCCGCCCTCCTCGCTTGGTTCCGGGACTCCTCGCGGTCTCCGGGACTCCTCCCGTGAGGGATATTCACACTCGAATCGGGGCGTACCGGGATATATCAATATACTGAATAGTTTGATGTAGGCGGAACCCGTGGAGTAGCGTGATGGATAGAACCCGTACCGACTCGACGGATGGGTCGAACGCGCCGACCGACGAACCGCTCCCTGACGACCTGCACTGGGTCCTGACCGACGAGAGTCGTCGCGCCGCGCTGGCGACGCTCCGCGAACGCGAGTCGGCGACGCTCGCCGAACTCGCCGAAGCGGTGGCCCGAACCGGCGACCAACCCGCCGACCGCGTACTGGTCTCGTTGGACCGACACCACCTCCCGCTGATGGTCGAGGCGGGCCTGCTCGACTACGACGAGTCGAGCGAACGCGTCGCGCTGGCGGACCTCTCGGCCGAGAGCCGCGAGCGAATCGACCGAACGGTCCCCGACGGTGACGAAGCGTCAGTCGGTGACGGCGACCGAGAGTAGGTCGCCGACGGCGACGGGAGACGGGCCATTGACCCGACCAGCGATTCGGTAGCGAGGCACAGGACTTCAAATAACCGGTACAATTAAATAGCCACGCTCACCGGAGTCGAATATGAACCTCGCCCTCCGACTACTGATGGCCTGCTTCGTGATAGCCGCGCCGACGCTCCTGTTTCTGGGCTTGATGCGCGGACTGGAGAAGATGCGCGACGACGCGCTGTTGCTGGCGCTCGCGGAGCGCGACGACGCGCCGCGGGACGTGTCGAGCGCGGCCGCCGAGGCCCTCGACAAGGGACCGATTCGGGCGGACGGCCGGGGCGAGAACCGCGGTTCGAGCGGTGGAGACGCCGCGGCCGACGCTGTGCCGACCGCCGACGAGTTCGCCTGCGGGACGTGCGGCGCGTCGAACATGGCGGGCGCGAAGTACTGTCAGGACTGCCTCGGTGAACTGAACCGGTAGCGCGCCGTCGGTCGCCTTCACGCGACTCTTTTCGCTTCAGTTCCCCGTCAGTCCGCCGCGGTCTCGGCGGTCGCGTCCCGATACTGCTCGGCGTAGTCCACGAAGTTCTGGAGGAGTCGGAGGCCGGTCTCGCCGCTCTTCTCGGGGTGGAACTGCGTGCCCATCACGTTACCCGCGTCGTTGGCCGCGACCGCGGCGAAGTCGAAGCCGTAGTCGCAGGACGCCACGGTGTGGTCGGCGGCCGCTGCGCAGTAGGAGTGGACGAAGTAGGCGTAGTCGCCGTCGGCGATGCCGTCCGCGATGGGGTGGTCGCGCTCGACCGCGACCTCGTTCCACCCCATCTGTGGGACCTTGACCTCGCCGCGGGGGAGGCGTTCGACCCGGCCGGGGATGAGGTCCAACCCCTCGACGGTTTCACCCTCGGGCGCGCCCTCCTCGCTCTCGGTGAACAGGAGTTGGAGACCGACGCAGATGCCCAGAATCGGGGTGTCCGCGGCGGCCTCGCGCAACACGTCGTGGAACGGTTCGGAGTTTCGCATGCACTCCTCGAACGCGCCCACGCCGGGCAGGACGATGGCCTCGGCGTCGGCGATCGCCTCGGGGTCGTCGGTGACTTCCACGTCGGCGTCGGCCCGCTCCAAGCCCCGTCGGAGGCTCCGGAGGTTGCCCACGCCGTAATCGACGATGGTAACGTTCACGTCTAGCGGTTAGCGCGGGAGGTATTGGGCCTTTCCCGTTGCGGTAGTTTTCTCCGAGGAGTCCCGCGACGAGCGGGGCGGCGCGTCGCTACTCGATGACGAGCATGCCGTTGTTGGTGGAGAGTTCGGTCGCCTCGTCGGGCATCTCGAACTCGAACTGGCGGTCGCCAGCCACGACGATGACCAACTCGCCGAGGAGGTCCAGCGACACCTCGACGCCGGGACCGAAATCGACGGTGACGACGTTGCCCGCCTCGGACTCGCGCCGGGCGATAGTCAGGTCCTCTTGCTCGTCGGCGGCCGACCGAAGTTGGTTGGGGGTGTTCACACGCTACGTTAGGCCGTGACACGGGTAAGTGCTGTGCCAGCGGCGGATTTCGGGCGTGGCTGTGGCGAAAAGAGAAGACGGGAGGAGACGAGGACGAGGCGGGAGAAGCCGAAAAGAATCGGAAAACGCAGAGGAGAGAGGCCGAAAGAGCGGAGGGGAACCGCGCTACAGGAAGTCTTCGATGTGGTCGGCGACTTCGTTGGGCGTGTCGCCGACCGGGACGCCAGCGTCGTTCAGCGCCTCGATTTTGCTCTCGGCGGTGCCGGTGCCGCTACCGGAGACGATTGCGCCCGCGTGGCCCATGCGCTTGCCCGGCGGGGCGGTCCGGCCCGCGATGAAGCCAGCGACCGGCGTGTCCATGTTCTCGGCGATGAACCGAGCGGCTTCCTCCTCGTCCTCGCCGCCGATTTCGCCGCACATGACGACCGCCTTCGTGTCGGGGTCGTTCTCGAACAGTTCCAGCGCGTCGGTGAAGTCCGTGCCGATGATGGGGTCGCCGCCGATGCCGATGGCGGTGGTCTGGCCGATGCCCCGCGAGGTCAGGTTGTCCACGACCTGATAGGTGAGGGTGCCAGACCGGGAGACCAGACCCACGTCGCCCGACTCGAAGATGTTGCCCGGCAGGATGCCGAGTTTCGACTCGCCGGGGGTGATGATGCCCGGACAGTTCGGGCCGATGAGTCGCGTATCGACCTCGGAGAGGCGCTTGTTGACCTTCGCCATGTCCTGCGTGGGGATGCCTTCCGTGATGGCGACCACGAGGTCGAGGGGCGCGTCGAGTGCCTCGAAAACGGCGTCGCCAGCGAACGCGGGCGGGACGAAGACGACCGACGCGTCGGCGTCCTCCTCGCGGGCCGCTTCGTGGACCGTGTCGTAGACCGGGACGCCAGCGACCTCTTGGCCGCCCTTGCCCGGCACCGCACCGGCGACGATGTTGGTCCCGTACTCCATCATCTGTTCGGCGTGGAACTTGCCTTCCCCGCCGGTGATGCCCTGTACGACGACTCTGGTGTCGGAATCGACTAGAACGCTCATTGTGCTTCCTCCTCGGAGTATTCGACCGTGCGTTGAACCGCGTCTTCGAGGGTCTCCTCGACCGTGACGAGTTCGTCGTTCAGAATCTCGCGGCCCTCCGCCGCGTTGGTCCCGGCGAGGCGGACGACCACGGGCTTGGGAATCTCGTCGAACTGTTCGAGCGCGGAGTTGATGCCTTTGGCCACCTCGTCACCGCGGGTGATGCCGCCGAAGATGTTGAAGACCACGGCATCGACGTTCTCGTCGGAGAACACCATGTCCAGCGCGTTAGCGACTCGCTCGGCCTTCGCGCCGCCGCCGATGTCGAGGAAGTTGGCGGGTTCGCCGCCGTAGTAGTCCACGAGGTCGAGCGTCGTCATCACGAGTCCGGCACCGTTGCCGATGATGCCGACGTTCCCCGAGAGGCGAACGTAGTCGAAGCCGTACTCGCCAGCCTTGCGTTCGAGGTCGTCCTCGAAGGCCTCCTCTTCCATCTCGGCGAGTTCCTGCTGGCGGAACAGCGCGTCGTCGTCGATGTTCATCACGGCGTCGGCCGCGATGATTTCGTCGTCTTCCGTGACCATCAGCGGGTTGATTTCGACCTCGCTGGCGTCCCGGTCGTCCCAGAGCTGGTACATCGTCTGGAGGACGCTCGCCACGTCGGAGGCGAGTTCGCGGGGGACGCCCGCGTCGTAGACGGCCTTCCGGGCCTGATAGGGGTGCATCCCGAAGGCGGGGTCGATGTGTTCACGAGCGATGGCGTCGGGAGTCTCCTCGGCAACGGACTCGATGTCCACGCCGCCCTTGGTCGAGACCATCGCCACGGGCTTGCCCTCGCCGCGGTCCATCGTCACGCCGACGTAGAGTTCGTTCTTGAAGTTCACGGCCTCCTCGACCAGCACGCGCTCGACGTGATAGCCCTTGAGGTCCATGCCGATGATGTCCTCGGCGGCCTCCTCGGCCTCGTCGGCGCTCTCGGCGAGTTTGATGCCACCGGCCTTGCCGCGGCCCCCGACGTGTACCTGTGCCTTGACGGCGACGGGGTAGCCGATCTCCTCGGCGGCCTCGACTACCTCGTCTACGGACGACGCCAGCGTCGCGTCCGGCGTCGGAATCCCTGCGTCGGCGAAGACCCGCTTCGCCTGATACTCGTGTAATCTCATTCTAGACTCGCTCGATACTTCCCGCGTGCGAGAGTTAGTAGTATCGGAATCGGTGAACGCGCTCCCCGGAACTCGCGGCGGGAACTGCCTCCAAACGCGGCGCGGACGACGGCGGGGCGGTCGGGAGCGACGACCGGACGAGGAGTCGTCTTGAACCTTGTCGTCGTTCGGCGCGTACAACCTGTCAGTAGTCGCGGAGCAACGAGCGTTACTACCCGACGGGCCGACGCGGAGAAAGAGGCGGTCCGCTAACTCGAATCGGAGTCCTGCGCTCGGACCGAGAGTAACGAGGAGTTCGCCGGATTTCAGTCGGTCGTTGTCCACCGATATAAGTAGCCCACGACGCCGAGGAGGATGGCGGGCATTGATACTTTCGGCCGTCCGCCATTACGTGTGGTGTGATAACATATGTCTAAAGAGACCGAGAAGGCCACCGAACGACGAACGGTCCTCAAACGATTCGGACAGGGAGCGTTGGCGATTCCCTTCGTCACGGGGGCGACGCGGGCCGCGGCCGACGAGACCAGCGGCGCGACGACCGACGCGACCCGAGAAGCGGCGATAGACACGGCGTACGGTCACCAGTTCGAGATTTGGGCGGCCAACCACATCGGGTTCGACTACCACTTCATCGCCGACGGACCGGTCCGGGGCGTCGGCCATCCCGAGCAGTGGCGCGGCGCGGAGTCGAACAACGACACCATCCAGTCGATCGGCGGCGGGCGCTACCGCGTGGACGGCCACACCGGCAACGGGTACGACGACACTTTCGAGGTCGGGCGGGTCTACAGGCTCTACGTCGACGACGCCGAGCGCCTCTGAGAAGGGTCGGGCGCGACTGTTCTTTCTCGGGAGGTCACTCCTCGGCGTACAGGCGCACCAGTCCGCAGTCGGGACAGCGCCGAGGAGTCACGTCCAGCGCCTTCGTCACGCCGACGGCGGCCAGCACGTCGTCGCTCTCGGCCTCGGTCCGGACCCGGAACTCGCCCTGTCCGGTGAAGAGGTCGGCCTCCTCCAGTGCGACTTCGCAGTCCGGACAGTGGGCGTCTCCACTCATACCCGCCCGTTCTCGGGGTCGCACGAAAAACATGTCGGACGGCGTTCAAGCGAGCGACGGGCCGGGAAGAGTCACGTCGAGTCGGGTCCGGGGAGGTCGGATCGCTCCTCGTCCGCGGGAGCGCCGACGGTCAGACTCGGAGAACGTCGTCCAGTTTCTCGGCGCTGAGTTCCAGATAGTCGAAGTCGAAGGTGTAGACCTCGATGGAGACCGTCCCCTGCCAGTCGTCGCGCAAGGGGGCCAGCGCGGTCTCGAAGTCGGTGGTCCCCGAGCCGGTGGGGACGTGTTCGTCGGCCTCCTCGCGGGCGTCGTTGACGTGGACGTGCGAGATGCGGTCGTCGTGGGCGTCCAGAAAATCGGCCATCTCGTCGGCGTCAAGTCCGTCCACGCGGGCGTGGCCCGTGTCGAAGGTCACGCTGGCCTCGGTCTCGGCGAACACGCGGTCGAGGTGGTGGACCGTGAAGGGGACGCCGGGCAGGTTCTCGACGCAGATTTCCACGTCGCGGTCGGCCGCGAAGCGGTCCAAGACGCGAATCGAGTCCAGCAGGTAGGGCGCGATTTCGTCCAGTTCCCACTCGGGCGGCCGGGCGCTGGTCCCGGCGTGGAGGACCGCCTTCTCCGCGCCCATCTCGGCGGCGGCCTCGATGCAGGCGCGCTGTTCGGAGAGCGCGCCTTCCCGGACGGGGTTACGGGGCGACCCGATTTCCACGTCCACGAACGGGAGGTGGACCAGCAGGTCCAGTCCCTCGTCGGCCGCCAGTTCCCCGACCGCGCTCGGGTCGATTCGGGTGCGCTCGGTCGCGCCGTCCATGTAGAGTTCCGCGTAGTCGAGTCCGATTCGGGACGCCGCGGTGAGCGCGTCGTCCCACGGCACCGCGCCGGTGTGCGTTTGGGTGACGTAGCCGCGGCGAATCTCGCTCACCGGTCGGTCCCTCCGCCCGCGGGTCGGTCGCGCTCCTCGCCCTCGCTCGCTAATCGGCCGTTCCGCTCGTCCTCGCTCACTGGTCGGTCCCTCCGTCGGGCGACGCGACCGGTTCGTCGCGCGAGGAGGGCCGGTCGTCGGTCCCCGTCTCCGAGGCCGGGCCGACGAACGCCGCGAGCGCGGCGACCGTCGGCGCGACCATCGTCGGCGACCGGTCGCTGGCCTCGACCTCCTCGCGGGTGGCGTCGCCCGACAGCACGCAGACCGACTCGCAACCGACGTTCTCGGCGAGGAGAACGTCGGTCTCCAGTCGGTCGCCGACCACGGCCACCTCGTCGGGCGCGTACTCCTCGGCGTCGAGGACCGGCGCGACCATCTCGGCGTTGGGCTTGCCGAACACGCGGGCCGGAGACTGGTCGGTCGCAGTCCCTATCATCGCACCGATGGCTCCGCAGTCGGGCACGAACCCCTCCGCCGTCGGGCAGACCGTATCGGGGTGGGCCAGCAGGAACGTCGCGCCGTCTCGAATCGCGAGGGTCGCCCGCCGGGCCTTCTCGTAGGTGAGTTCCGTGTCGAAGCCGACGACGACCGCCTCCGGGGTCTCGTCGCCCGGTTCGAGGTCGGTCACGACATCGACGCCGTGGTCGGCCAGCGCGTCGGCCATCGTCTCGGTGCCGAGGACGTAGGTCCCGTCCGGGTCGGTGCGCCGGAGATACTGGAGAACGCCGTCCGTCGAGAGGAGAACGTCCTCGGGGTCGGCCGGAATCCCGAGGTTCGTGAGGCGGTCGGCGTAGTCGTCCTTCCACTTCGAGGAGTTGTTCGTCAGGAAGTACACGTCCACGCCCGCCTCGCGGAGCGACGCGACGAGTTCGTCCGCGCCGGTCACGAGGTCGTCGTCCAAATATATCGTCCCGTCCAAGTCGAAGAAGACGGCCTCCTTCTCGCCGAGGGGAGAGAGCGAGGCGAACCGGCGGTCCGCGGCCCGGAGGTCCTCGAAGTCGTCTATCTCGACCCACTTGCGCCCCGACACGTCCGCGATACCCACGTCGTGGTCGCGGTCCCCGACGATGCGGTCGATTGCGGCCTCGGTCCAGTCGCCGTAGTCGCCCTCCCGGTCGATGGTCCGAGTTAGCTCCTCGAACAGCATCTCGGAGAAGTCCGCCGAGAACCGGTAGGCGTCGGTCGAGACGCCGTGCGCGACCTCCTCGGGCACGCTCTTGGCGATGTGGGTCACGCGGTCGTCGTCGCCGACCGTCACTTTCATCGCCTCGTCTGAGTGGGTCGCGGTGTCGGTGGCGATGGCGCTCCCGACCGGCGCGTCCAGCAGGTCGGCGAGGAGGTCCGGGTCGAACACCACGTCGCCGTTGGTCAGGACGAAGGGTTCGCCAGCGACCTCCTCGCGGGCCAGATACAGCGAGTACATGTTGTCGGTGTTGGCGAACACCTCGCTCTCGCGGACGGTCACGTCGAGTTCGGGACGCTCGGCTTCGAGCGTCGCACAGAGTCCCCGCACGTCGTCGGCCAGATACCCCGCCACGACGGTCACGTCGGTCACGCCCGCGTCGGCGTAGGCCCGGAGTTGGTGCGCGAGTACCGGCGTGCCGTCCACTTCGATGCAAGATTTAGGCTTCTGAAGCGTGAGCGGGCGGAGTCGAGACCCGATACCCGCCGCTAAGATTACCCCATTCACGAATAAGTCACCGCACCAGTAGGCAACGTAGTCGTGCTTAGTCCTACTGGCCTCGTCTCAATGGAGCGTCAGTGTCAGTCCGAGAGGATACTCGGTCCGCCGCGTGAGTCGGTCTGTCAGTCCATCGCGTCGGTCGGTCCGTCAGTCCGCCGCGCCGCCGAACTGGAGGACGCCGGGGTAGTCGGCGATGACGCCGTCCACGCCCGCCTGCCGGAGTTGGTCGGCCTCGTACCAGCGTTCGACGGTCCACGCGTTGACCGCCCGGCCCTCGTCGTGGGCGAGTTCCACGAGGTCTATCTCCTCGTAGGGGCCGAGCGACCCGTACTCGGCGTTGAACAGCGCGGTGTCGGCGATGGCGTTCCACGGGGGATGGACCGCCTCGCAGTCGTACCGGCGGGCGATTTCCATCCCGTCGGCGATGGAGTCGGCGAACACCGCCGCGACGGGGACCGACGGGTCGGCCTCGCGGACCGCCGCGAGCGCGCCCTCCGCGAACGACGAGACCAGCACCTCGTGGTCCGAGGTAGCGAGGAGGTCCAAGACCTCCTCGGCGAAGCCCTGCCAGAGTTCGCGCTGTTCGTCGCGGGCCTCCGGCGGGAGGTTCTCGCGGGGGCGCACGTCGGCCGACCCCGGATTCTTGAACTCGACGTTGACGCCCACGTCCGTCGGGAGCGCGTCCAGAATCTCCCCGAGCGTGGGGACTCGCTCGCCGGTCCCGAGAACGTCGAGGTCCGCCAGCGTCTCGTAGGGGACCTCCCAGACGTTCCGGTCGGTGAGGTCGGCGGGCGCGTCGGTCAGTCGCCCGAGGTCGTAGTCGTGGAACGTGACTATCTCGCCGTCCGCGGTGGGCATCACGTCGATTTCGACCATCTCCGGACTCGCGCCCACGGCGACGCCAGTCGCCGCTTGCTCGACTGCCGCGACCGTGTTCTCGGGGTAGACCCCCGCGAACCCGCGGTGAGCGATGAGCGATACGTCGGCCCGATTCGGCGCGTCCTGCCCTGTCGTTCCGCTCGTGTGTACCATGTTGTGAGTTCGAACGGCCGCGCTCGTCCGCGAGGCCGTCACTGCCACCCTTAGCCGGGGGTTTCGGCGAAGTTGACTTGAAGCTTTCTTATCGAACATACATACTGATGGCGAACGGAACCGAGTCGATAGAGGTCGCTATAGAGTACGTAGTCGGACGCCCTCGCGCGGTTTCTCTCGTCGCGGCTCGGACTCGGCGAGTCGCCGACGGACGAGCGAGACGACCGCGGCCGACCGCGGCGCGGCGAGCGCGCAGTCGGCGACGACCGCCGAATCGCCGACCTCGCTTTCGTCGGGCGATTCCGTCGCGGCCGGGTCGGCCCCGAGGAGTCGCGCGCGGACCGCTCGGCGGGCGTCGGCGTGGGCGTCGGCGGTCGGGTCGAGCGCGGCGTCGAGACCGGCGAGCAACTCCTCGAAGGAGTCGGCGACCGGGCCGGGCGTGACCGACTCGTAGTCGAAGTAGAACCCGCGATGGGTGCGGTATTCGGCGAGGTCGTCGGCGTAGAAGACGATTGGCCGGTCCAAAAGCAGGTAGTCGAAGTACACCGACGAGTAGTCGGTGACGAGCGCGTCGGCGTGCCGGAGGAAGGGGTAGATATCGGTCTTCTCCGGGAGGGCGACGACGTGCGAGAGGCCGTCGGGAAGGTCGAGGCGGTCCCGCGGGTGGGTCTTCACGACGAGCGTCGCGTCGCGTTCCGCGAGGAACGAGTCGAGCGCCGGGAGGTCGAGGCGGTCGGCGGCCGACTCGTCGGTCCACTCGCGGAACGTCGGCAGGTAGAAGACCAGTCGCCGTCGCTCGGCGAGCGACCGGATTCGGGCGAGCGCCGCGGCCGAGGTGCCGACCTCCTCGCCGGGAACCGTGCCGAACAGCGCGTCGTTTCGGGGGTAGCCCGTCAGCGCCATGCGCTCGCGGTCGATTCGGAGGCCCGACGCGAACCGGTCGGCGACACCCTCGCCGGGGACGGTGAGGAGGTCGAACTCCTCGGCCATGTCGGCGTGAGCGCGCTGGACGAGGCGGGGCAGGTCGCGGAATCCGGCGTCCCACGAGATGCGCTTGAGGGGGACGCCGTGCCACAGCAGGACCGCGAACGCGCCCGCCGCGGCGGGCATCGCGAGGTCGCGGTGGCCTTGGGTCAGGAAGACGACGCCCGCCCGGAGCGTCAGCAGGAGACCGCGGGGCGAGTAGCAGTGGTACGCCTCGAAGCCCGCCCGCTGGAGTTCCGCGACGACCGCGGGGTCCTTCGAGAGCCAGACCGGCCGAATGTCGGGACACTCGGCCGCGACGTAGAGGTAGAGGTACTTGGCGTTGTCCGCGAACGCCGCGCCGCCCTGCGCGCCGAAAACCCACAGCGACTCGTCGCGTGGCGGATTCAGCTTCCGAGTTGCTCGATAGAGCGCCCACTGGCCGAGAAACGAAGCGCGGTCCGCGAACGACTCGACGACTCCGGCGACGCGACCGCTCAGGTCCATCCACTCGACTCCGGCGTCGGCGACGGTTGCAGAATCATCGAACCGACCCACGACGCCGGGGGCCAAAAGCGCGGTGGGGTCGCGGGTCGCGCTCGCCGGACCTCGTCGTGGCGCTCGCCGGACCGGACGCCGCGGCGCTCGCGGGAGTGGCCGGAGCGGACCCCGAGGAGGCGACGCCGCCAGCGGACGGTAGCCGTCCTGTGACAACAATTTGCAGACTGAATCGAGGTAGAAAGCCGTTTAGGGAACCGAACGCTGTGTTCGTGCAATGAGTTACAAAATCGGTCTCGTGGGCAAGCCCTCGGTTGGCAAGTCCACCTTCTTCAACGCCGCGACGATGAACGACGTGCCGGAAGGAGCCTACCCCTTCACGACCATCGACCCCGCCGTGGGCGAGGCCTACGTCCGGGTCGAGTGCGCCGCGCCGGAGTTCGACGAGGAGTGTACGCCGTCGGTCGGCTACTGCGACGACGGGACTCGGTTCGTCCCGACGAAACTCGTGGACGTGGCGGGCCTGATTCCCGGTGCCCACGAGGGCGCGGGACTGGGCAACCAGTTTCTGACCGACCTGAACGAGGCCGACGTGCTGGTCCACGTCGTGGACTTCTCGGGGACGACCGACATCGAGGGCGAACCCACCGAGGGCCACGACCCCCGCGAGGACATCGACTTCTTGGAGAACGAACTCGACATGTGGTACCTCGAAGTGCTGGAGAAGGGCATCGACCGCTACGAGAGCGGGTACGACGGCAACGACGACGACATCGAAGTCGAGTTGGCCGAGCAGATGAGCGCGTTCCGGACGAACAAAGACGAGATAAAGCGCGAAATCCTCTCGCTCGGCCTGCCGCTCGACCCCGCGGAGTGGGACGACGAGGACCGCGAGGAGTTGGCCCGCGAGATTCGCAAGACGACCAAGCCGATGGTCGTCGCCGCGAACAAGATGGACACGCCCGAGGCGCAGGCCAACTACGACGAAATCACCAGCGACCCCGAGTACGAACACCTGACGGTCGTGCCCGCCAGCGCCCACGCCGAGAAGGCCCTGAAGCAGGCCGACGAGCAGGGCGCGGTCGAGTACCGCCCCGGCGACGGCGACTTCGAAATCGTGGGCGACGTGTCGGGCGACCAGCGCGAGGGACTGGAGGCCATCGAGGAGTTCGTCGCCGAGTTCGACGGCACGGGCGTCCAGCAAGCCCTCGAAGCGGCGCTGTTCGATGAGTTGGGCCTCGTGCCGGTCTTCCCCGGCGGCGCGAACGGTCTCGGCAACGAGAACGGCGAGGTCCTGCCCGACTGCTTCCTCCTGCCGGAGGGCGCGACCGCCGAGGACTTCGCCCACCACATCCACTCGGACCTCGGCGAGGGCTTCCTCCACGGCATCGACTGCCGGAGCAACCGGCAGGTCGGCGCGGACGCCCGACTCGACAGTCGGGACGTTATCGACATCGTGTCCACGAACTGAGCGCGCTCGACCGAGACACCCATATCTGTTTCTAAGCCATATTTTAATCTTCTTGAGAAATATTTAGGTTTCTTTCGCCGACGCGCACACGAGTCCGGCCGCGGGCGCTCGGTCCGACAGCCGACACCGGCGAACGCCCGACAACATCGACCACCGGCGGGTGGGGTAGAGGGGCCGCGCGCTCGCGGGCGGGGCTTTCTACGTTCTTTCCAACTTCCCGTATCACTGTTCTCGTCGCGTTTCGACCGTCCCTCACCGAGGAGACGAAAGCTCTCGAAGCGAAAGCCACCGACGAGGGAAAAACGGGGGTTATTCGACTCGACAGACCGCGAGCATGTGTTCCGAGCAGTCCACCGCGGTCCGGTCCTCGCGGAGCGTCCGGACGACCTCCCGCACCGACTCGACGGCCTCGTCGTCGGCCTCGGCCAACTCGCATTTCGTCCGGGAGGCGACGTTCTCCAAGCCGACCAGCTTCTCGACCGCGAATCCGGCCGCTTCCAGTTCGCGCTCGAACTCGTCTACCCGGAAGCCGTGGCACTCCGCCCAGCCCTCGCCGTCTGCGTGTTCTGCGACTCGCTCGGCGGTGTAGTCGCCGTCTCGGGCGATGGGCGCGAGGAGACCGTGAGAGTCGTCCAGCCCGAACGTCACGATGTCCCGGAGCATGGCCAACCGGCCGATGACCGAGACGAAGACGGGGGCTTCGGGGACGGCGACGCGCCGAAGTTCCGCCATCGCGGTCGCGCGCTCGTCGTCGTCCACGACGTGGCTCAGGGGACCGCCGAGACAGCACACCGCGTCGAAGGTATCGTCCGCGAATCGCAGGTCGCGCACGTCGCCTCGTTCGGCGGTGACGCGCTCGGCGACGCCGCGTTCCGCGGCCTTCTCGCGGGCGATGGCGACCTGCGCGGCCGAGAGGTCCACGAGCGTCACGTCGTAACCTCCCTCGGCCAGCCAGCAAGCGTACCGGCCCGCCGCGCCGCCCGCGTCGAGGATGCGGACGGAACGCTCCTCGGCGTCCGGCGCGTCGGGCAGGTACTCGGCCAGATAGTCGGTCGTGTTCTCGAACTCCATGCGGGTCACGGGGTCGCGGTCGAGGCGCTCCCACTCGGCCGCGCCGAACTCGTCGTAGTAGCCTTCGGGGTCCAAGTCGGTGCCCGAGTCGCGTTCGCCCTCCTTGTCGCTCATCGCTCGACCCTCGCGTCGGCGGTCGATTCGGTAGCGGTTCGTCTGCTTCGTGTCGCGTGGTCGTGCTTCGTTCTCATCCTGTGGGTTGCTGTCGTTGGCGGTCGAAAATCGAGACGAAAAGAGTCGAAACCGTCGGGGTTCACCCCGACGCCGCGTCAGCGGCGGTCGGGACTCCACCCGGCGAAAGCGGTCGCTGGTCCGCGATGCGGGCCAGTTCGGGGTGGAGTCGGTCGCGTCACGGTCGAAGCGTCAGCGGGGCGGAATATAAATTTTGCCGGGGCGTGCTACCGCGGGTCACTCCCGTCGCCGGACGCGCATTGTCATCGGCTGGTCGGGTCGCATCGTCGCCGCCATCGAGAGGTCCGGGTCGCCGTCGTAGGTGGGGTCGAACGCGACCTCGCGGGCCAGCGTCGCCAGCACGAGTTTCAGTTCGGCGAGGGCGAAACGCATCCCGATGCAGTGGCGCGGACCGCCGCCGAACGGGAGGTAGGCGTACTCGGGCAGTTCCTCCTCGAACTCGTCGGTCCAGCGTTCCGGCCGGAACTCGTCCGGCGCGTCGTAGAACCGCCCGTCGCGGTGGAGTTTGAAGATGGGAATCGTCATCGCGGTGCCTTCCCGGACGCGATGGGGACCGACCCGGACCTCCTCGGTCGGTTCCCGAAAGAGGACGTACGCGGGCGGGAAGAGGCGCAGGGCCTCGTTCACCACCCGCTCGGTGTAGTCGAGCGCGGGCAGGTCGGCCATCGTCGCGCGCCGGTCGCCCAACTCGGCGTCGAGTTCCGCGCGCAGGCGGTCGAGTGTCTCGGGGTTGCGCCCGAGGAGGTGCCACGCGTAGGTCAGCGCGAGCGCGGTCGTCTCGTGACCGGCGAACAGGAACGTCACCATCTGGTCGCGCACCACGTCGTCGTCCATCGTGGTCCCGTCCGGTCCCTCCGCATCCAGCAGGATGGACAGCAGGTCGTCTGGCGACTCGGCGTCGTCGGTCTCGCGTCGCTCCGCGATGAGGTCGTCCACCATCTCCTCGAAGTCGGCCATCGCGCGCCGGAACCGGCGGTTCTTCGGCGTGGGCACCCAGTCGGGGAGGAACGCCGACGCGCCGCTGGCGTCGCCCCGAGCGTTGAGCGCGGCCGCGGCCTCCCGGACCACCTCGCGGCGGCCCGCCACGTCCACGTCGAACAGCGACTTGGCCAGAATCTTGAGCGTCACCTCCGACATCGCGTCCTCGACGTTCACCACGTCGCCGTCCGAGAACCGGTCGCCGGACTCCTCGGCGTACCGGACCATCGCGTCGGTGTAGCTCCGAATCTTCTCGGGCGTGAACGCCGGTTGGACGCGGACGCGCTGGTCGCGCCAGACCTCGCCCTCGGTCAACAGCAGACCCTGCTCGGCGAACCCCGCCGCGGCCTCCTGAAGCATCTCGGCTTTGACGTACTTCTCGTTCTCCTCGACCAAAATCCGCTGGACGTACGCCGGTTCGAAGACCGTGCAGAACTCCTGCCGGGCGACCTCGTAGCGGACCGCCTCGCCACGCGAATCGAGGAGGTCGTAGAACCCGAACGGGTCGCGGACGAACTGGAGCGTGTTGCCGACCAGCGGCGGCGAATCCAACTTCGGCGGGAGTCGGGCGTCCGCGCCCGAGCGGTCGCCGTCCGTGCCGGAACGGCCGCCGTCGCTACTGGGGCGGTCGCCGTCGGTTCCGGAGCGGTCGCCGTCGGTGCCAGCGCGCTCCCGGTCCGGCGACGAATCGGCGGCGGAATCCGAGTGGCTCATAGCCGATTGTTGGGTCGGGCCGTCGATAGGAATTCCGTCGAAGTGGCTAGCTCTTTTTTACGTGGCGTCGAGAACGTCGCCCGTGAAGTACCTCACGCTCACCATCCGGCAACCGCGGGAGACGCGCCACCCGATGCAGAATTTCATCGCGGACTCGTCGGCGGTTGCCCGCGAGGAGTTACTGGCGTGGAATATCCTCCACGACGAGGGCGTCGAGTACCTGTTGTTCTACGTCGAGGGCGACCGCGACCCCTACCGCGCGGCGATGGACGACGTGGCGACGATTCCGGAGTACAGGCTGGTCCCCATCGACGAGCGGTCGTTCTACGCCTACGTCCACCAAGAGACCCGCGAGACCGACACCGACTTCCGGTCGGTGTTCGCCCGGCGGGAGTTGCTCGTGGTGCCGCCCATCGAGTACACCGGCGAGGGACACATGCGGTTCACGCTCGTCGGCGCGCCGGAAGACCTGCAGAGCTTGCTGGACGACCTGCCCGACCGCATCACCGCCGACGTGGAGGAGGTCGGCGACTACGACCGCAGGCACGGCACCGTCGCTGGCGGCCTGACCGACCGGCAGTTCGAGGCGGCGTCGGTCGCCGCACGAATGGGCTACTACGAGGTGCCCCGCGAGGGGTCGCTCGCCGACGTAGCCGCCGAACTCGACTGCGCGGAGAGTACGGCCTCGAACCTCCTCCGGAAGGCCGAGACGAGCGTAATGAGCCGAGTCGTCGGCGAGTAGGGACCGGAGACTCGTCAACCGATTCGCTCGTCAGCGTAGACGAGCGTCCCGCTACTCGCCGGGAGGAACCGACAGAATGAGGTATCCCACCCGAATATTTGCCGCCAAGAATGTTCGACAAGGTACTCGTCGCGAACCGCGGCGAAATCGCGGTCCGAGTGATGCGGGCCTGCGAGGAGTTGGGTATCGACACCGTCGCCGTCTACAGCGAGGCGGACAGCGACTCCGGCCACGTCCGGTACGCCGACGAAGCGTACAACGTCGGCCCGGCGCGGGCGGCCGACTCCTATCTCGACCACGAGGCGGTCATCGACGCCGCGAAGAAGGCCGACGCCGACGCCATCCACCCCGGCTATGGCTTCCTCGCGGAGAACGCCGAGTTCGCCGGGAAGGTCGAAGACACCGAGGACGTGAAGTGGATCGGTCCGAACAGCGACTCGATGGAGCAGTTGGGCGAGAAGACCCACGCCCGCAAGACGATGCGCGAGGCCGACGTGCCCATCGTCCCCGGCACGACCGACCCCGTGGAGGACCCCGCAGAAGTCGAGGAGTTCGGCGACGAACACGGCTACCCGGTCGCCATCAAGGCCGAGGGCGGCGGCGGCGGCCGCGGGATGAAGGTCGTCCGGAGCGCCGACGAGGCCGCGGACCAACTCGAATCCGCCAAGCGCGAGGGCGAGGCGTACTTCGACAACGACAACGTCTACCTCGAACGCTACCTCGAAAACCCGCGCCACATCGAGGTCCAGATCATCGCCGACCATCACGGTAACGTCCGGCACCTCGGCGAGCGCGACTGCTCGCTCCAGCGCCGCCACCAGAAGGTCATCGAAGAAGGCCCCTCGCCCGCGCTGACCGACGAACTGCGCGAGGAGATAGCCGAGGCCGCCCGCCGGGGCGCGGACGCCGCGGGCTACTACAACGCGGGGACCTTCGAGTTCCTCGTGGAGGAAGACGAGAGTCGGGGCGACGGCGAACTCCTCGGCCCGGAGGCGAACTTCTACTTCCTCGAAGTCAACACCCGGATTCAGGTCGAACACACCGTCACCGAGGAGCTAACCGACATCGACATCGTGAAGTGGCAGATTCGGGTCGCCCAAGACGAGAAACTGGGCTTCGACCAGAGCGACGTGGACCTCGAAGGCCACGCGATGGAGTTCCGCATCAACGCCGAGAACGCCGCGAACGACTTCGCGCCCGCGACCGGCGGCAACCTCGAAACGTACGACCCGCCGGGCGGCATCGGCGTCCGACTGGACGACGCCTTGCGACAGGGCGACGAATTGGTCACCGACTACGACTCGATGGTCGCCAAACTCATCGTTCACGGGAGCGACCGCGAGGAGTGTATCGTCCGGTCCCAGCGCGCCCTCGCGGAGTACGACATCGAGGGCATCCCGACCATCATCCCGTTCCACCGCCTGATGCTCGAAGACGACGAGTTCGTCGCGGGCACTCACACCACGAAGTACCTCGACCACACGCTCGACCCCGAGCGCATCGAGGAGGCCCAAGAGAAGTGGGGCAGTTCGACCGAATCGACCGCGGGCGACGACGAGGAGGTCGTCGAGCGCCAGTTCACCGTCGAGGTCAACGGCAAGCGATTCGAGGTGGACTTGGAGGAGCGCGGCGCGGCCGCGATTCCGACCGCTGGCGGCGGGAGCGAGGGCGGCCAGAAGCCCCAACCCGCGGGCGGTAGCGACGACGGCGGGAGCGGCGGGAGCGCCGCGGCGGACGCCGAGGGCGAGAGCGTCACCGCCGAGATGCAGGGCACCATCCTCGACGTGAACGTCGCCGAGGGCGACGAGGTGGCCTCCGGCGACGTGGTCTGCGTACTGGAAGCGATGAAGATGGAGAACGACGTGGTCGCCGACCGCGGCGGCACCGTCACGCAGGTCGCCGTCGGCGAGGGCGACAGCGTGGACATGGGCGACGTGCTGGTCGTCATCGAGTAATCCTTCCTCCTTCTCTCGGTACCGTCCTGCCACAACCCACTTGCGCGGCGGGAGCAAACGTCGGTCCGTGTCGGAGGTCTACCCGTATCGACTCGCGGACTTTCTCCAAAGGCAGGTCGGCGACGGCCTGCGGAGCGTCATCTACCACGACCGCGACGAGTACGAGGTCGTCTTCGTCCGCGAGGACGTGGACGACTACGACGGCGAGATAGACGCCATCGTCACCGACCTCTGGGCCGACTCCCACGAGCAGGCGATTCGGGAGGACATCCGGGGCCACGGCGCGCTGAACTGCACCGTCTGGGTGTTCGACGAGGCCATCGAGATGCACTTCGTCGCCGACGAGCGAAAGGGCGTCGCGGTGGCGCTGGACACCGAGACGTTCCTCGCCCAGAGCAGTTTTATCAGACAGTGTCTCGGCATCGCGGGACTGGAGTAGGCCACGGCTCGGACCGCCACGCCCGTCCGCGGAAACGCACCTTTCTTGTCTGATTCGGCCCTACCGCCGAGTATGAACGACACCCGCCGGGCCGTCTTAGAGGCCGTCGCGGACGGGCCGATTTCCGGTCCCGACCTCGCCGAGCGCCTCGACATCTCGCGCAACGCGGTCTGGAAACACGTCGAGGCGCTCCGAGACGCGGGCTTCGAAATCGAGAGCGAGGAGGGCGGCTACCTCCTCGGCGGCGTCCCCGAGTACGGCGGCCCGGCCGTCGAGTTCGGTCTCGGCGCGCCCTTCGCCGTCGAGTACCACGACGCTATCGGGAGTACGAACGACCGCGCGCGGGAACTGGCCGCGGAGGGAGCCAGCGACGTGGTGGTGCTGGCCGACGAACAGACCGGAAGCCGGGGTCGCCTCGACCGCGAGTGGTCGGCCCCCTCGGGCGGCGTCTGGGCGAGCGCGGTCCTCCGACCCGACCTGCCGCCCGCCCACGCCCCGGCGCTCACGCTCGCGGCCGCGGTGGCGACGACCGACGCGGCCCGCGAGGCTGGCGTCCCCGCGGAAATCAAGTGGCCGAACGACGTTCTCGTGAGCGGAGCGAACGAGACCGCGGAAGGCGAAGCGACCGCGGAAACCGAGGAGACCCCCGACCGCGGCGGCCGGAAGCTCGCGGGTATCCTGACCGAGATGGAGGGCGAGGCCGGTCGGGTCTCGTGGGTCGTGGTCGGCGTCGGGGTGAACGCCAACGTCTCGGCCGACGACCTTCCCGAGGGCGCGACCAGCGTCCGCGAGGAGGTCGGCGACGTGGACCGGCGGGTGTTCGTCCAGCGGCTTCTCGAACGGCTCGACGAACTCCGGGCGGACCCCGAAGCGACCATCGACGCGTGGCGCGACCGGTCGGCCACGCTCGGCCAGCGCGTCCGCGTCGAGACCGCGACGGGAGAAATCGTCGGCGAGGCGGTGGACGTGGCGGTCC
The DNA here is from genome assembly GCF_004765815.2 of Halorussus salinus. Taxonomy (NCBI): domain Archaea; kingdom Methanobacteriati; phylum Methanobacteriota; class Halobacteria; order Halobacteriales; family Haladaptataceae; genus Halorussus; species Halorussus salinus. The sequence continues at coordinate 424,608 of NZ_ML974128.1, read as the reverse complement.
CCGGCGCGCTCGTGGTCGAGACCGACGAGGGCGAGCGCGTCCGAGTCCACGCGGGCGACTGCGAACACCTCCGGCCGGTGTGACGAGGAGGTCGCGGTGCTGTGCGGTAATTCCTTTTTGTCGGCAACAGCGCGGTTCACGGTCGCAGTGCGGTTTGCAGTCGCAGTATCGGTAGCTCTCGTAGTACAGTCCGTGGCGAGTCGCCAGTCACCGACTCCGAAATCTTCCGCTACGGTACCGACTTTCCGACGTTCGCACTCTCGGCGTCCGATTCGGCGGACTCCTCGGTATCGTCGCCGACCTGCACGGTCAGGACCGGCACGGAACAGGCCCGGACGACGCCCTCCGCGACGCTCCCCAGCAGGAGGCGGTCGATGCCTCCTCGGCCGTGGGTGCCCATCACCACGAGGTCACAGTCCTGCCCTTCGGCGTACTCCACGATACACCTGCTCGGCGAGCCGTCGAGGAGCTTCGAGGAACACGCGACGCCGTACTCGGCCGCGATGTCGGCCACCCGCTCCAGCGCGGTCTCGCCCTCCTCGCGCAACACCTCGTCGACGCCCTCCCACGAGGTCTCCATGTGGAGGCCCGCGAACGTCGCGGAGTTGACGACGTAGACGCCGTGGAGTTCGGCGTCGTGTGCGGCCGCCAGTTGGGCGGCGTGTTCGACCGCGCGCTCGGTCTCGGTCGAGCCGTCGGTCGGCACGAGAATCCGGTCGTACATCTATCTGATAGTTGGTACCATCCCGCACGATATAAGCGTTCCGAGCGTGGGCAACCGATTTCTGTCGGGAGAACGAAGCGAACGTATGGTCTCCCGCGAGAACAAGATCGTCCTCGCCTGTATCGTCGTCGCCGTGCCGCTGGGCTTCGCCGTCGCCTCCCTCGACGGCGTCCCCGACTGGGCGGCCTACCTCGTCCTCGTCGCGGTGGGCGTCCTCCTACCGGGGTATCTGACCGGGCGACACCGGCCGAACGCTTCGTAACCGCGTTTCAGCGAACGAGCGCGGCGTCCACGAGCGCGCGCTCGGCCTTCCGGAGGAGCGCCGACGCCGTACTCTGCGTGCAGTCGAGCGCGTCGGCCACCTCGGCGAGTTCGGCCTCGCGGGGCACCTCGTAGTAGCCGAGGTCGCTCGCCGCCTCGATGGCCTCGAATTGGCGCATCGTCAGCCGACCCGCCAGCGACCCGGCGAGGTGGCGGTGGTCGCTCACCCGGTCGATTTCGACGCCGACCTCCTCGGGGAAGTCCGCGACGACCCGCCGCAACTCGTCGGGGTCGCCAAGCACCGTCAGCGCGATAGCGCCGTCCGGCCCGAACACTATCGGCGGGACGACGACGACACGCCGGTCGGTCATCGCGCCGAACCACGCCGCGTCCTCGGGCCGCAGGTCCATCGCAACGTAGGCGTAGAAGGTGTCGTCGTCCACCGGCGAGAGTTCGAACGAGCGAATCGCCTCGACCGCGGCCAGCGCCTCGCGGACCGCCTCGATGTCCCCGACGACGAGCGAGAGGAAGTACTCCATCTCGTCCTCGTCGTGGGTGTGCCACGACAGCATCTCCTCGCGCTCGAAATCGTCGCCGGGCGCGACGTGTTCGGGCACCGACAACCGCATCTCGGGCGGGAGCCGAATCGTCACGTCGAGCGATTTCACGGCCGGACGAACGACCGCCCAATATAAAAACACCAATAGCTTCGCGGCAACCGGAAGGGGTTCGGATACCCTCTCTCCTGATATGAGCGACCTCGACTACGCCACGAGAGGCGCGGAAGGGACCGACCGCGAAACCGAGCGAGGAGTCGCCGAGACGCCGCCCCACCGTTCCGGCCTGCCGGTCGTCGGGTCCACCGTCGCGGCGTCGCGCGACGGACTCGACTTCACCGAGGAGGTCTCGTCGCGGGGCGACCTCGTGTCCTACGAGGCGTTCGGCACGGAGATGCTCGCGGTCTTCGACCCCGAGGTGGTCGAGACCGTGCTGGTCTCGGAGAACGATGCCTTCGAGAAAGGCGAGTTCGAGATGTCGTTCGGCGACCTCGTCGCGCCCGAGGGCATCGCCTTCGCCGAGGACGAGCGGTGGCGACGCCAGCGGACCGCGCTCCAGTCGGCGTTCACACCGGACAAAATCCGGGGCTACGCCGACGAGATGGTGGGACACACCGCGGCGCTGTGCGAGGACTGGGGCGACGACGAAGTGGTCGAAGTCGGCGACGCGTTCGCCACGCTGACGCTCCGCATCCTGACGCGCGCGCTCTTCGACCTCGACTTCGACGCCGAGCGCGGCGGGGTCGTCCGCGAAGCGACCGACGCCATCTCGGTGATGATGGACCGGTTCGGCCTGCTCTCGGTCCTCCCCGAGTGGGTACCGACGCCGACGGAACGACGCTACGAGCGCGCGATGGCCGACTTGGACGCGCTCGTCGAGGAGTTACTGGCGGAACGCGAGATGGGGACCGACCCCGGCGCGGACGCCCCGGAGCGCGACGACCTCCTCTCGCTGCTCGTCGCGGCCGCGGACGCCGACGGGACCGGGATGGACCGCGAGGCGGTGCGCGACCAGTTGGTGACGTTCCTGTTCGCTGGCCACGAGACGACCGCGACCGCGCTGACGTACACCTGCTGGCTCCTCGCCGGGAATCCGGCGGTCCGAAAGCGACTCGATGCCGAACTCGATTCGGTCCTCGGCGACCGCGACCCCGAGTTCGCGGACGTGCCGAATCTCGACTACACCGAGGGGGTGGTGAAGGAGGCCCTGCGTCTCTACCCGCCGGTCTACGCGCTCTATCGGGAGCCGAGAGAGGAGGTTCTCCTCGGCGGCTACCGCGTCTCGGGCGATACGACGCTCCAACTCGCGACCTACAACGTCCAGCGCGACGACCGCTGGTGGGACGCGCCCGACGAGTTCCGGCCGGAACGGTGGAGTAGCGAGGCCGGGAAAGCGAACGACGACCGACCCGAGTACGCCTACTTCCCGTTCGGCGGCGGTCCCCGCCACTGCATCGGCATGCGCTTCGCCATGACCGAGTTGCAACTCGTGGTGGCGACGCTCGCGCGCCGCGTCGAGTTCGAGCGCGTGACCGACGAACTGGACCTCTCGATGGGGCTGACGCTGGACCCCGGACCGGTCGAGATGCGCGTGCGAAAGCGAGGCGAGTAGAAAAGACGGACCGACTCAGAACCGGTCGCTTCGTCCGGAAGCGGCCCACGCGTCCGTGGGCGCGCTCGTCGGGACGCGGCCCGCGCGGCCCTGCAACCCGCGCAGGCGACCGGCGAACGACCAGCGGTTGCCGTCCCACGTCTCGTCGCCGTCGCGTTGGGCGGCCGCGGCCGCGGCGGCCTCCTGCGCCCGGAGGTGGGCACCGATGGCCGCGGCGATGGCGGCGGCCTCCTCGTCGGTGGCGTCGTCGGGAATCCGGAGGTCGGCGTCCGCCAGCGGGTCGCTGTGGGCGTTGGTGTCGCTCTCGTCGTCGTCGGCCTCCTCGTCGGGGTCGTCCGTGGTTGGCGTCGCCATCGTCAGAGCGGGATGTTACCGTGTTTCTTGTCGGGCAGTTCGTCGCGCTTGCTCGACAGCATCTCCAAGTCCTGAATCAGGCGCGGGCGGGTCTCGGGCGGTTCGATAACGTCGTCCACGTAGCCCAAGTCGGCGACCGTGTAGGGGTTGGCGAACTGGTCGCGGTACTCGTCGATGAGTTCCTCGCGGCGGGCCTCGGGGTCGTCGGCCTCGTCCAACTCGTCGTCGTAGAGGATGTTGACCGCGCCCTGCGGCCCCATCACCGCGATTTCGGCGGTCGGCCACGCGTAGTTCACGTCCGCGCCGATGTGTTTCGAGGCCATCACGTCGTAGGCCCCGCCGTAGGCCTTCCGGGTGATGACGGTCATCAGGGGCACCGTGGCTTCGGAGTAGGCGTACAGCAGTTTCGCGCCGTGGCGGATGATGCCGCCGTGTTCTTGGTCGGTGCCGGGCATGAAGCCCGGCACGTCCACGAACGTCAGGATGGGGATGTTGAACGAGTCGCAGAACCGGACGAAGCGCGCGCCCTTCTCGGAGGACTTGATGTCCAGCGTCCCGGCGTTGACGCGGGGCTGGTTGGCGACGATGCCGACCGACCGGCCGTCGAGTCGCGCGAAGCCGATAACGATGTTCTTGGCGTAGCCCTCCTGCACTTCGAAGAACGAATCTTCGTCCACCACGCCGTCGATGACCCGCGTCATGTCGTACGGTTTCTTGGGCTGGTCGGGGACGATGTTCGTCAACTCGTCGTCGCGGCGCTCGGGGTCGTCCCACGGTTCGACCCGCGGCGGGTCCTCGACGTTGTTCTGCGGGACGTACGACAGCAGGCGGCGGATGTCGTCCAAGGCTTCCTCCTCGCTCTTCTCGGCGAAGTGCGCCACGCCGGAGGTCGATTCGTGAGTCTTCGCGCCGCCCAACTCCTCGAAGGTGACCTCCTCGCCCGTGACCGTCTCGATGACATCCGGGCCGGTGATGAACATGTGGCTGGTGTCCTCGACCATGAAGATGAAGTCCGTGATGGCGGGCGAGTAGACCGCGCCGCCAGCGCACGGTCCCATGATGGCCGAAATTTGGGGGATAACGCCCGACGCCTCGGTGTTGCGCCGGAAGATTTCGGCGTAGCCCGCCAGCGACGAGACGCCCTCCTGAATCCGCGCGCCAGCGGAGTCGTTCAGGCCGATGACCGGCGCGCCGACCTCCATCGCCTTGTCCATGACCTTACAGACCTTCTCGGCGAACACCTCGCCGAGCGACCCGCCGAAGACGGTGAAGTCGTGGGCGAACACGAACACCTTGCGCCCGTTGACCTCGCCGTACCCGGTCACTACACCGTCGCCTTTGACCTGCTTCTCCTCCATGCCGAAGTTGTGGCTCCGGTGGGTTCGAAGCTGGTCGAACTCGTTGAACGTGCCGTCGTCCAAGAAGTAGTCGATGCGCTCGCGCGCGGTCATCTTGCCCTTGTCGTGTTGGGCCTCGATTCGCTCCTCGCCGCCGCCTTGCAGGGCCTCCTCGCGCAGTTCGCGAAGCTCCGCTATCTTGTCTTCCATCGTCACGTCGAATCCCTCCGATGGCTACTCATTGGGCGATTTGATGACCACTGGGCGGAAAAACGTTCCTAAACCAGCGGACGGAGGCGAACCGCTCACCCCGGCATCGTCGCGGCGAGACCGCCCGGAACCCGACGAGTCGGAACTCGGGGACCCGGAGTTAGAACCCCGCGAACGCGAGCAGATTCACCGCGAGCGTGGCGACGAGAAAGAGCGGCAGGATGGTCCGGACCGACCAGAGCCACGCCGGGCCGAGCGACCGGACCCGCGACCCCGCGCCCGAGGAGTACTCGGTGAGCGCGTCCTTGCCGAGGACCCACCCGACGAAGACGAGGAAGGCGACGAGTCCCGCGGTCAGCATCAGGTCCACGAGCGTCCCGGCGACGAAGCCGAAGAGGCCGGGATTCAGCGCGTTCGCCGAACCGGTGACGGCGACGACGCCCACGAGGAGCGCGGTCGCGGCCTTCCGCGAGACGCCGTGTTCGTCCACGAGGTACGCGACCGGGATTTCGAGCATGCTGATGGACGACGAGAGCGCCGCGAGGACGATGACGCCGAAGAACAGCACCGCGAGCGGTTGCCCCAGCGGGACCTGCGAGAACGCGCCCGCGAGACTCACGAACAGCGCGCCGGGACCGCCGCCGGAGGCGGCCGGACCCGTCAACTCGCCGAACGTGGCGAACAGGAGCGGGAAGACCACCAAGCCCGCGAGGACGCCGACGCCGGTGTTCAGGACCGCGATGGCGCTCCCGTCGGTGACGAGGTTTCGGTCGTCGCCGAGGTACGACGCGTAGGTTATCATCGTTCCGGCCCCCAGCGAGAGGGTGAACAGCGCCTGTCCGGCCGCCGCGCCCAGCACGTCGAAGAAGTTCGCCCGGAGGTAGCTCGGGTCGAAGTCGAGATAGAACGACAGGCCAGCGCCCGCGCCGGGTTGGCTGACCGCCCACGCCGCCAGCGCGACCAGCAGGACGACGATGGCGGGCATCATCACCTTCGTCGCCTTCTCGATACCGTCGCGGACTCCTCCGACCACGACCAGCGCGGTCAGCGCGAGGAAGCCGACGTGGAACCCGACCGCCGGGAGTCCGTAGTCGATGGCCGAGAAGTACGCGCCGGGCGACCCGAAGTACGACCCCGTGAAGCTGGCGAGGAAGTACCGGACGATCCACCCGCCGACGACGCTGTAGAACGACAGCAGGACGACGGCGGTCACGACGGCGAACAGGCCGACCGCGCGCCACGACTTCGAGCCAGACGAGAGTCGAAAGAGCGCGCCTGCCGGGTTACGCTGGGAGCGTCGCCCGATGACGAACTCCGCGAGGAGTCCGGGGACGCCGACCAGTAGGACGATACAGAGGTACACGACCAGAAAGGCGCTCCCGCCGTTCTCGGCGGTCATCCACGGGAAACGCCAGACGTTGCCGAGTCCGACGGCGCTCCCGACCGCCGCGAGGATGAAGCCGAGGCGAGTGTGCCACGATTCGCGTGTCATTGCTACGCACTCGCCATGCCTCCCCAAAGAGCCTTTCGAGTTTGGAATCGTAACTTCGAACTCACGACGGTTTTAGTGCGTATTTTCGTGATGATTTCGAGTGACGAGCGCCCGATAGTTCGGACGGCGATGAAGATTCGTAGATTTCGGCTCGAAATTCGAACTCGAAACTACGAATCGTAACCGGCAACGGAACCGGCCGCGCGGCTACGGGACGAGATGTCGAAAAAACGAACCGAATCCGCGGGGGTCAGGCCCGGCGCGTCAGAAGTACGCGCCGCTACTGAGGCCCTCGTAGAGCGTCTCGATACCGAGGTAGAGCGTCATGAGGACGACGGCCGGGACGACGATGCGGACCCACCAGAGCCACGTCGTCGTGAACGACGAGCCGACCGACGAGCCCCGACCGAGTTCGTCGATGGCTTCGCGGTCGGCGACCCAACCGACGAAGATGGCCAGCAGGAACACCGAGACGGGGAGCAGGAGGTTGAACACCACGTCGTTGTAGAAGCCGAGCCACGACGTGCCGAACGTCGCGGGCAGGCCGACCGCCGCAATTGTGCCGCCCATCCCGATGGCGGTCGTCCGGCGACCGACGCCGTAGTTCTCGGTGATGTACGAGACTGGAACCTCCAGCAGACTGATAGAACTGGAGAGGGCTGCGAACAGCAGGACGACGAAGAAGAAGAAGCCGATGATGCCGCCCGCGGGGATGTTGCCGAACGCGCCCGCCAGCGCGACGAACGCGGTTCCGGCACCGCCGCCCGCGCCTTCCGCGCCGCCCGTGGCGAACAGGATGGGGAAGACGACGAACCCGGCCAGCAGCGCGACCATCGTGTTGACGACGACGATAGCGCCGCCGTCGGCCGGGAGGCTGTCGTCGCGGCCGAGGTACGACGAGTAGGCGATCATCACGCTGAACCCGAGCGAGAGGGTGAAGAAGGCCTGTCCCATCGCGGGCGGGACGATGGAGCCGAAGTTACTGGCGATGAGGCCGAAGTCCGGCGAGAGGTAGTACTCGTAGCCCGCGGCGGCACCGTCGAGCGTGGTCGCCCACGCCGCGAGTCCGACTAACAGGAGCAGGATGGCGGGAATCATGAACTTCGTCGCGCGCTCGATGCCGTCGGTGACGCCCGAGGCGACGATGCCGACGGTTATCAGCATGAAGACGAGGTGCGTGCCGATGGCGACCGGACCGGATGCGACCGACCCGAAGTACGTCCCGGCGTCGCCGAAGTACGCACCGGTCGCGCTCCCGACGATGTAGCTGAGGACCCACCCGCCGACGACGCTGTAGAACGACAGGGTGACCAGCGACGAGAAGACGCCCAGTCCGCCGGTGAACGACCAGTTACCGTAGCCGATTTTCTCGAAGGCGGCCACGGGGTTCTGCTCGCCCCGCCGACCGATGACGAACTCGACCATCATCGTCGGGAAGCCGATGAGGACGACCGCCAGCAGGTACACCACGAGGAACGCCGCGCCGCCGTTCGCGGCGGTCTGGAACGGGAACGACCAGATGTTTCCGAGCCCCACCGCGCTCCCGACCGCGGCGAAGATGAATCCGATACGACTCGTCCACGTCTCACGTTCTGCCATGTGTGAGGGTAGCTTTCAAAGGGCCGGATATAAACGGAACGATTCGGGAGCGGGCGGGCGATTTTTACCAATTTCTTGTTGACACGTGGTTCGAGGAGAACCGAAATTAGACGAACGTCGAGTAGGCCCACGGAGCGACGGTGCGCCGCGTCTCGTGGCACACCCGATACGTTCTTGGTCGCGGCCCGAGACGCCCCGACCGATGGACGACCGACTCCGACGCGGCCTCCCGTTTCTGCTCGCGGTCGCCCTGCCCGCGGTCGGCGGTCTCGACTGGTACGCTCGCACGGGGTGTGACGAGTGCTACGGCGCGGCGCTCCCGGCGACGCTCGCGGGCTACCTGCTCGCGCTGGTCGCCGCGGGGGCGTTCGCGGCGCTGGCGTCGTGGCTCCTCGGGGAGGCGATAGACAGGGCGCTCGACTTCCGCCTCGGCCGGGCCGTCTTCGCGCCCTCGCGTCGGACGCTGGCGGCGCTCGTTCCCGTGGTCGGCGTCACGCTCGTGCTGGCCAGACCGCTGTTCGCGGGGGACGTGACCGCCGAGCCAGCGGTTTGGTTGCTTCTCGCGGTGGCCTACGCGCCGTTCGTCGCCGGACTGCTTCCGGGGTTCGCGCTCCTGAACGCGGTCGGGTCGGGCCAGCAGGGCGTCGCGCTGTTCGTCCTCCTCGTCGTCTGTCTGCTGGCCGCGAGTCTCGCCGAGGTCGTCTGGCTCTACCTGCTTGCGGGCGGTCTCGGGCGCGTCGCGGCGGGCGTCGCTCACCGCGTCACGTCGAGGAGAAACTCCGCGAGCGAGTAGCCCGCCCAGTCGGGGCGCTCGACGGTCGTCTCGCCCCACTTCGAGAAGGCGTAGACGTGGCGGCTATGGTCTCGGGTTCGGTTCCCGGCGGCCCCGGACTCCTCGTCGGTCTCCGAGAGCGCGGACCGACCGAAGACGAGGCGTCGGAGGTGGCCCTCCGTCTTGTCTACGACCAACGTAAGATTCGCGCGGAGTCCCCGCTCGCGGGCGTACTCGGTGTCGCCGATGCCGTCTCGACCGGTCGCGAGGTACTGCGCCGTGTCGGTGTCGTCGATGCGGAGAACCAGTACGCTCTCGTTCTCGCGGACGACGGTGACGTTTGCGTCCGGTTCGCGCACCGCGTCCCAGTCGCCGTGGAGCCTGTAGAACTCGGTCGGTCGTTGGCGACCGCCGAAGTTACACGCGCTCGGCGGGTCGGTCCCGCCGTCGGCGGACCGGAGCGACCAGACGCAGTTCTCGGTGGCGAACGTCGCGGGACCGGCCGACGGCACGACGCGAATCCGATTTTCGGACCCCTCGACGGCGGCGCTGAGGAAGACCCGGTAGTCGCGGCTCGCGGACGAATCGGCGTCGTCGGACTCGCCGCGTTCGTCGTCGGGCGCGGGCGGAATCCGCCACTCGACGGCGTAGTCGCGGTGGTCGAGTTGCGAGAGCGCGTCGTACGCGATTTCGTCGGGCGACTCCGCGAGGTCGAGGTCGTGGTCGGGCGTCGCGGGGTCGGCGAGGCGGTAGCCGACCACGCCAGCAGTGGTCAGCGCCAGCGCGACGACCGCCGCGAGGAGGACCCGTCTACGCACACCGGCGGGGAGCCGTCCGTCCATATCGGGACGCACCGACGCCGACCCGATAAATCCTCAGGCTTCGCCGTACACCGGCACCGCCGCGCCGCTGGTGACGGGGGTCGCCGACGAGCAGAGGACCAGCACCGTCGTCGCGATGTCGGCCGGTTCGACCCACGTAGAGTGGTCGGCGTCGGGCATCAGCTCGCGGTTGGCGGGCGTGTCGATGACGCTCGGCATCACCGCGTTCGCGCGGACCGCGCCCGATTCCTCCTCGGCGATGCTCTCGGTGAGCAGTCGGACGCCCGCCTTCGACGCCCGGTAGAGGGCGTCGCCCGCGCCGCCTTCGAGCGACGAGCGCGCGCTGACGCTCACGATAGCGCCGCGTCGAGCGTCGTTGCTGGTGTCCGCATCGTCGCTGGTATCCGCGTCGCCGCCGCTCTCCCGGAGGTGCGGAATGGCGTGCTTACTGGCGAGAAACGCCGTCTTGAGGTTCACGTCGAACAGGAGGTCGAACGTTTCGGCGTCGGTCTCCGCGACGGGCGACCCGCCGCGCCACGTCCCCGCGACGTTGGCGAGGTAATCGAGGCCGCCGTGGTCGTCCACGATGTCGGCGACGACACGCTCTACGTCGGCCTCGTCGGTGAAGTCGCCCTCGTAGAAGTCGATGCGCTCGCGGTCGGCGTCGAGGAGGGCGTCCTCCTCGTCGGGAGCCACCACGTCGGCGGCGGCCACGGTCGCGCCCGCGTCGGCGAACTCCTCGCAGACCGCGCTCCCCAGCGCGCCGCTCGCGCCGGTCACGAGTGCCACGTCGTCGCTGAAGTCGAAACTGACGCTCATGCGGGGTAGAGAGTCTACGCGGAGCGGGTTAAAGAGGCGGGGCGAGGTGGTGTGTGGTGAGGTCGAGTGCGGCGCGCGCCGAGCGGTTCAGGAGCGATAGAGGTGAAGCACGACCACGAAGAACAGCAGGAGCGGGACCACCGGGGCCGCGACCTCGAACGGGACCAAAAGGAGCAGTATCGCGGCCATCACGACGAACTCGACCACGACGAGGAGACTGATAGCTTCTGCCGGGTCGGTCATCTCTCGACGGTGGTCACCGAGGAATGTTAAATCCCCGGCGCGTTCGGAGCGCGTTCCGTCGGTCGTCTCACCGAGCGTATCCCGCTCCGTCTCCCGCCGAGCGCGTACCCCATCCACGTCGCGGACGCGGCGCAGACGCAAACGCCGACGAAAGACATCGCTGTCCACTGTTAGCAAACACAAATACGTCTTAGAGAAAAGGAATTATTTCCGTACTACAGAATTACGTCGGCCATGTCGCCGACGCCCGCGCGGCGGACGACCGCGCGCACCACGTCCTGCGCTCCGGCGAGGTTGTCCGAGTCGCCGTCGAGGACGAGGAGTTTCCCGGCGTGGCCCTCCTCGACGACGCCGCAGTCCAGCCCCGCGATGCGCGCACCGTTGTAGGTCGCCATCCGCAGGACTTCACGGGCGCTCACGTCGGCCAACTTGGCGGCGAACTCCATCTCGCGGAACATCGACGGCGAGTTGAGCATCACGTTGTCGGTGCCGAGCGCGACGGTGGTCCGCTCCGCGAGGTCCGCGATTGGCGGGACGCCGACGTTCGTCACGAGGTTCGAGCGCGGGCAGACCACGACCGGGACGGCCTTGTCGGCCAGTCGGTCGAGGTGGAGCGGTTCGGGGTGGACCATGTGGACAAGAAAGTCGGGGTCCAAATCCAGCGCGGGGTTGATGTCCGACGAGTCCCGCTCGCCCGCGTGGATGCCGAAGAGTTTGCCCTCCTCGGCGGTAGCGGTGCGCTCGCGGGAGAACTCGGCGTCCCGCGCCCCGCTCGCGCCGAACCCCTCGGCGGCCTCCATCGCCTCGACGGTCTCGCGGCCCAAGATGAACGGCTCCACGCCGAGACCCTCCGCGGCCTCCCGGAGCGCGTAGACGCCTTCGACGCCGCCCTCGCGGAATTCGAGGAACGACGCGGTGCCGGTCGTCTCCATGAACTGGATGGACCGGCGCATGGCTCGAACCTTCTCCTCGCGCGAGGCGGCGCGCAGGAGTCGGTGCTTGAGGCCGTCGGGCGGCGCGACGAGTTCGTCCAGACTCAGGCCGCCACCGGCCTCCTTGGCGATGGAGTCGCCGATGTGGGTGTGGGCGTTGACGAACGCTGGCAGGACGACGTTGGACGAATCGACGGACGCTTGCTCGACGGCCGTTATCTCGCCCTCCTCGACCACGACCCGGCCCTCGATGGGTTCGAAGTTCGGCCCGCGGAGGACGGTTCCCTCGACTATCATGTCCGAGGGATGCTTCCGGACGGCCTTGAACCTCCCTGTTCGTTCATCGCGGGACGTGGTTCAGTTTGGAGTTGCTCGACACGCGGTGGTCGGGTCGGTCGTCGGAGCCAAATCGGTCGTCGGAGCCAAATTGGTCGTCGGAGTCGAGTCGGTCGGCTAGCGCGAGACGAAAGTGAAATCGGCAAAGAAGCGAACTACTGCCGACAACACGGAGTTGACTGCACAGCACGCAACCGCACCGCACAGCACCGCGATAGCCACACCCTCCCCACCCGACTGCGGTCCTCACTTCGTTGCGGTCCTCGTCCCTCGCGCGGTTGGCGCGGCGCTTACGAGCGCCGCGCCAGCACGCGCCGGGCTAAAAGTCCAAATCAGCCCGAGGAGCCGCCGAGTCTCACGGTTCCGGCGTCCCGAACCGGTACGCCAGCGTCCGGAACCGGCCGACGACGCGGGGGAGCGCGGCCATCCCGGCGACCGAGACCAGCGTCGAGACCGCGATTCCGGCGAGAGCGACGCCCGAAGCGACGTGGGCGGCGGCACCGGCGTAAGTCGCGGCGGCGACGGTCGCGCTGTAGTACGCCGAGCGCAGGGGCATGGTGTAGAGGTCGCCCGGCGCGGGCCACTCGCCGAGGTCCACCCACGGCCCGCGGAAGGTCCCGGCCGCGCAGGTCGAGACCCCGAGCGCGGTCAGCGCGGCGACCGCGATGGGACCCGGCGGCTCGGCGGCGAGCAACAGGACGAGCGCCGGGAGCGACAGCATCGAGATTTCGAGGCCCGCGAAGAACACGTAGTCGAGCCAGCGTTCCACGTCCAGCATAGCGGCCTATTCGAGCCGATAGCGCAAGAGTGCGGCGATGCCCCCGAACCCGGCGAGCTGGTCGCCCGGCGCGAACTCGCTGGAGAAGACGGTCACGTCGCCGCCCTTCTGCTCGGTCGTCGTGATGAGTTCGTTCACGTCGAACGCCCACTCGCCCTCGGCGCCGCGCTCCTCGCGCAGGCGCTCGTCCAGAATCAGCAGGTGTTCGATGGCCCCGAAGTCGGCGGCCTTCTGGACCTGCTCGGCCCCGTAGGCGACTTTCGGCCCCTCGCCGATGCGCTTGGTGAGTTCGTCGATGAGTTCGGCCTCCTTCGCGATGCGGGTGTCCTTCTGGACCTCCTCGACCGCGCCGCGCTTGAGAACTTCGTGGACGCCCCGGTCGCCGACCGCGCTGGTGTCCACCGTCGTAATCTTCTCGGTCAGGTCGCGGGTGTTCTCCTCGATGTAGTCCAGCGCGTCCTGCTTGGTGAACCCCGGCCCGGCGAGGATGATGGCGTCCGCGTCGAGGCGTTCGACTGCGCTGGTGAGTTCTGCAAAGAGTTCGTCCCGACCGCGGGCGAACTCGCCTTTCCCGGTCGTGCCGGTGAACTCGGCGCGCTCTTCGGTCCCGTACTGGGCGACGGTGTGGATGTGCGCTTTCCCTTCTTCGACGGTGACGATGGCCACGTCGGCGTTCTCGGTGGCTTCTTCTGCCTCTTCGAGGCGGTCGAGTTGGTCGGGCTTCCAGAATTTCTCTATCGTGAGTTCCTTGTTCTCCTCGACGTTGACGGTGTGGTGCTGGCCGAGTTGGTCCTCGCGGGAGGCGCTCTCGATGATGCCGCTGATACGCAGGCGATTCGAGAACTTGTGGAACTCGGTCTCCTCGACTTTTAGGGTGACGTGCATGTGTTCGCGCTCGCCGCCGGTGTCGCGCATCTGGTCGTCGTTGCGCTGGATGCGCCGGGTCGTGTCGGCGGCCACGAAGTCGCCGGGTTCGAGGACGTAGGTGAGATGCCAGAGGTCGTCGAGGGTCTCGGGGACGAGCGTGATGCGCTCGCGTCGGCCCTCGGCGGGTTCTCTGCTCGTGATTCGCATATCGGTTCGTGCGTGGGTCGGAGGTAAGTGTCCTGCTATTCGGGGTGCCCCGTCAGTTTATCATCCGAGTGTCGTCGGTTCGGGTGTCGTCGGTCCGGCTTTCGGGAGGACGCCGAGCGTGGCCGTCGCCGCCCTCCGCGTCGAGGTCCAAGGCGTTGGCGAACGACCGACCGTAGATGTAGAACGTGGACACGCTGAAGAAAAAGTACACCCACGGTAGGACGAGGATGCCCACGATGGTCAGCGCGACGAGATTGGCGACCAGCCCTTGGACCGCGATGATGATGAACGCCAGCACCCAGCCCACGACGTACTCGGAACTGGTCGCCACCTCGAAGATGGTGCCGAAGTCGAAGCCCGCGCCGATGGTCCGCTCGCGCGCGAAGTTCACCTGCGCCGCGGGAGCGAAGTAGCCGAACACGAGGAGCAACACGAGGAACGCGAGTCCGCCGACGCCGGTGAACAGTCCCACGAGGTCCTCCGTACCCGAGGCGGTCCCGGCACCGATGCCGAGGAGGGCGAACGCGACGAACACCGTCGTCGGTACGAGCAGGTAGAGAAATCCGAGGACGAGCGACTTCAGGCCCGTCACCATCACGCCGAAGCCGAAGTCGCCCCACTCGGGAACGTCGTCGTCCTCGCCGAGCGCCTCGCTCATCACCTCCACGAGGAACCCCTGAATCGCCAACAGCGGGAGCAGGAGGAACGAGAACAGCAACAGGCCGCCCCCGATGAGGTTGGTCACGAGCCAGTCGTCGTCGGACATCGGGAACGAGAGTCCCCGCGTCAGCAAGTCGCCGGTCGAGCGTTCTACCATGCAGTCGGATTGACACATATGTTACTTAAGTTTGTACGTTTCAGACTCGATGACGGGACAAAATTCTCTCCTTTTTCGGCCGTTTCGATCAACTATTAGCAAGGAAGTACGGGCGTATTATCAGATATCATAATCGGAGATATACTTATCATAACCGAGTGGAGACTGAGACTCATGCTTTCTGGCTTGCTCGCCGCGATGGGGCCCTCGAACGAGGAGACGGGCGAGCGCGACGCCCCCTCAGACGAGCGCGACGACCGACCCGCCGACCGAGACTCCTCCGGCGGACCGAACCGCTCCGCGGCCACCGCCGATTCCATCGTCCGGAGCGTGCTGGACGGTCTCGGCTACCCCATCTTCACCGTGGACGCCGAGGGAAACATCGACCGCATCAACGACGAGGCGCTGGACCTCTTCGGGAAGACCCGCGAGGACCTGCTCGGCGCGTGCCTCTTCGACTTCGACGAGGCCGACAACACCGTGATGCGCGAGGTGCTGGACACCGGAGAACCGGTCCAGAACCTCGAAAGCACCATCACCGTCGATGGCGAGGAGATTCCCGTCAGCAGGAGCCTCATGCCACTCTACGACGACGCGGACGAAATCGTCGGCGCGCTCGAAATCAACCGCGACATCACCGAGCGCACCGAACTCCGCGAGCGTGAGGAGACCCTCGAAGCGTATCAGGAGACCGTCGTCACCGAACTCCAGACCAGCATCGCGCGACTCAGCGAGGGCGACCTCACCGTGGAGCCGACCGTGCCGGAACCCGAGGCCGACTTCGAGGCGATACACAACGTCCACGAGACGTTCGACGGGATGGCGACCGACCTCCGGGAGGCGGTCGAATCGCTCCGGACCGCGCTCGAATCGACCCGCGACCGCTCCGACGAGATGGCCCGCATCGGCACGGAGACCCACGACGCGGCCGCCGAGGTTCGCGCGGCCATCGACGACCTCGGCGACGCCAGCGACAGCGTGGCCGCGACCGCCGAGCGACAGGCCGAGCGCACCGTCGATGCCGAGGAGAACGTCTCGAACCTCTCGGCGTCCATCGAGGAGATAACCGCGACCGTCGAGCAGATAGACGGCCGGGCCAAAACCGCCGCCGACCTCGCGGAGACGGGCACGACGACCGCCGCCGACGCCATCGACACCATCGACGAGGCGGGCGAGGCCGCCGAACGCAACGTCGAGACGATAGAGTCGTTGGAAGACCAGATGGAGACCATCAACCGCACGACGGAGATGATAGCCGACATCGCCGACCAGACGAACCTGTTGGCGCTCAACGCGAACATCGAGGCGGCGCGCGCCGACGGCGACGGGGCCGGATTTCAGGTGGTCGCCGACGAGGTGAAGGCGCTGGCCGAGGAGTCCAAGGAGACCGTCGAGGAGATATCGTCGTCGCTCGGCGAGGTCAAGGAGGGCGTCAGCGAGACCGCGGCCGCGGTGGCCGAGAGCAAGCGGCAGGTCGAGACCGGGGTGGACGCGGTCCGGGGCGTCGTGACCGACATCGAGGAGATAGAGACCGCGATTCGGGAGACCAACGAGGGATTGGCGGAGATTCGGCGCGCGACGGCCGACCAAGCCGACGACGCCGAGGAGGTCTCGCGGCTCGTGGAGGACGTTTCCGAGGCGTCCCAGACCGTGAGCGCCGAAATCGAGCAGATCGCCGCCAGCGTGGACCAGCAGGCCCGTGCCGTCGAGGAGGTCCTGCGGGTGGCCGAAGAGACCTCCGAGTTGTCCGAACGGACCCGAGAACAGTTGGACGAGTTCGAGCTAACCGAGTCGGAGCGGGCGGCGTAGGAGCGTTCGCGGCCCTCCTCGCCGCTCCGGCCCTCCTCGCCGCTCCGACCCTCCTCGCTCCGTTCGCTCACGCCACGCCGCGACCCGCCAGCCGCGCGACCACGACCAGCGCGTAGAAGCCGAGAGCGAGCGCCGCGACCTCCCCCGGTCGCCCGAGCGCGGCCAGCGACCCCAACAGGACCGCGAAGACGACGCCCGTGACGGCCGCCGCGACCCACGCGACGAAGTAGCCGCCGCTTCGGGCGCTCCGGAAGAGTCGCCCGCGGTCGAGCGCCGCGCCGAGGGTTCGGGTCCGGGCGACTCCCGCCAGCGCCGCGGGCAGGAGGTAGGCGAACCCGAGCGAGGCGAACAGGACGACCGTGCCCGCGCCGAAGACGAACAGCGTCGTCCCGAACGACTCTGGGCGTCCGCCCGCGCCCGCGCCGCCGACCGTCAGGACGAGGAGCGCCGCCGGGAGCAGGAGGTAGCCGACCGAGACGACGACTGCACGCAGGCCGTCGGCCGCGAGGGTGCGATAGTTCCCGAATCCGGGGAGTTCGTCGTCGCCTGCGACGCCGCCCGACGCGGGAGTGTCTCCCCCGGACGCCGCGCTGGCTCCAGACGCCGTGCTGGCCCGGAGGACCGCCTGCGCGTAGCCCGCAAGCAGGACGGCCGGGACGACCGCGAGGACCCCAAGCAAGCCGAGTCGCGCGAGGACTCCGAGCGCGACGGCCAGAATCGCGCCGACAAGCAGGGTCTCCTCGCGCTCCTCGCCGCGGACCGGGTAGACGAGCGCCTCGCCGAGCATGCACGGAACTTCGAACGCGGGAAGTTAGGTCTGGCTACTCGCCCGCGAGGGCGGGAAAGAGGGAAGAGAAGAGAGCGAAAAGAAAGACGGAGAGAAGAAGGGCGGAGAAGAGCGGAAAAAGAAAGGCGGAGAGAAGGAGGGAGACGCGATTCAGGCCGCGGCCTGCTCGCTCCCGCCGACGGTCTCCCGGCGGTCGGCGGGGGTCGCCTCGCGGTACCCCTGTCCGTAGAGCGCGAACGCGACGACGTTGAGGTAGAACGTGGCGAACGGGACCAGCGCCCATCCGACGAAGGGTATCGACGCGAGACCGCCGACCAGTGCCCCGCCGACCACGAGGACGACCAGCGCGACCAGCCACCCGGTCGCGTACGAGTTGGTGGTGACGACGCCCCAGAGTCTCCGGAACTGGAAGGCCGCACCGAGGCGACCCTCGACCGCGAGGCGGGCGAGCGCGGCGGGTAGGACGTACCACGCGACGAGCGCGGAAATCCCGGCGAGCGCGAGACCGCCGAAGACGACCGCGACACTCAGGAGGTCGGGGCCGACGTTCGTGACCGGTTCGGCGACGACGGAGGGGTCGGTCGGGACGCCCGCGTCGGACTCGACCACTGTCGTCTCGACGGAGACGATTGCCAGACTCGCCACCACCGCGGTCAGCAGGACGGCCGGGAGCGCGACGTACGCCAGCACGACCGCGATGGCTTTCAGGCCCTCGGCGAACAGGTCGCTCCAGTCCTCGAACGACGGGGCGGACTCCTCGGCGGTCGTCCGGGCGAGGACCCGCTGGAGGTAGCCCGCGACGAACACCGCGGGAATCAGGAGCCACCCGAACAGGGTGAGGAGTCCGCCGACCAGTATCGTTTCGGTGCCGTCGTCGCTGTCCACGAGGTATTTGAGTGCTGTTTCGAACATGGGAATCACCGGGCGCAGGCGCTTCGAGGAGAAGGCGTCTTGCGTACGGTAGGGACGTTCGCTAACGGCTTAATCGTTGCGTGGGAATGTCCGAGGCCGCAGACTCAACCGCCAATCGCCGTTTCGGTGTCATTCGGGGAGTTCGCCCTCGACGTTCCACAAGTCGCTTCGTATCGCGCGCTCGCCGAGGTTCGTGATTCGATAGAACGTTTGGCGGCCGTCTGCACCGTCGGGTGCGGGAACTTCCGCGAGGAGATTCGCTTTCAGTAGCGGTCGGACGTGGGTCTGAAGTCCGTTCTTCTCCCTGTCGAGGAGTCGTTTCAACTCCGTTCGAGGCAGACGCTCGTCCTCGTCCCCGTCGGCCGAGCGGAAGAGGTAGTAGAGAATCGCGTAGCGAACGGGATGGGCGAGCGCGCGTTTGCGTGCAGTGAACCGTTCGAGCGTGTCAGTACTTTTGCCGAACAGTTGGTTATCGGTGAAATCCACGAGTTCCCCGTTTTCTGGGACCTCCGAGAGACGCCCCTCGCGCTCGGCGTTCGATTCCGTCGCCATCGTACGTCTCGCTTCGCCACCGACGCACATTAAGGTTAGGGATTACTAATCTTTCTTCCACGCTGTAGTCAAAATAGGAAATATTAACCAGCGGTAGGAAACGAAATTCGACCATGAAGAGACGGAAGTTGGGACTCGAATACGACGGGAAATCCATCTACCAACACGTAGTAGAGGGTACTCCAAATCCCGGAAATCGAGGGGATTTCCTGTGCTACGTCATGGGACCGTACACGCCATTCGACGTGACGTACGCCTATCCTGCAGACGCTATCGACACCGACGATCCCTATATCGAAGCGGAACTATTCGACCCCGAAGACCACGAAGATATGGAAGCGACCCTCGGAGGCGTCTGCACCGAACTCCGACGGGACCCCGGAATACGAGCATTCGTCGCGACTGACGTGGAGATTCCGACCGCGAAGGAAACGACACGAGAACGACTAGACGAGTCGGGTCTCAGTCCGCTCGACCAGTCCATCGAGTACGCAATTGTCAGCGACGCCGTCGTCTTCATACTGGACGAGGCAGGGCTGAACGCCGGAGTCGGAAGCGAGGTCGGGGCGATTCTGGGCGAGTTCAACCTTCGGATTCGAAATCGAGAACCGCCTCGAAAGCCTCGCCGACGGTTCCGGATCTACCTGTCGGACGAGTTCGGGAGTGCCAGTATCGAGGAGATACCGTCCGGCTACGGTATCGACGTGTATCGGTACCGGAGCGAAGCGGACCTTCTGGGAAACCTTCGGAACTTCGTTACGAACGTCGAGAGCCTCTCCCGGTACGACGGACTCGAACTGTACGAGCCTCCTGAAAAGTGAGACGACGAACCAGCCTGCGTCTCGACTCTACTCGTCTTTCATCCGACTCCCGCCCGGCGGCAGGAACTCCTGAATCAGGTCGGGACTCGCTACTTTCCGGACGAAGGAGGTGTCGATGAACCGCTCGCGGAACGCCCGGTAGATGCGCTTGGCGATGTCGTTCTGGGCGTAGCGGCCGGGTTCGACCTCGATATGAGTCTCGACCTGCGGGACGATTGCCTCGGGCGGACCGCCGAGGACGCGAGTGTGGGGTTCACACGAGATGCCGACCGCGACGCCGACTTCCACGTCGCGGAAGTACTCGCGGTCTCCTCGAATGGCGAACCCGCCCTTCTCCAAGTACTCGCCGCTCTCGGGGGTTTTGCTCACTTGGTCGGGCGTGACCACGTAGGCGTCACCGGCGAATCGACTGTCCTTCCAGACCGAGGAGTACGACACGGCGAACTGGGCGGCCTCGCGCTTGCTCTGCTCGGGCACGTCCACGTCGCGGGAGGGTTCACTCGGGTCCGAGGTCTTGAGGACGGTGACGGGACCGCCGTGGGCCTGCGCGTGGAAGAACAGGTCGTTGCCCTCCAGATACTTCTGGACCAACTCCTCGTTCTGGTCGGCGTTGCGGCCGCCGATAACGAGGAAACCGTCGCTGGTCCGGAACCAGCGGAACCGCTCGTACCACTGTTCCTGCTGGCGGACCGGAATCGACTGCCGGGAGAGCCAGTCTACGTCTTCCTGCTCGTCTTCGTCGGCCTCCGCGTCGCTCTCGTCGGGGTCGGCCTCCCACTCCTCTTTGCGCTTCTCGACTTCCTCCAAGTCCTCGCGGGTGTCCTCGATGGCGGCGAGCGCGCCCTCCTTCTTCTCCTCGATGCGCTTGGCCTCGGTGTAGAGGCGGTCGGCGTTCTTCTCGACGCCCATCTCCGCGTCGAGGGGAACGTTCACGCCGTCGAGTTCGACCGTGACCATCCCGTTCTCGGGGTCCACGCCCCGCACTGCCTCGGCGGCTTCGATGCCCTGCTCGGCTCCCTCCTCGAAGCGGGCCTCGATTTCGTCCCACGAAGTACCCTCGTCCAGCGCGTTCCGAACCGTGGTGAGGATGTCGTCGGCGAGTCCGTAGTGGCCGTAGAGTCGTTCGGCCTTCTCGCGTTCCTGCTCGGCCTCCTGCTCGAAGCCCTCGATGGCCTGCTCCTGCTGTTGGATGATGCGCTTCTGCTTCTCGATTTCGGCCTCGAAGTCGGGGCGCTGGTCGCCCGCGGACTGCTCGGCCTCCGTCTCGCCCTCGGGGACGAAGTTGGCGAAGTAGTAATCGACCGCCTCGTTGAACGTGTCGAACGCCTCGCTGTCGAGGTCGGCGTACTCTTCGAGGGGCATCGGCGTCACGTCCACCAGCACGTCGTCCTCCTCGTAGACGCGGGGGTCGAAGTCCGCGGACCGGACCGGTTCGGCGAGGCGCTGGATGGCGTCGAAGATGGCCTCGTAGTCGCTCTCGTCGGCGTCCGCGATATCCTTCCCTTTCTCGACGCCAGCGCGCGTACAGACCTCCTCGGCGTACAGACCGCCGAAGTTGAGTTGCGTGGCGAGGGTGCGCACGAGGTCGGTGTCGGACTCCTCCATGTGCGCGACCAAGGTCTCGTACTCGACTTCGAGGGGGTTGATTCGCTCGTCGGGGAACTCGTACTGGCTCCCCGGCGCGACGGTCCGGGACTTGAGTCGCACGGTGTCGAGCGAGTCCACGACCTCGTTGTTCTCGTCCAGCACCGCGACGTTGCCTTGTCCGAACAACTCGGCGACGATGGTGGTGTCCTCGTCGCCGCGCTCGAAGTGGAACTGGAGGATGCGGTCGAAGCCGTACTGTTCGACGCCCGCGAAGTCCGCGCCCGAGAGCCGATTGCGGAGCATCATGGCGAAGTTCGGCGGCCGTCCCGGCGCGTCGGGGACGTTCTCGGGGTCCGAGACGTGTGCGCGCTTGGTCTCGCCGACTTCCACGAGGAGTTCGACCCGGCCGCGGTCGAAGTCCCGCATCTTGAGTCGCAGGAGGTCGTCGTCGTAGAGGTAGGCCTTGTCGAGTTTCGCGCCCTCGTAGGCCCCGAGTTCGGCCACGACGGCCGCGAGGTCGATACTCGACAGTTCCCGCTTTACGTCGGTCATACGTAGCCCAAACAGGGCCTGCGGTATCCCGGTTACGTTTCCCGGAGGTTATTTCGGGGAGAATCGAAACCGAACGTAGAGAGGTCAGAACGCCCACAGACGGCCGAGCCAACAAGACTACAAGCGACCCGTAGACTCGACTGGATAGGTCCGCGGTCGGGTCCCCGACCCGGACGAGAGTCCATCATGACGAACCACGACTACAGCACGCCGTCTCGGGGGAGTTCGAACTGGCACGAGCCGATGAACCGCAACTTCGAGCGACTCGATACCGACGTAGAGATACGCGACGAGGAGGCCAACAGAGACCAGTACCAGCCCAAAGAGGGCGCGAAGTTCTTGGCGACCGACACTGGGGTTCGCTACCTCGCCGACGGGTCGAACTGGCACCGACTCCAGTACCCGACCAGCGAGTCGAGGAGTCCGGAGAGCGCCGACAGTGCTGGCGACGCTGGCAACTTCGGCGGGACCCGACCCGCCGTCAACACGGAGAAGACGTACGTCAAGGTCGCCGCCGACGGGAGCGGCGACTACGAGTCGATACAGACCGCAATCGACGAGGAGTTCCCGTGGCTCATCCAGCGGCCGGTCCAAATCGACATCCGGCCGGGCACCTACGACGAACACGTGTTGTTGCCCCCGTATCTGGCGAACTGGGCCGAACAGAGCGACCGAGACGAGCGCGTTCCGGTCACGCTCAAGGGAACTCGTGACGACCCCGAGAGCGTCACGGTGCGTTCGCTGATGGCGACCGGAGGCGTCGGCGCGACCCAAGCTATCGGCATCACGTTCGACGGCGCGTGCAAGTGGGACAACGAGGCCTGCGCCGTCGCGTCGTACAACACCTACCGACTGGCGCTCTACGACTGCAAGATAGACGCGCCGGGGAACGCGATGGTCGCGTACGACGGCCACCTCAAGGTCGGCCGCACCGAGGTCAACGCGCGCGGCGAGGCGGGCGGCGACAACGGGAACACCGGGTGGGGAGCGAAGGTCAAGAACATGGGCCGCTACTGGGCGACCGCGGACGGGACGACCGGGAGCGTCAGCGGTCCGGCGTACAACATCGACTCGGGGATAATCGCGTTCAACCACGCCGGTCGAGGTCACTTCGACGGCGACCCGCTGGTTTCGAACACGGGCGGCGGGTTCGCCATCGACGAGGGCACCAAGAAGATTCACGGACTGAACGGGTTCGCCTAAGCGCCGAGCGGGTCCGACAAGCGTGGGGTGTGAACTCCCATCACAGCGAAGTGCTTATCACCCCCACTCGTCTCTAAGAAACTATGTCAAACAACCTCGGTGTTTTTATCGAAGATATCAGGTCGGTCGATAGACATCTGGCGGTGGTGAACGCCGAGGAGACCGACGAACGCGTCGCAGAGCTACTGAACTACTTCGAACGCTACGCGTTCGAGGTGACGACCGCGATGGAAGTGGACGCACTTCCGGAGGCGTTTCTGGTCCTCTCGGACGGCGAGCGGTGTCTGGCCGCCATCGGCGTCGGGACCCTCCACGACTACCTCATCGACGCGCTGGACGCCGAGTCGTTCCCCCCGCGATACGCCGACGACCCGCGAGTCGTCGGCGCGGTCCAGACGTTTCTGACCGCACTCGACGAGAACGTCTACAGCGTCGAGTGCGAGGACAAGATTTCCCTTCTCGAAATTTCGCGCGTCGTCGAGGAACAGGCGGGCCACGAGGGGGCCGGAACGCTCCACACCGGCTGTCAGCGGCTCTCGCGACTCCGCGACGAGCGCGAGACGTGGGACACCTACCGCCGCATCGCCAACAGCGGCGTGGACGTGAACCTGTACGGCATCCCGGACTGGCGGCCGCCCGAGATCGACTCGATAACGGCGTTCGGCGACGACGAGGGCGACCACGTGACCGACCTGTGGTTCGTCGTCTACGAGGCCGACGACGACGAGGCCAGCGGCGCGCTCCTCGCGCGCGAGGTCGAACCGGGACGCTACACGGGATTCTGGACGTTCCGGCCCGAACGCGTGCGCGAGGTCGCGGCCTACATCCAGTCGGACCTCCAATCCGAACTCGCGCGACTCGACGGCGAGTGAGGGTCGCAAGTAGGGAAGGGTCGCGCGCGAGCAATCCGGACGACGAACCGCGAGCAGTTCGTCGCTCGCGTTACCGAGGCGCGCGTGGGGCGGCCTCTCCTCGCGGGCGGGTTCGCAGACCCAGCAGTCGCAGGTCGGCATCGGGGTCCGTGAGTCACCGCCCGACTCCGAGAGCGTGAGGTGCATGGAACCGGTAGCCGACGCGGGGACAGCGGGCGGCTGGCAGTCTCACGCGAGTCCGACGGGAAGCGAGACATCCACGAGACCGACGAACGAGGCCAGCATGACGACCATGTAGACGGCGACGAGAGCGCCGAAGCCGTAGGAGACGACCACGTACGCCGCGCTCCACGACGGCCGGAGGTCGGTCAGGTCCTCGATGCCCTTACGACGAACGTTCATCAGCCCGAAGTAGTCGCACAGAATCCAGAACCCGTCGCCGTGGATGAGCGGGTTCAGCGACATCACGACGTGTGCGAAGACGCTGACGACCAGAATCTGGACGAGGAGACTCCGGGGGAAGAGGTAGTAGAGCGCGACGAACGGGAGACCGGCCGCCAGTTCGACCAGCGGACCGGCGAGGTTGACGAGTATCCGCCGGTTGCGCGGGAGCATCCACGACCCGGTCGTGTCCGTGACGACCGCGGGCACGACGCCGTTCACGAAGTCGAACCGCACGGACGGGTCGAAGTGGCGGTCGCTGACGGCGTAGTGGCCGTACTCGTGGATGGCGAGGTACGCGGCCGAGAGGACCATCGTCGCCGCCACGTGGATGACCGACACCTCCCGGACCACCGCGACCGAGAGGTTCGAGACGACGGACGCGACCGCCGCTCCGAAGACCGAGACGAGGGCGAGGAACCCGGCGACGTAGGGCCAGAGCGCGATGTCGTCCGGCGGGAGGATTTCCACGACCGGGGCGTCTTCGCGGAGGACGCCCTCCTCGACGTAGCCCTCGACCAGCGACAGGGCCTCCTCGGCGGACGTGTGCGACTCGTCGATCACCGCCGCTCCGCCCTCGGCCTGCGTCCGGAGCGCCGAGAGGGGTATCTCGCCGCGAGCGACTTTCTCAAGCAGTCGAACGACCGCCTCGTTGACCTCCCGAAAGCCGCCGTCCGGCGTTTCGAGGAAGTATCGCTCCTCGACGTGACACCACGCGAAGCCGTACTCGGCGTCCTCGACGACCACGTTCCGGTTCATCGCTGTCTACTCGACGAGGTGGTCGGCGAGCGCCTCCGCGACGTTCGTGACCCCCTCGGAGTCGGCGAGCATGAACCGGCCGCCGGAGTTGACCTCCATTATCGAGTGCGAGCCGTCTTCGTCCAGTCGCAGGTCCACCGCGGAGTAGGTCGTCGGCAACACGTCGGCGGCCGCCAGCACGTCCTCGCGCGCCGCGTCGGGTATCTCGACCGGTTCGGCACCGACCTCGCCCTCGGGGTACTTGTACGAGAACGAACCGCCGTCGTACACGTACCGGAACTGCCCGACGTACTCGCCGTCCACCACGTACGCCCGAACGTCGTCGCCGGGAACGAACTCCTGAAACATCACGGGCGTCGTGAGGTCTTCGACCTCCTCCGAGTCGTCTTCGGTCAGGACGTACGCGCCGCCGAACTCGGTGATGGGTTTGTAGACGACCTTGCCGTGGTCGGCGAGAAACTCCTTGGCGGCGTCCGAATCGACCGTCGCCAGCGTCTCGGGCACGTCGATACCGGCCGCGCGGAACCGGTCGTAGGCGTGGGGCGTTATCTCGTCCCAGACGAACGTCTCGACGTTCGGGGCGACGGTCGCGCCGTGGGCTTCGAGCGACCGCAGGATGCTCTTGAAGATGCCGCGGTACTCCCGGAGTTGCGTCAGCGCGGCGTAGGGGTTCTCGTCGTCGCTCACGACGCCGTCGAGTCGGTCCTCGACGGCGGCGTTGAAGATGGTCAGCGGCTTGACGAACGCGCCTTCGACCTCGTCGATGGAAAGTGACTCCGACCCGAGGCGGATTGACTCGTCGCTCACGTCGTGGGTGATGGCTTTGCCGCTCGGCCAATCGTCCACGTCCACGACGACGACTTCGCTTCCCCGCCGTTCTATCTCCTCGCGCAGCAACTCGAATTCGTGCCCGAATACTCTTCCTATTAATAGGACAGTCATACTAAACTATCGCGTATTAGTGCGTATTAAATGTGTGGTTTCGAGGCTTTTCGGGGTGCGAGTGCGAGTATCTTAAATAGAGTACCGGCAACTCGGTCACGACCGACGAAGCGTCTCCTTCGTCGTCTTGTCGCGGTCACTGGAAAAGTCGATTCGTTCGGAATCGACGTTTCGCCGTCGTCTACTGCACGTCGATGACGTGACAGCTGACGACGATGGTGCTTTCTCGCTCGGTCACTTCTCGGTCCTCGAGGTCTCCGATGAGGTGCTTGTTATCGTCTTCCATGACTACATATCTCTATGGTAGGAACACCGTAATAAAATTGTTGATTGAATCTGAAACACATAATGGAATTGTCTTTACTCAAGTCGTAAAATACGGAATGACCAACTACTTCGGTCGGGGACTACGCTCGGTTCCGGCCGTTCAGAGTCGCTTACTCACGTACGGGCCGTCCTGATAGTAGCCTAATTTCTCGCGGTAGTACTCGCGGGCACCGATGCCCGAGATGACGCTGACCTTCTCGTAGCCCGCGTCCGCGGCTAACTCCTCGGCCTTCCCGAGGAGTTTCCGCCCGTAGCCCTTGTGCTGCCAGTCGTAGGACTCGTCGCCGACCTCGACCATCGGGCCGTAGACGTGGAGTTCCCGCACGAGGGCGGCGTCTTCGAGTTCCCCCCGGACCGGGTTTCCGGGTTCGCGCAGGCGACAGAACCCTATCAGGAGGTCCTTGTCGGGGTCCTCGTAGCTGATGAAGTGTTCGGTCCCTCCGGCGGCCTCGTAGGTCATCACGTCGAGTTCGACGTTCTCGGGGTCCTCGTCGTTCATCCCGACCTCGCGACACCGGATGCAGTCGCAGGTCCAGCCGTGGTCGTCCATCCGCTTCCGCGCGAGTTGCCGGAGGTTCGACTTCCAGACGCCCGCGTCGATGAAGTCCGCGGGGATGTCCCGCTGGACGCGCTGGAGGCGGGTGTACTTCGGAATCATCGACTTGATCTCCGCGACGAGTTCGGCGGCCTCCTCGTTCTGGAGCGGTTCGTACTCGTCGCGGTGCCACCAGTCGTACGTCGCGGTGCCCCGGACGACGAGCGTCGGGTAGATTTTGAGGTAGTCGGGCTTCCACTTCTCGTCCTCGAAGAGCCTGCGGAAGTCTTCGAGACACATCTCCTTGGACATGCCGGGCTGGCCGGGCATCATGTGGAAGCCGACCTTGAACGCCGAGTCTCGCAGACGCCGGTTGGCGTCGATGGAGGCTTGCACGCCGTGGCCCCGGTGCATCTCGCGGTTGATGCGCTCGTAGGTCGTCTGGACGCCGACTTCGACCTTCGTGCCGCCCAAATCGAGCATCCGGTTTATCTGCTCGGGGTCACACCAGTCGGGCTTGGTCTCGAACGTGATGCCGATTGCCCGCACGTCGTTCTGTTCGTTCTCCGCGATAACGTCTTCGAGGTACCGGAAATCGACCTCCTCGGGGTCTTCGGCGAAGCTGACGCCCTCGGCCGGTTCGGGCGACTTGCTCGTGTCGTAGTCGTTCATCGCCTCCAGCGCGCGCTTGACGAACCACTCCTGATAGTCGTGGCTCCGGGCGGTCATCGTCCCGCCCATCAGGATGAGTTCGACCTTGTCCACTGGGTGGCCGATTTCGCGCAACTGTTCGAGGCGGAGCGTGACCTGCCCGTACGGGTCGTAGTCGTTCTGGACGCCGCGGGCGGCGGCCGGTTCGTGGCCGGTGTAGCTCTGGGACGACGAGAACTCCGACCCCGGCCCGCCGGGACAGTAGAGACACTTCCCGTGCGGGCACTGGTGGGGGCTGGTCATGATGGCGACCGGCGAGACGCCCGAGGCGGTCCGGACCGGCTTGTTCTGGAGGACCTCCTGTAAGTCCTCCCGGCGCTCGTCGGGCGCGTAGTCGAGGAGTTCGGAGTTCTTCGGCACCTTCGGCGACGAGTGGTCCGAGCAGACCGACAGCTTCTCGCTCTCCAAGTCGTCGCGCTCGATTTCGCCGTCGAGGATGCGTTCGACTAGCTCCTCGCAGACCCGCTCGAACGCCTCGGTCTCGGTGGCGTCCGGCGTCTCGGTACTCATTACCTGTTTTTGGTCGGTTGGGCGGGATAAGGGTGTCGTCTACGAGTACGCTACGCGTTCGAAGCGACCCGCGACAGGGGTCGGCGACGCTCACGAAACGGCCGAGTCCGGTTCCGTACGCAACTCACCGTCCGTCTGGTACCAGAACGCGCCGACGACCAGCAGGGCGACGACCAGAAACGCGCCGACCGACTGCGCCCAGTCGTGGGCGCTCAGGTAGACGCGGTTGGGAACCATCACGACCGGAATCGCCAGCGTCGGCCAGAACTTCCGCTCGACCAGCGTCAAGTAGAGCGTCGGCACGAGCGCCATCGTGACGTGGCCCGAGAAGTTCCAGAACGGCGAGAGCGCGACGTACGGCACCGTAGCGACCGCGAGGGCTTCGAGGTACCCCGGCACGAGCGACCCCCAGCCGTAGCGATGCCAGACGAACCACGTCACTCCGGCAGTAAAGAACACTCCTCCCGCGACGAGCGCGTCCACCTGCCAGACGTTCCCCTTCGTGACCGCGCCGAGGCTCTGGCCCGTCACGGCGGCGTACGCCAGCGTCGGGACGAGCGAGAGGAGCCCCGCCCCGAGAAACGCACCGAGGCGTCTCGGGAGCGCCGACCGGTCGGCGTCCTGTCGGGACCACTCGGAGTAGATGAGGACGAGCGCGCCCGCGCCGACCATCACGGCCGGGTGGAAGACGTACGGATACAGCTCCATCGCCGTCTCGAATGCGTTCATCCCGGCGCGAGTACGACCGCACGCCGGAAAACCGCGATGGCAGTTCGAGACGGCAGGGCGTGCGACGAGAAGACAGTCCTCGCGCGGTCGGCGACAGAGTGGTAGTACTCGGGAGTCGGGTCACAGAAGTCGAGGAGATTCGGCCGCGACGACCGCTTACAGTCGCTGGCTGATGGCGTCGATCACGGCGTCGAGCGCGGCGTCGCGCTCGCCCGCGAGGTACTCGATGGCTCCGTCGCGGGTGCCCTTCGCAGAGATACCGGCTTTTTCGGCCGTCTCGGCCGCCTCCGCGGCGACTTCGCGGGCGTTGACTCGCCCGTCGCTCCGGACGTGAATCTCGTCCTCGCCGAAGCCGAGCGTGACGTGTTCGTCGCCGGGCGCGCCGTCCGCGCCGAGTCCGCGGCGGTGAATCTCGTCCAGCAGGACGCCCGTCGGCGGGAAGTCGAAGCGGTGGGTGAACGCCTCGGTGTCCAGCACGGTAAAGGAGACGCCGTTCGCGCCGCGGACCGAGAGGTTCGGCTCCACGGTGTCGAGTTCGGTTTCGAGTTTCTCGCGGAACTGCTCGCCGACGTGTTCGGCGAGGTCGCGCTTCTCGTGTTCGAACAAGAGGTCGGTGATGAGTTCGCGCTTGTCCTCGTAGGACTGGTAGAACGCTTCGAGCGCGACGGCCTCGCGGAGCGCGGTGGTGTGGTCTGCGTCGTAGCCCGCGTCGTCGGCGAGGTCGGTGTACTCCTCGGGCGCGTCGTCCCAGTAACTGACCGCCGGGAGGTGGGAAACCTCCTCGCGAACGTCGTCGTTGACGTGGGCCGCGAGGTTCGCGCCGAGGACGCCGACCGTCAGGTCGTCGGCGCCGTTCCCGTCGAGGTAGGGGTTGACCGCCACGTCGGCGAGGTCGGCTACGCCCTCGTCGGGGTAGCCCGCGTCCACGGTGACCCGCGGCGCGTCGTAGATGTCCAGCAGTTCGAGACCGTCGCGGGACTCGTCGGTACTCCCCGCGGCGACGAGGACGAACAGCGGCAGTTTCTCGTCGTGACGCTCGCGGTTGTCGAGCATCGTCGTCACGTCCTTCGTCGCGTCGGCCATGTCGTAGTCGCCGCCTTCGAGCGGTCGCCGGTCGAAGAAGTGGTACTCGGCGTCGCTCTTGGCGTGTTCGTCGCGGACGAGCGGCAAGACGGCGCGCTCGATGGCGGCACCGGCGACGTAGCCGTCGGCGGTGGCGTTGTGCCGGACGATGACCGGTCGGGACTCCATGACCGCGCGGCGAATCTCCTCGGCGGCGTCGCGGATGCGGCCGTGGACTGCGGACACCGACTCGTGGTCGGCCAGCAGGTCCACGTCGTCGGGGCGGGCCTCGGCGCGCAGGGCGTCTTCGAGTCGAGTCTCGACGGCCTCGCGGTCGTCTCCCTCCAACTTCTCCAGTTCGTCGGTCTCGACCTGTAGCTCGTTGTTCCGGAGTTCGACCACGCCGTCGAGTCGAACGAGGTCTCCCGTCTCGGCTTCGGGGTAGGCCCGGACGCCCGCCTCTACGAACGCGGCGCAATCGACCGTGGCGCTCTCGTCGCGGACCTCGAAGACCGTCGGCCCGCTGGTCTGGCGCGCGCCGACGATTTCGCCCTCGATGCGGACCTGCTCGTCCACGCGGTCGCTCAGACTGTCGATTTGGACGCGAGCGCGCTCGGAGTCCGACTCGTCAGCGTCGTCGTCGGTGGTCTCCTCGGCGTTGGCATCGGCGTCGGTGGTCTCCTCGGCCTCGTTCTCGCCTGCCGATTCGGTCTCGACTTCCGACTCGCTCCCGGACTCGTCGGCGGAGTCGCCGTCGGAGTCGTCGGCCTGCCGTTCGGCGGGGTCGACCGTGCCCGCGCCGTCGGTTGTCGCCTGCTGGTCGTCGCTCTCGTCGGCGTCGTCGTCGGCCTCTTCGGGGAGGATAGCCCCCTTCTCGGGGTCGTCGAGGAGCTTCCCGCGGAACTCGCGCTCGGACTGGCGAATCGACCAGCCGAGGTCCACGTTACCGTTGTCGCGGACGCCGGTGACTTGGACGAAGACGGTCTGGCCCTCGTCCCAGTCGAGCGAGTCGAGTCGCTGGTCGAGTTCGCTCTTGTGGAGGAGACCGGTCACTCGGTCGCCGATGTTCACGAAGACGCCGAACTCGGCGAAGCCGTCTACTGTGCCGCTGTAATACCGTCCCGGCGTCAACTGGTTGGGGTTGTCGCCGGCGAATTCGAAGAGGACATCCTGCTCGTGGCTGTCGCAGATGGCACCGTCGGCAGGGGTCCCGCAGATGATACACGAACCCATCTTATACGCGAGAAATATAGCCCCGGCCTAAAACTGTTGTCGAAACTGCCCCGGCGAACTGACTCAAATTAGTCGTCTTCGAACGCCTCCGCGCCCGGCAGGTCTGCGACTCCCTCGTGGGTGCCCGCGTACTCGGCGTCGGCGACCGCCTGCGCGAAGTCCTCGACGCGCGGGTACTCCCGAATCGTCAGGACGTGGCCCTCCTCGGCGGCGAAGACGATTTCGTCGGTCCCGTCCCGGTGCTGGTAGTGGTCGCCCTTCCGGGGCTCCTCGTGGTCGTGTGAATCGTCGGCCTCGTCGTGTCCCATCCCATCGGATTGAGACGCGCGAGGACTTTAAACTTGACCGCATTATTTGAATATCAGGGCGGTCGCAAACCGCGAGTCGATTCCCGAACGACCTACTCGAAGACCGGACTGTCGTCTTCCATCGCTTCGATGTCGTCCGCGATGTCGCGGACCTGTTCGGGGAAGAGCGCGACCTGTACCTCGTTACCCTCGCCGTCCTCGCAGACGAGTTTCACGCGCTTGTCCCCGAACTCGCGGGCCTCGGCCGACTCCACGTCGAAGAGTTTCGCGGTCCCGGACTTGTTCGAGGGGCCGACGTTCTTGATGGCTCCGTCCTTCAACTCGACCATGAAGTCGTCGAGGATGAGATTGAGCATGAACGCCCTTCGGGTCGAAACGTCTTATAAGTAGCCGAGTCGAGGAGGGACGAACCGTCAGGCGGCGTTCTGTTCTGCGCTCATCTTCAGGACTCGCGGAACGACGAGGAGGTCGAGGACGGCGATGCCCAGCACGAGCCATCGCATCGTTCCGTCGAGGAAGACGAAGGCGATGCCTACGAGGATTGCGACGTTGACGAGCGCGATGCCGTATCGGAGGGCCGGATTTTCGAACGGGGAGGCCATACGCGAGTAAAGCGAAAGGACCCTGATAACGATTGTTAAATTAAGTCAGTCCGCTTATCGCTCGCCCGCCGACCGAAGACGAGATTTGTGCTGTCGTCCCGTATCAGCCGAGCGGGAGACAGACCTGTGCGCCGACTTCCGGAACACGGAGACAGACCTCGCTGGCGGTCCAGACGGCGATTTCGCCGAGCGCCGCGAACCCGCGGAAGGCGTAGCCGAACACTATCGCGGCCGGAATCGCGCCCGCGACGAGCGCCCGGAGCGTCGTCGTCTCGTGGACCGTCCGGAGGCCAACGAAGAACAGGACCGCGCCGTAGACGGCGCACGCAGCCCGGAGCGTCGGCGAGGGAATCCCCGCAAAGACGCACGGTGCGGTCGCGTAAGCGATGACCTGCACCGTCTCGCTGGTGCCCGCGCGGTCCCGTACCGTCGCCATCAGCAGGACCGTCTGGAGCGCCCCAGTCAGGTGGAGGGCCGCGGGCGCGACGAACACGGTGACGAGCGCGAGACCGAACAGCGCCGCGAGCGCGGGGCGGCCGCCGATGGAGGGTGCCGCGCCGGGGACCAGCGCGAACCGGGTGGCCTCCTCCAGCAGGACGACCGTCATGGCGAACACGAGTCCCGGCGCTTGGTCGCCCGGCGCGATGCCGCGCTCGAAGAATCGCCGGGGACTGGTGAGGACTTCCAGCCACGCGCGAGCGAGCGCCGCGGGACCGCGGTCGCGCCCGCCGGTCGGGTTCTCGACCCACTGGGTCATTATTCGACTCTAGTCGGTCCGGAGGGTATGACAGTTCCGACATCGCGCTTCGTAGGACTCGTCGGCACCGACCACGATGGTCGGGTCGTCGACGTGGGCCGGTTCGCCGTCCACGAGTCGCTGGTTCCGGGTCGCGGGTTCGCCACACTGCGCGCAGATGGCCTGATACTTGTCCACGTACTCCGCCAGCGCGACCAACCGCGGCAGTGGTTCGAAGGGTTCGCCCCGGAACGTCTGGTCGGTGCCCGAGACGACCACGCGCCGGTCGTCGTCCGCGAGGAGTTCGCAGACCTCGACCAACTCCGCCGAGAAGAAGTTCGCCTCGTCGATGGCGACGACCTCCTCGCCGTTCAGTTCCTCGGGGATGTCCCAGACGCCCTCCTCGGGGTCCACGACCGTCGCGTCCCACTGGCGGCCGTTGTGCGACCCCACGGTGCCCTCGCCGTACCGGTCGTCCAACGCTGGCTTGAACGCCGCGACCTCCTGCCCGGCGATTTCGGCCCGGCGGAGTCGCCGCAGAAGCTCCTCGGTCTTCCCCGAGAACATACAGCCGGTGACGACTTCGACCCACCCGCTGTTCGTTATCTTGTGCATGTCCGTTCCGCGCTCACAGGAGCGTCAAAAGGATTGCCGATTCGGGTCGGTGAGAAATTTCCCGCGACAGAACGATATTTCTACGGAGGTCGGCAGAAGGGGTACAGTTCCGCGAAAATCGAAGACGGTTGCGACGGAAATCGCACCCGCCTCGACAGGTCCAAATGCGAGTGTTAGTACGACGACTACTGGTAAAAATCCATCGTCTAACCGAAACGGCGCTCGACAGGAGAAGAATATGACAATTTTTAAGTTTTTAGTTTATATAGTCACTCTCGCCGAGGCAACGCGCCTCGGCAGGTCCAAATGCCAGCGAAGAGCGCGTTGAAGTGGTGGCTCGAAGTGACTGCCGCCGTGGCAGGCATTCTCGGGTTCCTCATCACGGTCGGCGGAGTACTGGCCTAAAAATATCCCCTAGCGGGGATTTACGGGCAGTACGACCCCAAGCGCCGGTCGCTGGCTACGGTCCGAAACTCGTTTCGTTTGCTGTCCGGCCGGATTTACGACTAAACACGAGTGGAAAACCGGTCACGCCCCCGACGGTCTCGGCGATGGGTCGTCGCGGTCCAGAATCTCGTCTACGATTTCTCCGAAGTCCGGTGCCTCTCTGTCGTGGTCGGGTTCGTCGGAGGGGTAGTGCGGGACGACAGGCATGCTACCACCTTCTCACCGCTAAATAACGGGGCGGAGTAAAATATCGTTTACTGTCGCTTTTCGTGACGATCGCGGGGCTAACCTTCGGAGAAGCAATCACGAGGAGACTATCGGTCCCCGGCCGCGCCCCTTTTGTCCGCGGCCGACCTCCCTTCGCCCGATGGAAGTCGCTATCCTCACCGTCGGCGACGAAGTGTTGGCGGGCGACACCGAGAACGCGAACGCGACGTGGCTCGCGGGCCGACTCACCGACGCTGGCGCGACGGTCGCGCGCATCCTGACCATACCCGACGACCGGCAACTCGTCGCCGAGACCGTCCGAGAGTGGGCCGAGGAGTTCGACGCGGTGGTCGTGACCGGCGGTCTCGGGGGCACCCACGACGACGTGACCGCCGACGCCGTCGCCGACGCGTTCGACCGCGACCTCGTGGTGGACGACGCCGTGCGCGAGGACGTGATAGCGACCGTGGCGGCGTACCGCGACGAGAACCCCGAGGAGGTAGCGGCCCACGACCTCGACCTCGACGTGGACGCGTGGGCCGCGCTCCCCGACGGGAGCCGACCGCTCGTGAATCCAGAGGGGCTGTGTCCGGGGTGCGTCCTCGGGAACGTCTACGCCTTTCCGGGCGTCCCGGCGGAGATGCGGGCGCTGTTCGAGCAGGTCGCCGACGAGTTCGGCGGCGACGTGGTTTCGCGGACGCTTTACACGCCCCAACCCGAAGCGTCCCTGCTGGACGCGGTGGCTGGCGTGCGCGAGGAGTTCGACGTGACCGTCGGGAGCTACCCCGCCACCGACGAGCGAAATCGCCTCAAGGTGTCCGGCTCGGACCCCGAGGCGGTCGCGGCGGCCGCGGCGTGGTTGCGCGAGCGCGTCGAGGTCGTCGCCGAAGAGTAAGTCACTCCTCGCGCTCGCCGACCTGTACGAGCTGTTTGCCGATGTTCTCGCCCTCGAAGAGTCCGAGGAAGGCGTCGGGCGCGTTCTCCAAGCCCTCGGTCACGGTCTCGCGGTACTGAATCTCGCCCTCGGCGACCCACTCGCCGAGCTGTCGGGTCGCCTGCTCGAATCGCGGCGCGAAGTCCGAGACGAGGAAGCCCTCGACGGTCGCTCGGCTCTCGATGAGTTTGCCGAGCTTTCGGGGGCCGGTCGGCATCTCCTCGGCGTTGTACATCGAAATCTGGCCGCAGACCGCGACTCGGGCGTCCACGTTGAGTTTCGAGAAGACGGCGTCCGTAATCGGGCCGCCAACGTTGTCGAAGTAGCTGTCTACACCCTCGGGGGCGGCCTCGTCAAGCGCCGCGCCGTAGTCGTCGGTCGTCTTGTAGTTGATTCCGGCGTCGAAGCCCAGTTCGTCTTCGAGGAATTCGACTTTCTCGTCGGACCCCGCGAAGCCGACGACGCGAGCGCCCGACTGCTTGGCGATTTGGCCCGCGACCGAGCCGACTGCCCCCGCCGCGCCTGTCACGACGAAGGTGTCACCAGCGTTCGGTCGGGCGACCTCGCGGGTGCCGAAGTAGGCGGTCCGGCCCGGCATCCCGAGGACGCCGAGCGCGGTCGAGACCGGCGCGAGGTCGGGGTTCACCGACTGGAGGTCGCTCCCCCGCGCCGTCGCGTAGTCGGCCCACTGGAGGTCGCCAGCCACGACTTCGCCCTCCTCGAAGCCCGCGCCGTTCGATTCCACGACTTCGCCGACCACGCCGCCCCGGAGCGGGTCGCCGACCGCCCACGGGTCGGCGTACGACTCCCCGGCGTCCATCCGGCCGCGCATGTAGGGGTCCACCGAGAGGTAGAGCGTCCGAACCAGCACCTCGCCGGGGGCCGGGTCCGGAACGTCCTCTTCGGCCAGTTCGAAAGTGTCGCGGTCGGGTTTGCCGTCGGGGCGCTTCGCTAGCAGATACTTGCGGTTAGTTTCGGACATACCCACATCGAGGGCGACCACGGGGAAGGGACCTGCGGAAGGGGCAGGGATGGTCGCTGTAAACCTCAGTCAACCGCGCCGACGTTCTCCTCGCTCTCCATCGTCGGCGGACACGGTTCGATGTTGGCGTAGCCGACGACCTCGCGGCCGAGTTCCCGGACGCGCTCGGCCACGTCGTCGTCGGTGAACGCCCCGTCTCGGACCGCCGAGTGCGAGCGCGGGACCGCGGCCTGATGAGGCAGGACCCATGCGTCGAGCGCGCGACAGACCGACCGGAGGTGTTCGAGCGCCGTGATGGGGAAACTCCCGCCAGAGACCGCCAGCAGGCCCACGGTCTTGTGTTCGAACTCGTCGAACCCGCAGTAGTCCAGCGCGGTCTTCAGCACCGAGGAGTACGACCCGTGGTACATCGGCGACCCGAGCAGGATGGCGTCGGCCTCTCGGATAGCGCGGGCGAGTCGGGCCGCGTCGCCCGCCTCCTCGTCGTCCACGTCCGGGTCGTAGGCGGGCAGGTCGTACTCGCGCAGGTCGAGGAGGTCGGTCTCGCCGCCTTCCTCCTCGGCGGCGTCGAGCGCGGTGTCGAGCGCGACTCTGGTGACGCTCTCGTCTCGAAGACTGCCGCAGACCGCAACGACGTGTGGCGTGTCCGGCATACCCCTCCCGTCGGAAGCGAGCGACAAATAGGTTCGTGACGGGCACCCGCGACAGCGAAGACTCTTATTTTGCCGCCCGCTACGTCGCGCCGATGGATACGATTCGGGCATCGCAATCCGCCGACCGACGCCGCGTCCTCCTCGCGGGACCGGAGGAGTGGCGCGAACGGTTGCGTCCGGCGTTCGCCGCGGACGAGGAGTTCGCCGTGCGGACCGTCTCGACGGTCGAGGAGGCCGTGTCGAGCGCGACCGACCGACGCGCCGCGGTCGATTGCGTGGTGAGCGCCGGACGACTCGACGGCGCGACCGGTCTGGACCTGTTGGACGCGCTCGGGTCGCACAGCACCGACTTGCCCGTCGTGTTGGCTCCGGCCGACGGGAGCGAATCGCTCGCCAGCGACGCCATCGCGGCGGGCGTCACCGACTACGTGCCAGCGGACGCCGACGGCGAGACGGTCCGGCGGCGGTGCCGAGAGGCGATAGAACGAGGAGCCGACCGGCGGCGACGGCGCGAGCGCGCCGACCAGTTCGAGTCGTTTTTCGCCACGCCGGGCCAGTTCGGCGCGGTCCTCGACGCCGACGGGACCGTCGTCCGACTGAATCGGGGCGCGCTCGACGCCCTCGGGCGAGACGAGGAGACCCTCCTCGGCAAGCGGTTCTGGGGACTCCCGTGGACCGACGACTCGTCGCGGGACCTCCAGCGAGCGGTTCACCGCGCCCGGAGCGGGGAGTACGCCGAGTTCGAGGCCGGACTGCCGGGCAGTAGTAGAGACGGCGAGGGCGTTGGCGGAGCGAGCGGCGAGAGGGCTGGAGGGAACGACGGAGCCAGATTCGAGTTCACGATTCGACCCGTCGCGGACGAGAGCGGCGACGTGGACCGCCTCGTCGTCGCTGGCCGGGAGGTCGCCGAGCGCGTCCGACTGGAGGAGGAACTGCGCGAGTCCGAGGAGTTGCACCGCGTCACGCTGAACAACATGACCGACACCGTGTTGGTCACCGACGACGACGGCGAGTTCACCTACGTCTGCCCGAACGTCCACTTCATCTTCGGCTACAGTGCCGAGGAGATACACGACCTCGGGACCATCGACGAGCTACTGGGCGAGGACCTCTTCGACCCCGACCGACTCGACGCCGAGGGCGTGCTGACCAACATCGAGTGTACCGCGACCGACGAGGAGGGCCGGGAACACACCCTGCTGGTCAACGTCCGGCAGGTCTCGATTCAGGGCGGGACGACCCTCTACAGTTGCCGCGACATCACGAAGCGCAAACAGCGCGAGCGGGCGCTCACCCAACTCCACCGAACCAGTCGGGGCCTGCTGTACGCCGAGACGAAATCCGAAATCGCCGACCGCGTGGTGTCGGACGCCGCCTCGATACTGCCCGCCGCCGCCGCGGCGCTCTACCGATTCGACCGCGACGAGAACGTCCTCTATCCGACCGCGGTCTCCGAGAAGTTCGCCGACCTCGTGGGGACGCTCCCGGAGTTGCGCCTCGACCGCGACAGCCCCGTCACCCGCGCCTTCGTGGAGGACGAGACCCGGACGTGCGACCGCGAAGGGCGGACGGGTCGCGGGAACCGACTCGACACCGCAGGCCGGACCGACCGCATCGACCGAACCGACTCGGCGACCCGGACCGACCGCGCTCCTCGGTCGCCGTTCTCGACGCTCGGCGATTACGTCGCCGTGCCGCTGGGCGACCACGGGGTCTTCGTGGCGGCCGCCGCCGACGAGACCTTCGACGAGGTGGCCGAGGAGGTCGCCGAACTGCTGGCCGCGACGACCGAGGCGGCGTTCGACCGGGTGGAGCGCGACGGCGAACTCCGGGAGCGCGACCGGCGACTCCAGCGCCAGAACGAGCGGCTCTCGCAACTCAACCGGGTCAACGAGTTCATCCGCGAGATAGACCAAGCCCTCGTCGGCGCGGAGTCCCGCGAACAGATAGAGGCCGCCGTCTGCGAGCGACTGACCGCCGACGACCGCTTCCGGTTCGCGTGGATCGGCGGGACGACCGCGCTGGACCGGACGCTCCGACCCCGGACGTGGGCCGGGGCCGAGCAGGGGTACCTCGACGGCGTGCCCTTCGAGTTCGACGGCGACCCCGAGACCGTCGAACCGAGCGTCCGGACCGCCGAGCGTCGGGAGGCGACGCTCGTCTCGAACGTCGCCGAACACCTCCGGACCGGCCGGTGGGGCAAGGAGGCGGTCTCGCGGGACTTCCAGTCGGTGCTGTCGATTCCGCTGGTCTACGACGACGTGCTGTTCGGGACGCTGACCGTCTACGCCGACCATCCCGACGCCTTCGACGAGATGGTCCGGTCGGTCCTCCGGGAACTCGGCGACACCGTGGCGTCGGCCATCAACGCGGTCCAGCGCAAGGAAGCCCTCCAGAGCGACACGGTGGTCGAACTCGAATACCGGGTCGCCGACCCGAGCGCCCTCCTCGCGCGCCTCGCCAGCGAGACCGGCGCGACGATAGCGGTCGAGGGCGACGTGACGGGCGACGACGGGACGACGCTCGTGTTCGCCACCGTCGCGGGCGCGCCCCTCGACGGCGTGGTCGCGGCGGCCGACGAGTCCGTCGGCGTCGCGGACGCGGAGTCGATTCGGGAGACCGACGAGGGCGGACTGGTCGGCCTCCGACTGCGCGGGGAGTTCGTGACCGCCGCGCTGGCCGACCACGGGGCACTCCTCCGGCACTTCGAGGCGACTCCGGAGGGTATCTCGCTGACCGTGGACGTGCCCGACTCGGTGACGACGCGCTCGATAGACGAGGTGGTCTCGAACACCTACGACGCCGCCGAACCGGTCGCACAGCGCGAGCGGACGCGGGCGCTGGACACGCGAGGACGGACCGGGCGACTCGTAGACGACCTCACCGAGCGACAGTTAGAGGTCGCCCAGATGGCCTACCACGCGGGGTTCTTCGACTCGAAGCGCGACGTGACCGGCCGGGAGGTCGCCGAGATGTTGGACATCTCTCACACCGCGTTCTACGACCACGTGCGCCGAATCGAGCGAAAACTGTTCTCCTCGCTGTTCGAGAACCGGCCGCGACCCTCCGAGGTGGAATAGTAAACCACGCGGTCGGGAGTCACGGGTTACTATTCAACGGGACAGCCCATGTTCGGGGAGCCGCTTAGCAATATTTACCGAATGAGAACCCGCGACCCAGACTACGACGCGGACGAAGATTACGAGTACGAGTGCCTGAACTGCGGCGAGACGGTGAGCGCGAGCAGTCACCCCGGCGGATGCGGCGACTGCGGGAGTTCGATGCGCAACCGAGGGATGCCCTACGAGTAGAGTCATGGCGACGAACACACTCGACGACCCCGACGGAGACGACTACTCGGAGACCGAATCGGCGCTCGAAACCGCCCTGCGACAGCTCTCGGCGGCCGCGACGCACGTGGACGTAGAAGAGGGCGTCATCGAACGCCTCAAGCACCCGACGCGGGTGGTCGAAGTCGGCGTGCCGCTGAAGCGCGACGACGGGAGTGTCGAAGTGTACACGGGCTATCGCGCCCAGCACGACGACGTGCGCGGCCCGTACAAGGGCGGCCTGCGCTTCCACCCCGACGTGACCGCCGAGGAGTGCGTCGGTCTCTCGATGTGGATGACGTGGAAGTGCGCCGTGATGGACCTGCCGTTCGGCGGCGGGAAGGGCGGTATCGTGGTGAACCCGAAGGACCTCAGCGCCGACGAGAAGGAGCGACTGACCCGCCGGTTCGCCGAGGAGATTCGGGACACCATCGGGCCGAAACAGGACATCCCCGCGCCCGACATGGGCACCGACGCCCAGACGATGGCGTGGTTCATGGACGCCTACTCGATGCAGGAGGGCGAGACGACGCCCGGCGTCGTCACCGGGAAACCGCCGGTCATCGGCGGGAGCGAGGGCCGCGAGGAGGCCCCCGGTCGCTCGGTCGCAATCATCGCCCGCGAGGCGCTCCGGTACTACGACAAGACCGTAGACGAGGCCACCGTGGCGGTCCAAGGCTTCGGGTCGGTCGGCGCGAACGCGGCCCGCCTGCTGGACGACTGGGGCGCGAACGTCGTCGCGGTCAGCGACGTGAACGGCGCGGCCTACGACACGACCGGTCTCGACACCCACGCGGTGCCCTCCCACGAGGAGCAACCCGAGGCCGTGATGCAGTACGACGCGCCCAACACGCTCACGAACGAGGAGGTCCTCGAACTCGACGTGGACGTGGTGATTCCGGCGGCCATCGGGAACGTCCTCACGGCGGACAACGCGGGCGACGTGCAGGCCGACATCGTGGTCGAGGGCGCGAACGGCCCGACCACCTCGGCCGCCGACGAGATTCTGAACGAACGCGGCGTCGCCGTGATTCCCGACATTCTGGCGAACGCGGGCGGGGTCACCGTCTCGTACTTCGAGTGGTTGCAGGACATCAACCGGCGTCAGTGGTCGCTCGAACGCGTCAACGACGAACTCGAATCCCACATGCTCTCGGCGTGGGACGACGTTCGCCGCGAGGTCGAATCCCGCGACCTGAGTTGGCGTGACGCCGCCTACGTCGTCGCGCTCGAACGCGTCGGCGAGGCGAAATCGAGCAGAGGTCTCTGGCCGTAGCGAACGCGGTCCGAGACCACCGACGAAGCGAACTTCGCAGACGGCGGGCGCATCGGGTTCGCTTCGCGAAGGGAACTAGGGATTTGCTTGCTCGGACGAACGCCGATGCGCCGGGTCAGGGGCGGGCGGTGCGGTCAGCTATTCTCCGGAGAGGTCGGTCACGCGCCCGACGAACAGCGGCGTCTCCGTCGGCCGGTCCCGGATGTAGAACAGGAAGGGACGGTCCACGGTCATCTCGACTCGCTCGGGGAGGGCGCTCTCGGCGACGACGACCGCGGTCGCGGCCGCGGCCTCGGTGCCGCGCTCGTCCACCGAGACGAAGCTGTCGTGGCGAATCTCGCTGACGAACAGGTCCTCGCCTTCCGACTCGCTCATGCCGGTCAGGTCTGCCGACGACGTGAACGCCCGTCTCATGCCGAGGTTCTGCATCGTCTTCACGAGACTGAACGACGACTCGACCTCGAACTTCGGGAGCGAGAGTGACACCTGCGCCCGACCGGTCCGGTCGAGCATCGTGGCGAGTCGGTCCACCGAAAGCGACTCCTCGAACGTCTCGAACTCGCCCGCGGCGGGCAGGACGACCACCATGCTCGTCTCGCCGTTCGCGTAGGGGAGTTCGACCAGTTGGTGCCCCTCGATTTCGGCGTACTGGGTCTTCAGTTCGTTGTGCATCGTCGGCACCTTCGCGGTCGTCCCGTCGAGCGCGGTGAACTCGCGGGCGTCGGTCGCCTCCTCCGAGAACGGAATCTCCCAGCGCGCCGAGAAGTAGACCGCGTTCGTCAGCACGAGGCGAGTCGCTTGGTCGATGGACCCGCGAGGGAGGAGGTCTTCGATGCGATTCTCCGTGTTGTCGGCGACCCACGCGTTGATTCGCTCGCGGGCCTCCTCGGGCGACCCTCGAAAGTCCGCCAGTCGGAGGCCAGCGCCGTAGTAGGCGTCCAGCAGGTCCAGAAACTCCTCGCGGAAGGGGAACTCCTCTTGACCCCACACGCTGTTGGCAGTGGTGAACTCGAAGGCGGGACCGGGGTCCTCGCCGTCGTCGCGCGAGACGGTCCGGACGCTCGCCTCCTCGCCCTCCTCGTTGCGTCGCTCGAACTCGGCCGCGAGTGAGGAGAACGCCGGATGTAACTCCTCGGGGTCGAGGCGGAAGTGGAGCGCGTCGGCCATCTCGGCGGCCGTCTCGCCCCGCGCCCCGGCGTAGGTCATCGCCAGCGCGACCGAGACGCTGTAGGGCGAGAAAAAGAGGTTGGGCGCGTCCTGCTGGTCGCGCAGGGTTGCGAGCAAGTCGATGGCGAACGCGACGTTGCCCCGAATCTGGTCGGCCAGCAGGTCCTCGGCAATTTCGGGGTCGGTCGCGGGGTCGATTTCGGGGAACGGGGGCGCGTCGAGGTCGTCGAAACCGGGGGACTCCTCGGGCGTCGTCTCGGTCGCCGGGTCGTCGGGAGTGGCCGTGTCGCGGGTCGTCT
The DNA here is from genome assembly GCF_004765815.2 of Halorussus salinus. Taxonomy (NCBI): domain Archaea; kingdom Methanobacteriati; phylum Methanobacteriota; class Halobacteria; order Halobacteriales; family Haladaptataceae; genus Halorussus; species Halorussus salinus. The sequence continues at coordinate 381,971 of NZ_ML974128.1, read as the reverse complement.
CGGTCGCGGTGCCGGTCGTCTGCGGGTCCTCGCTCCCGGTGCATCCGGCGAGTCCGGCGAGGAGGGCACCCGAGAGCGCGAGGGTTTCGCGGCGTCGGAGGGGCATACTCGGGCGTTCGACGGGTCGGGGTAAACGCTTTCCGTAGAGTGAAACGGGCGTTTCAGTTACGGGGGAACGGGCGAGAACTCACACGGACTCGGTGAGACCGCCATCCACGCGGACGTTCTGGCCGGTGAGATAGCTCGACTCCTCGGAGACGAGGAAGGCGACGACATCGGCAATTTCCGACGTTTCGGCCGGGCGACCCATCGGGATTTCGGCGCGGGTCTCGTCGTCCACCTCGTAGCTGTCGGCGAACCCCGGCAGGACCGCGTTCATCCGGATACCGTCGCTAGCGTACCGGTCGGCGTAGAGCTTGGTGAAACTCCCGAGTCCGGCGCGAAGGACCGACGATACGGGGAAGTCCGAACTCGGCTCGTACGCCGAGAACGTGGAGACGTTGACGATAGCGCCCGCTCCCTGTTCCTCGAATATCGGCGTGACCAGTCGCGCGACGCGGACGGTGTTGAGCAACACGAGGTCGAGTCCTTCGTGCCACTCGTCGTCGGAGATGTCCAGCAAATCGCCCGTCGCCGGGTGACCCGTATTGTTCACCACGGCGTCGATGCGCCCGTAGCGTTCGCGGGCGGCCTCCACGACTGCTTCGAGGTCGTCGGGGTCGGTCACGTCGCCCTCGAAGCCGACGCCGCCCAACTCCTCGGCGACCTCGACCGCCGCGCCGGACTTCGAGAGGAGGACCGGCGTGAAGCCGTCGGCGGCCAGTCGCCGCGCGCACGCTTCACCGATGCCTCGCCCCGCCGCCGTGACGACGGCGACTCGCTGTGAATCCATGCGAGGAGTACCGACCGGCGGGACTTAAGTGTCCGTGCGCGAGGTCGCGCTCGCTCGCCGCGGCTCACTCGTCGCGTTCGTTCGACTGCCGGGGCGCGTCCCGGAGCGAGTCGAGCGTCCCCCAGACGACCGCGGCCGCAGTCGCCAGTCCGACGACCGCCAACAGCGAGTACAGCGGCGACGCGAGCGGGAACAGCACGAATATCGAAATCAGCGACAACGCGAGGGCCAACAGCGCCGCGGTAGCGATTTCGACCGCCCGCGGCCGGGTTCGGAGGACCGAGGGATAGCCGAACTCCTCGGCGACGGTCGAGAGTCCGAGGAGGTTCAGGGTGACGTACCAGAGTACGAGGACGACCAGCGGGAGCGACGTGTCGTAGATTAGCGGGAGGTGGCCCAAAACCGCGAAGGACGCGCCCCACAACAGTTGGTCGATTCGCCGGAGATTCATACTACCTCGTCACCGGCGGAGGCGAGCGACCGTCTCGCCGTCGCCCGACTCGTCCCCGTCCGGCACCTCGACCTCCACCAGTCCGTCGTCCGCGAGGTCCGAGAGCAGTCCCGTCAGCCACTCCCGACCGTACTCCCCGCCCGGCGCGTAATCGACTCGGATTCGGGGACCGAGTTTCGACAGCGGGAGTTCGTCGTACTCCTTCAACAGGGAGATGGCTTTCCCGCGGAACTGTCGCCTGCTGCCCTCGAAACTCGGCTGGGTGGGCACGTCGGGCGCGGTGAAGTCGCCGGTCTCGTAGGCGTGGCACCACTCGCGCCACGGACAGCCCGCCGAGTCGCACTTAGGTTTCTGCTCGCAGGCGACGCCGCCCAGTTCCATGATGGCGTTGTTCCAGACGCGCGACTCGCCCTCGGGCATCGCTTCGCTGGCGGCCTCCTCGAAGGCCGCGTCGTCGTCTGGCACGTCGAACGCGCGGTGGAGGACGCGCTTGACGTTGGTATCGACCACGGCGTCGCCGTTGTTGAACGCGAAGGAGGCGACGGCGTTGGCGGTGTAGGGACCGACGCCCATCAGATTCTGGAGTTCGTCGGGCGACTCGGGGAACTCCCCGTCGTACTCTTCGACTACCTGTCCGGCGGCCTCGTGGAGGTACTTCGCGCGGTTGTTGTAGCCGAGGCTGTGGTCGGTCCAGAACCCCACCACGTCGGCGCGGTCGGCGTCCGCAAGCGCTCGGGGCGTGGGCCATCTGTCGAGGAACGCCTCCCACGCCTCCACGACGCGGCCGAGTTGGGTCTGCTGGCTCATGACCTCCGAGACCAGAATCTCGTAGGCGTCGTCGGTCTCGCGCCACGGGAACTCGCGGTGGTCCGTCTCGTACCACGAGACGAGGGCGTCGCGGACCGCCGGTAGCTCCTCGGGGAGCGAGTAGTCGGCGTCGTCCGGTGCGGCATCGCTCATTGGCGGAGAGTAGGGAGGAGGTCGGTAAATGGTCGGCGGTTCCGTCGAAACGGCGAGATTTATGCGACCGCCCCGAGACCGCCGAACTATGACCGCTTCGGTGGAACCGTGACTGATTCGGTAGCGCGCGCGGCGATGCTGGTCGGAGCCACGCTCGTCCTCGGGGGACTGGCGATGACCGTCGCCGGAGTCACCGGTCTGTTCGCGGTCGGTGGCGCGCTGTTGCTGGTCGGCGCGCTGGCCTCGTTCTCGCCGTCCCCGGAGTCGGAGTCGGGCAGTGCCGAGTGCCCGAACTGCGGCGCGAGAAACTGGGCCGACAGAGGAGCGTGCCGGGAGTGTGGCGTGGACCTCCGGTAGCGTGGACTCCCGGTGGCGCGGTTCACGGACGGCGCTCGGACGCGACCAGTCGAAAGGCGTTTCCGCCGGGCCGCCAATCCTCCGGGCATGAGTCTGGACGACCTACAGGACGACGTGGAAGGCGAGTACGCGGACCTCGGCGACGAACTCTCGGTGTCGCTGGACGGCGAGACGCGCAACGAACTGGCACTCCTCGAAACGGCGCTCGACCCCGAGGAGACCGACGAACTCGTCCGGCGGGCGATTCACATGCTCTTTCAGCGCACGGTAGACACCGGAAATCTGGACTTCCACCTCCGGAGTAGCTACGACGTGACTTACGACGAGTACCTCTCGGGGATGACCTACGACGAGATGACCGGCGGCGGCCAGTCGTTCCCACAGCAACAGCAGAAGGACGACCGACGCTACCAGTTCTGAGGCGCGTCGCTTTCACGGTTTTCGTCCCGTGAGCGTTCCACAGTCCGCAGTTTTGTTCCGCGACCTTCGATAGTCCACGGGACGCGCCGCGTCTGCGCTCGCGCTCGCGGTTCCGCGCGAGCGCAGACGCAAGCGGGGAGGAACGGGGGCGCGATGCGGGGCAGTGCGGTGCGGAGCGGTGCGGGGCAGTGCGGTGCGGAGCGGTGCGGTGCGGTGCGGTGCTGTGCTGTGCTGTGCGGTCTGACTGGTGTCGGCATCAGTCCGGGTCGCGGTTGCGGTGCTGGCCGGGTCGGCGGCGGTAGCCCGCTACATCTCGACTGTCCGCTCAGTGTCGAACGAAGACCGAACGACCACCCAAATCTCGACTCCGAAAGGACAGACCCAAAACGACGCCCGACGAACGCTCACGACGAGACTGTCCCCATGCCACGCTACGAGGGCGTCCACGCCCACCCCGACGGCGACAGCACCGCGGCGCGCTTCGCGGCCACCGCCGCGCGGTACGGCTTCGACGGCGTGGTCGTGCGCAACCACAGCGACTCGACGCTCGACTGGGACGAGACCGACCCCGAGCGCATCGCCGCGGAGTACGACGTGGACGTGGTGGACGCCATCGAAATCCGGGCCGAGAACCCCGACGTGGCGTCGGGCCACGTCGGCAACTACCGACCGAAGTACACCGTGCTGGCCCTCCACGGCGGGACGAACGCGCTGAACCGGTTCGCGGTCGAGTCCGACCGCGTGGACGTGCTGGCCCACCCCATGCGCGGTCGGGGCGACTTCAACCACGTGCTGGCGAAGGCCGCGGCCGAACACGGGACGCGCGTGGAGTTCGACCTCTCGCGAGTGCTTCGGGACGACGGCGGGCCGCGCGTCCAAGCGTTGCAGGACCTGCGAAAGCTCCGGGAAATCGTCACCCAGTACGACGCGCCGTACGTCGTCAGCGCGAACCCGACGAGTCACCTCCAGTTGCGGACTCCTCGGGAGTTAGTCGCGGTGGGCGAGGCAATCGGCTTCTCCGAGGAGCAGATTCGGCGGGGACTCGCGGAGTGGGCCGAGGTCGCCAAGCGCAACCGCGAGCGCACGTCCGACGAGTTCATTGCACCGGGCGTCAAACGCGGCAGGTATGAAGAAGACGATTGAGGAACACGCCTCCCGGTTCGACGACGTAGCGGGCGAGTACGACGACAGCCAGAACGACACCGAGGAGTACCGCGCTTGCGTTTCCCTCGTCGTGGACCACGCCAGTCCCGGTCCCGACGACACCGTGGCGGACCTCGGCACCGGCACCGGGGCCATCGCGCTGGCGCTCGCCGACGACGCGGGCGAGGTCGTCGGCCGCGACATCAGCGAGGGGATGATGGAGGAGGCCCGCGAGAAAGCCGAAGCGGAGGGCATCGAGAACGTCGCGTTCGGCGAGGGTCGGTTCCGCGAACCGAACGTCGAGGCGGCAGATATCGTCGTGTCGAACTTCGCGATGCACCACCTCAGCGACGACGAGAAGGTCGAGGCGGTAGAAGCGATTGCGGAACTGGGACCGCGGAAGTTCGTCCTCGGCGACGTGATGTTCTTCGGCGAGCCGAACCCCGACGAGCCGTTCTACAGCCCCGAAGTGGACGACCCCTCGACGGTTGGCCATCTGGCGGACGCGCTGACCGAGGCCGGGTTCGCGCTGACCGCGGTGGAGAAGGTCCACGAGCAGGTCGGCGTGCTGGTGGCCGAGCGCGGGGACGGGGAGTAATCCACGTAGGTCGGGGGGGGGGGGGGGGGGGGGGGGGGGGCCCCCCCCCCCCCCACCGAAGAAGAAGAGAGGAG